>NZ_JAWHOP010000033.1:0-9610 GCF_032586995.1 Pseudomonas syringae group sp. J248-6 | reverse complement strand
CACGATAGTGGAGATTATCGTTGCCCAGACACTTATCGTTCCTCACGCTCCAGCGTGGGAATGCCTTGCGTGACGCTCTGCGTCACAAATCTGCGCCGCGCCGCTTATTCAGGATAGGACGCAGAGCGTCCAGAAACGCATGCCGACGCGGAGCGTCGCACGATAGTGGAGATTATCGTTGCCCAGACACTTATCGTTCCTCACGCTCCAGCGTGGGAATGCCTTGCGTGACGCTTTGCGTCACAAATCTGCGCCGCGCCGCTTATTCAGGATAGGACGTAGAGCGTCCAGAAATGGCATGCCGATGCGGAGCGTCGCACGATAGTCGGTCAGGCTGTGCCGTACGGAGCGCTCAATCCAGGCCCAGTTTCTTCAGCCGATAACGCAGCGATCTGAAGGACAAGCTGAGCCTTTCTGCCGCTGCGGTACGGTTCCAGCGGGTTTCTTCCAGGGCCTGCAGAATCAGCTTGCGCTCGATGCTTTCCAGGTAATCTTCAAGGTTGTCGATGTCGGCCAGGCTAGGGCTGTTGGGCTCCTGGGGGCTGGCGGACTCTGCCAGGCGCAGATCGCTGGCGTGGATTTCATCGTTTTCACAGAGCGTGTAGGCGCGCTCCAGCATGTTTTCCAGTTCGCGCACGTTACCGGGGAATCGGTAGCTCTTCAGCGTGTCCAGCGCCTGCGCATTCAGGCGCGCCACCGGTTGCGTGCCATTGCCGGCAAGTCTTCGGAGAACACTGGCTGCCAGTTGATCGATGTCCTCGCGCCGCTCGCGCAATGAGGGGACGCGCACTTCGATCACGTTCAACCGGTAATACAGATCCTGACGGAAGCGACCTGCCGCAACCTCTGCGTTCAGGTTCTTGTGCGTTGCGCACAGAATGCGTACGTCCACGATCTGTTCTTGCTGGCTGCCTACACTGCGGATGGATTTTTCCTGGATGGCTCGCAACAGTTTTACCTGCATGGCCAGCGGCAGGTCGGCCACCTCGTCGAGAAACAGCGTCCCGGTATGTGCCGCCTGAAACAGACCGGGCTTGTCTTCGTGGGCACCGCTGAAACTGCCTTTGCGATGGCCAAAGAATTCGCTTTCCATCAGCTCGGAAGGAATGGCCCCGCAATTCACCGGTACGAACGGTTTGTCGATGCGCGGGCCCTGCTCGTGGATCAGCCGCGCTACAAGCTCCTTGCCACTGCCCGATTCGCCGCTGATGTAGATCGGCGCCTGGCTGCGGGCCAGCTTGCCGATCTGGTTGCGCAAGGTACGCATCGCTAGCGAGTCGCCCAGCAGGCGGCTGTCGATGCTGCGTGCTGGCTGGGCGCAAGGCAGGCTCAGCGCACTATTGACCAGTTCGCGCAGCCTGCCGAGGTCAACCGGCTTGGTCACAAAATCGAAAGCCCCGGCCTTGAGCGCGTTAATCGCGGTGTCCAGGTTGCCGTGGGCAGTGATCATCGCCACCGGCAAATGGGGGTAGCCGTGCTGGATATGCTGGACCAGCTCAAGGCCATTGCCGTCGGGCAGACGCATGTCGGTCAGGCACATGTCGAACGGCTCGCGGGCCAGCCAGTCGTGGGCCTCGGCAACATTGCGGGCGCATCGGGTATCGAGTTTCATGCGCCCCAGAGTGATCTCCAGCAGTTCGCGGATATCCGGCTCGTCATCGACTATCAGGATTTTTTGCCGTTGGCTCATGCTCAGCTCGTTTTGAACGGGTGGGCGAAGGTTATGCGCAGACAACTGCCGCCACCTTGCCGCGGGACGTATTCCAGGTGCGCCTGATTGCTTTCGCACAGCTCGCGTGACAGATATAGACCAAGACCGGTGCCTTTGCTTTCCGTGGTGAAAAACGGCTCGAACAGCTTGGCCAAATGTTGCTCGCTGACCCCCGGCCCGTCGTCCTGCACTTCAAGAATCGGCAAGTCGCTTTGTTGGTCATGATGCAGCTTCAGCCAGACCTGCGCTGACGAATGATTTCTGCCGCTGTAGCGCAGGCCGTTCTGTAGCAGGTTGGTCATGATCTGGGTCAGTTGCCCGGAATCCATGCGGGTTGTCAGCGTTCCGGGGCTGATTTCAACATGAACCGACTGTCCGGCAGTGGCGGCACTGCGAAACTCGGCAACAAAGTTTTTCAGCCAGGTTTTCAGGTCCAGCAATTCGGGTTGCGACTCACGCCGGCGTGACAGTTGCAGAACATTTTCGATGACCCGATCAATACGTCCCGACTGGTCATGAATGATCTGTCCCAGGCGTCGGTCCGCTGCACTGAGTTCTTCAGATTCGTTGAGTAACTGTGCGGCATGGCTGACTGCGCCCAGCGGGTTGCGTATCTCGTGGGCAATCCCGGCGGTCAGGCGTCCCAGCGCGGCGAGCTTGAGCTGCTGCGCCTGATGGGCAATCTGCGACAGGTCTTCAAGAAAGATCAGCGTCTGGCGCTGATCGCCACGATTGAGTGCGGCAAAGCTCGGTTGCAGCACCGGCCCGATGGGTGAAGTCGTGACGCTGCGCGGCACCATGATCGGGTTGACGAGCCACTGACGCAGGCGTTCCACCAACTGCGGCGAGTAAGCGTCGATAACCTGGCCGACCAGTCGCTCGTGGCCCAGTAGGGTAAGGGCACCTTGATTGGCCAGCAGCACCTGACGGTTGGCATCCAGTACCAGAATGCCGGTACGCATGCGTTGCAGGATCAGCGCGTTGAGTTCTTCAAGGCTGTCGACATCCGCTGCACGCTGTTCGGCCAGCACTTCGCTGACCTGCATGCGCGCTGTCAGCGCTTGCACCAGCAGTGCGGCGGCGAAGCACAGGGCACCCAGAGAGCCGGCCTGCACGTAGTCGTTGGAAACCGACGGTGTACCGAAGCTGATATAGAACGTCAGGTAGATGATGCCGATGGCAGAAACGGCGGCGATCAGCAAACCGATACGGCCCCGCAGCAATACATTGCTGATTGCTACGGAAGCAATCAACAGATTGCCTATGCCGCTGGAAGGGCCACCCGCCGCGTAGAACAGCGCAGAGAGCATGATTGCGTCAGTCATTGCCAGACTGAACAGCTGCGCCTGACGGCTGGGACGCTCCAGCAGCACGACGACCAGAATATTGAACACTAGATACAGCCAGCAACCCGAACGGAACAGGTTCGGATTGGCCAGTTGCAACAGTTCGGTTTCCAGGCTGCTGGAAATCAGCAGGACCAGTACGACGCCGATGGTCAGTCGATAAAGGTGGTAAAGCCGCAGGATCCGTTGCGCCTGTGGGCTGGCAAGCGAGGGCGTGTCAGCGGTCACGTGCCGCAGGGCCTTCCAGGCGGTGTGCCTCGCTGCAATACCATTGCTGTGCCTGGCTCAGCGCGCGATCCTGAGGCAGATGAACGCCGCAGTGTGCGCAGCGCACCATCGGGGTGGCCGCTATTTCAGGCGGCTCGGCACGGGATTTCGGCTTGGGGGGATTGATCAGGCGCTTGACGAACCAGATCACCGCCGCGATCAACGCGGCCCACATGAGTAAGCGAACCATGACTACCAGCTTAGTGATTGACGATGGCGCAGTGTAGCCAAGGTACAGTCAGGCGCACAGTGGCTGCGTTGCATAAATGTGCTGCATAAAAAAAGAGGCCCGAAGGCCTCTTTCTTAACGCCGTGAAGATCAGTCGAACAGACCCAGGGTCATGTAGCTGAACCACGAACGGCTCTTGGTACCTTTCGCTTCGGCGTCTTTTTCCGCCTGCTCGTCCAGCTCTGTCTGATTTTCCGGCAACAGCTCTTTCGGAATGGCGTCCTTGGCGTCTTGATACTGCTTCTTGATGTCCTGATCGGCACGGGTCTGGCCCGGTGGCAGCGGTGCGCTACCGTCGATCAGGCCAAGGGTCGCTTTCGACAGCCACGAGCGGTTGTCGGCTTCGGCCTGACGCGGGGTGAACTTGCCGTCAGCCAACTGCGGGTGGTTCGGGTAGTTGGTTTTGAGCACTTCAAGGCTGGTGGCTGCCAGGTCGTCGAGGTGCAGACGCTGATAGGACTCGACCATCACGGCCAGACCGTCACCTACCGATGGCGTCTCCTGGAAGTTTTCCACGACATAGCGGCCACGGTTGGCGGCGGCGACATAGGCCTGACGGGTCAGGTAGTAGTCGGCTACGTGAATTTCGTAGGAGGCCAGCAGGTTGCGCAGGTAGATCATGCGCTGCTTGGCATCCGGCGAATAGCGGCTGTTCGGGAAGCGGCTGGTCAACTGAGCGAACTCGTTGAACGAGTCGCGGGCAGCACCCGGGTCACGTTTGGTCTGGTCCAGCGGCAGGAAGCGCGCCAGCAGGCCGACATCCTGATCGAAGGAGGTCAGGCCCTTCATGTAATACGCGTAATCGACGTTCGGGTGCTGTGGATGCAGGCGGATGAAACGCTCGGCGGCGGATTTCGCTGCTTCGGGTTCACCGTTCTTGTAGTTCGAGTAGATCAACTCGAGCTGAGCCTGATCGGCGTAGCGACCGAACGGATAGCGTGATTCCAGCGCCTTGAGTTTCTCCGTGGCACTGTTATAGCTGTTATTTCCCAGGTCGGCCTGCGCCTGCTGGTACAGCTCGACTTCGCTGAGGTTTTCGTCGATGACTTCCTTCGACGAACAGGCCGCAGTCAATGCGAGGATGGCGATCAGCAGCAGGTGTTTCACTTGCATGGCGGCTTGCGTCCCTATAACGGCCTGCTGTCTTGGGCGGGGCCGTCCTGTTATGATGAGCGCCCCGCGATACCAGCGGGACAAAAGACGCCGTATTTAACCACAAGCGCGCTGCCGAAACCAAAGGCTAGCCGCCACCTAGTCTGGTCATGTCCGAAAATATAGAACTCCGCGCAGAGGTGCCGTCCGAATTGGGCGGTCAACGCCTCGATCAAGTCGCCGCACAATTATTCGCTGAGCACTCGCGCTCGCGCCTTTCCGCCTGGATCAAGGACGGCCGCCTGACTGTGGACGGAGGCGTATTGCGCCCCCGCGACATCGTGCATGGTGGCGCTGTTCTCGAGCTGATTGCCGAGCAGGAGGCCCAGGGTGAATGGGTTGCTCAGGACATCGAGCTCGACATCATCTATGAAGACGACCAGATCCTCGTCATCAACAAGCCTGCGGGTCTGGTGGTGCATCCGGCTGCCGGTCATGCCGACGGCACGCTGCTCAATGCCTTGCTGCACCATGTGCCGGACATCATCAATGTTCCGCGTGCCGGCATCGTGCATCGCCTGGACAAGGACACCACTGGTCTGATGGTGGTCGCCAAGACCATTCAGGCACAGACCCAACTGGTTACCCAGTTGCAGAGTCGCAGTGTCAGCCGTATCTACGAGTGCATCGTGATCGGCGTGGTGACCGCAGGCGGCAAGATCGACGCACCGATCGGTCGTCACGGCCAGCAGCGCCAGCGCATGGCGGTGATGGAAGGCGGCAAGCAGGCGGTCAGTCATTACCGCGTGCTGGAGCGCTTCCGTTCGCACACGCATGTGCGCGTCAAGCTGGAAACCGGCCGTACGCACCAGATCCGCGTGCACATGGCGCATATCAACTACCCGTTGGTCGGCGACCCGGCCTATGGTGGTCGTTTCCGCATTCCGCCAGCCGCCAGCGTGACCATGGTCGACTCGCTCAAGACGTTCCCGCGGCAGGCTCTGCATGCCCGCTTCCTGGAGCTGGATCATCCGATCACCGGCAAGCGCATGAGCTGGGAATCGCCACTGCCGGATGATTTCGTCTGGTTGCTGTCGCTGCTCAAGCAGGATCGCGAGGCGTTCATCGGGTGAATGACTGGCTGACACCTGACTGGCCTGCGCCAGCTCGGATCAAGTCGTGCGTTACTACTCGCTCGGGTGGGGTCAGCCTGGCCCCGTTCGACAGCCTCAATCTGGGCGATCACGTCGATGACAGCCCGCAGGCCGTGGCGAGCAATCGCCTGCGCCTGACCTCCCGTCTCAACGTTGAGCCCGCCTGGTTGAAGCAGGTGCATGGCGTAGACGTCGTGCCTGCCGATCCATCCCGCGTCGTCGAGGCCGATGCCAGCTGGACGAGCACGCCTGGCGTCGCCTGCACCATCATGACCGCCGATTGCCTGCCCGCGCTGTTCTGTCGTCGTGACGGTACGCGTGTGGCTGCCGCGCATGCCGGCTGGCGCGGGCTGGCGGCCGGGGTGCTGGAAGCGACGGCCGACAGCCTGCAGAGTGCTCCCGAAGACATCATGGTCTGGCTGGGGCCGGCCATCGGTCAGCCGTCGTTCGAAGTCGGTCCCGAGGTGCGCGAGGCCTTTACCGCCAGCCACCCGCAGACAGCCGCTGCGTTTGTCGCCAGTTCGAATCCTGATCGTTTCATGGCCGACATCTACGCGCTCGCCCGGTTAAGACTGGCAGCCCAAGGTGTCTCTGCCGTGTATGGCGGCGGGCTGGATACCTTCACCGATCCGCGCTTCTTTTCCTACAGGCGTGCCGCGCGCACTGGCCGCTTCGCTTCGCTGATATGGATCGAACACGCCTGATTGCCGGGCTGTTTTGCACATTCCAGCTAGACTTGCCTGAACACTCGTCTGATCTGTATCAACCACGGCCCGCTTGAAACGCGCAGAATCGTCCGCATCTAACTGGCTATTCAGCAGGTTTTCTTTATAGGTGTGTTCATTGCTCCGGCCTGCATTAAAGGAAGGTGACTAATGCGTATCGACAGATTGACCAGTAAATTACAGTTAGCGTTATCCGATTCCCAGTCGCTGGCCGTTGGCCTCGACCATCCCGCCATCGAACCTGCGCACTTGATGCAGGCGCTGCTTGAGCAGCAGGGCGGTTCCATCAAGCCTCTGCTGTTGCAGGTCGGCTTCGACATCAACAGCTTGCGCAAGGAACTGAGCGCAGAGCTGGACCGACTGCCAAAAATCCAGAACCCCACTGGCGACGTCAACATGTCGCAGGATCTGGCGCGCCTGCTTAATCAGGCCGACCGTCTGGCACAGCAGAAAGGCGATCAATTCATTTCCAGCGAGCTGGTGCTGCTCGCGGCAATGGACGAGAACAGCAAACTCGGCAAATTGTTGCTGGGGCAGGGCGTCAGCAAGAAAGCTCTGGAAAACGCGATCAACAACCTGCGCGGCGAAGGTGCCGTGAATGACCCTAACGTCGAAGAGTCGCGTCAGGCGTTGGACAAGTACACCGTTGACCTGACCAAGCGTGCCGAAGAGGGCAAGCTCGACCCGGTGATCGGCCGCGATGACGAGATTCGTCGCACCATTCAGGTCCTGCAACGCCGTACCAAGAACAACCCGGTGCTGATCGGTGAGCCTGGCGTGGGTAAAACTGCTATCGCCGAAGGCCTGGCGCAACGCATCATCAACGGCGAAGTGCCAGATGGCCTGCGCGGCAAACGCTTGCTGTCGCTGGACATGGGCGCATTGATTGCCGGTGCCAAGTACCGTGGCGAGTTCGAGGAGCGCCTGAAGTCGCTGCTCAACGAACTGTCCAAGCAGGAAGGCCAGATCATCCTGTTCATCGACGAACTGCACACCATGGTCGGCGCCGGCAAAGGCGAAGGCTCGATGGACGCTGGCAATATGCTCAAGCCTGCGCTGGCTCGCGGCGAGCTGCATTGTGTCGGTGCCACCACGCTCAACGAATACCGCCAATATATAGAGAAGGACGCTGCACTTGAGCGTCGCTTCCAGAAAGTGCTGGTGGACGAGCCAAGTGAAGAAGACACCATCGCAATCCTGCGCGGCCTGAAAGAGCGCTATGAAGTGCACCACAAGGTCGCCATTACTGACGGTGCGATCATCGCCGCTGCCAAACTGAGCCATCGCTATATCACCGACCGCCAGTTGCCCGACAAGGCCATCGACCTGATCGACGAAGCGGCCAGCCGCATTCGTATGGAGATCGACTCCAAGCCTGAAGTGCTTGATCGTCTTGAGCGTCGCCTGATCCAGCTGAAAGTGGAAGCTCAGGCACTCAAGAAGGAAAAGGACGAGGCGGCTATCAAGCGCTTGGAAAAACTCCAGGAAGAAGTGGTGCGCCTTGAGAAGGAATATGCCGACCTCGAAGAAATCTGGACCTCGGAAAAAGCTGAAGTAACGGGCTCTGCGCAGATCCAGCAGAAAATAGAACAGTCCCGTCAGGAACTGGAAGCGGCGCGCCGGCGTGGCGACCTGAACCGCATGGCCGAGTTGCAGTACGGGATCATTCCGGACCTGGAACGCAGCCTGCAAATGGTCGATCAGCACGGCAAACCCGAGAACCAATTGCTGCGCAGTAAAGTGACCGAGGAAGAAATTGCCGAAGTCGTGTCAAAGTGGACCGGCATTCCTGTGTCGAAAATGCTGGAAGGCGAGCGCGAGAAGCTGTTGCGCATGGAAACACTGCTGCACAACCGGGTAATCGGTCAGGAAGAAGCGGTGGTCGCGGTCTCCAATGCCGTACGTCGCTCGCGTGCTGGGCTTTCCGACCCGAATCGTCCAAGCGGTTCGTTCATGTTCCTTGGCCCGACCGGTGTGGGTAAGACCGAACTCTGCAAAGCGCTGGCCGAATTCCTGTTCGATACCGAAGAGGCGATGGTGCGTATCGATATGTCCGAGTTCATGGAGAAACATTCCGTGGCTCGTCTGATCGGCGCACCACCGGGCTATGTCGGTTACGAAGAGGGCGGCTACCTGACCGAAGCCGTGCGTCGCAAACCGTATTCGCTGATCCTGCTCGACGAGGTCGAGAAGGCGCATTCCGACGTGTTCAACATCCTGTTGCAGGTGCTTGAAGACGGACGCCTGACTGACAGCCACGGGCGGACGGTGGACTTCCGCAATACCGTGATCGTCATGACCTCCAACCTGGGCTCGGCGCAGATCCAGGAACTGGTCGGTGATCGTGAAGCGCAACGTGCTGCGGTGATGGATGCGGTCGGTATGCACTTCCGCCCGGAATTTGTGAACCGGATCGACGAAGTGGTGATCTTCGAACCGCTGGCGCGTGACCAGATCGCCGGTATCACCGATATTCAGCTGGGCCGCCTGCGCAAGCGTCTGGCTGAGCGCGAGCTGGCGCTGACCCTGAGCCCCGAGGCGCTGGACAAGCTGATTGCCGTCGGTTACGACCCGGTCTATGGAGCACGGCCGCTGAAGCGGGCGATCCAGCGCTGGATCGAGAACCCGCTGGCACAGATGATCCTCTCGGGCAGCTTCATGCCCGGTACCACCATCACCGGCAAGGTGGTCGACGACGAGATCGTGTTTGCCTGATAGCGCTCGCCAGCTCTATATAGAGGGCCCTCTCGCCGAGGGCCTTTTTTCTGAGGATGCTGCCAGCAGTAAAATCGGGCCTGAAAGGGGATCTGGGAAAAAATCGCAAATCATTGTCTTAAAAAGCAATTTATAGGGTTGACAGGTGTTTTTAAAATTGTAGAATAGCGCGCCTCAGAGACGTGAACGCAACGATACAAACGAAGCGCAAAGGTCGATGAGATTGAAATCAACGAGTTAACAGCACGCTGGTTTCAAGGCAACAGGTTGTAAAGTTGAATCTGAAATCGATAGTTCCGCGATAGCTCAGTTGGTAGAGCAAGTGACTGTTAATCACTGGGTCCCTGGTTCGAGTCCAGGTCGTGGAGCCA
>NZ_JAWHOP010000032.1:0-58582 GCF_032586995.1 Pseudomonas syringae group sp. J248-6 | reverse complement strand
CGGACGCAGAGCGTCCAGAACTGCATGCGACGCGGAGCGCCGCACGATAGTTAAGATTCTCGTTCCGCACGCTCCGCGTGGGAATGCCGTTCGTGACGCTCTGCGTCACAAATCTGCGCCGTGCCACATATTCAAGACCGGACGCAGAGCGTCCAGAACGGCATGCGACGCACGATAGTTAAGGTTATCGTTCCGCACGCTCCGCGTGGGAATGCCTGTCGTGACGCTCTGCGTCACAAATCTGCGCCGTGCCGCAGACTCAAGACCGGACGCAGAGCGTCCAGAACGTCATGCGACGCGGAGCGACGTACGAGAGTTGAGACGTGCGTGGTCTCACCCCCAACGCTTGAATATCAATGACGTATTCACCCCGCCAAAGGCAAAGTTGTTGTTCATCACATATTCATTACTGATCCGCCGGGGCTCGCCGACGATGTAGTCCAGTTCGCCGCACTGTGAGTCGATGTCGACCAGGTTCAGCGTGTGGATATAGCGGTCGCTGTTGAGCATTTCGATGCTGAACCATGACTCCAGTGCGCCGCAGGCTCCCAGTGTGTGGCCGAGGAAGCTTTTCTGCGAGCTCAGTGGCATGCGTGAGCCGAACAAGCTGCTCGTGGCAAGGGTTTCGGCGATGTCGCCCTGTTCGGTGGCGGTGCCGTGACCGTTGACGTAACCGATGGCGTCGGGCGACAGGTTGGCATCTTCCAGGGCCAGCTCCATGGCGCGACGCATGGTGGCCTGCTCGGGACGAGTGCTGTGCGCGCCGTCGGCATTGCTGCCGAAGCCGACGATTTCGGCGTAGATGTGTGCGCCACGTGCCTGGGCGTGCTCAAGCTCTTCGAGCACCAGCATGCCGCCGCCTTCACCGATCACCAGACCGTCGCGCCCGCTGTCGTAGGGGCGCGGTGTGGTGTGTGGCGCGTCATTCTTGAGGCTGGTGGCGTACAGCGCGTCGAACACCATCGCCTCGGTCGGGCACAGCTCTTCGGCCCCGCCCGCCAGCATCAGCGGCAGACGGCCAAACTTGATCGCCTCGTAGGCATAGCCGATGCCCTGGCTGCCACTGGTACAGGCGCTGGAAGTCGGAATCAGGCGTCCGGTCAGGCCGAAGAAAATGCTGATGTTGGCGGCGGTGGTGTGCGGCATCATCCGCACGTAGGAGTTGGCGTTCAGGCCTACTGCCACCGAGTTGATCAGCATGTTGCCGAAGGCCTTGATCTCGTCGGTGCTGCCGGTTGACGAGCCGCAGGCGGTGCCCATGCGCCCATCGCGAATGAGCGGATCATTCAGCAGCCCGGCGTCGATCAACGCCTGTTCCGCAGCAGCCACTGCCAGTCGCGATACGCGACCCATGCTGCGCAGTTGCTTGCGTGTCCAGTGTGCGGGCACCGCGAAATCGTCGATGGGGCCAGCCAGTCGGGTATTCAGTTCGGCGAAACGGTTCCACTCGTCCATTCTGCGGATGCCGCTGCGATTGGCGGTGAAGCTCGCATCGATTGTCGGCCAGTCGCTGCCCACCGAGGTAATGCCGGACATCCCGGTGACGACCACACGCTTCATCAACACAGCCCTCCGTTGACGGCCAGCACCTGACGAGTGATGTAGCTCGCTTCGGCCGACATCAGAAAATTCACGGCACCCGCCACTTCCTCGGGCGTGCCCATGCGTTGCGCCGGGATCATCTTCATCAGTTCGTCGACTGGCACGTTCTCGTCCAGCATTGCGGTGTCGATCAGCCCCGGCGCGACGCAGTTGACAGTGATTTTGCGTTTGCCCAGTTCGATGGCCAGTGCCTTGGCCGCACCGATCAGGCCGGCCTTGGAGGCGCTGTAATTGACCTGGCCACGATTGCCGATAAGGCCGGAAACCGAGGTGATGCAGACAATACGGCCCGCCGCGCGACGGCGAATCATCGGCATGGTCAGCGGGTGCAGCACGTTATAGAAACCGTCCAGGTTGGTACGCAGCACCTGATCCCAGTCATCATCGCTGAGTGCCGGAAAAGCGCCGTCGCGGGTCAGCCCGGCGTTGAGTACCACGCCGTAATAAGCGCCGTGGGTCTCCACATCAGCTTCCAGAATCGCCTTGCAGGCGGCCCGGTCCGAGACATCGAATTGCAGCACGCGCGCCTGACGGCCCAGCGCAACGATTTCGGCCTGTACGGCTTCGGCCTCGCTGCGGCCGGTGCGGCAATGCAGGATCAGGTCGTATCCGGCCTGGGCCAGACGCAGGGCGATGGCGCGGCCGATGCCACGGCTGGAGCCGGTGACCAGTATCGATTCAGTCATGCCGGGGCTCCTTCAGCCAGATAGTCAGCAGTGTTGGGCGGGCAATATACATTGAGTCGGGCAAAAGCCTTGATATCCGGTCCGGTCAGGGTGCATTCGAACACGCCCATGCCGCTGTCGTCCTGCAAGGAGCGCACGGCATGGATATGCAGCTCGCTGCCCAGCGGGAAGCGCGCTACGTTGCATTCGAACTTGCGGCTGCCGAGCAGAAACCCCAGCTTGACCGCTTCACCCTTGGTGCGCGCCTGGCAACCGGCATAGGCCGCGACGCTCTGGGCCATCAGCTCTACGCCAAGCCAGGCGGGCAGGCTGCCGTCCGGCTGGTTGAACAGACCATCGGCGCGCACGGTCAGGCGGGTTTGAATCTGCTCTTGGTCAAAACTCAGCACCTGATCGATGAGAATCATGTCGCCAGCATGGGGTATGAGTTCGGCGAGCGGCCACTCGGTCATGGGGCATCTCCGATAATCAGGCTGATGTTGTTGCCACCGAAGGCAAACGAGTTGCTCATCGTGTAACGAGCATTTGCAGGTGCCAGGCGTGAACCTGGCAGCGTCCATTGCAGTGCAGGCAATAGCGGGTCAGCTTCGCCGTCCCACAGGTGCGGGGGCAGTGCCTGTTCGGTGTTATCCGGTGCCAGGCTCAACCAGCAAAACGCGACCTCCAGCGCACCCGCCGCGCCCAGCGTGTGGCCGCTGAGCGGCTTTGTCGACGAGCAGGGTACACCGTTCGGGAATACCGCCTGCACGGCCAGGCTTTCCATGGCATCGTTATGCGGCGTAGCGGTGCCATGCAGGTTCAGATAGCCGATCTGTGCGGCATCGAGTCGGGCATTGCCCAACGCTTGCAGCATGGCATCCCGCGCACCCCGCCCGGTAGGTTCGGGGGCCGAGATGTGGTGGGCGTCGCAACTGGCACCCGCGCCCAGCAGGGCAATCGAGTGGCTGTTGGCAGCTTCGCGGGTCATCAGAAACAGCGCTGCCGCCTCGCCGATGTTTATCCCGTTGCGGTGCGTGGAAAACGGATTGCACAGTTGTGGCGACATGGCTTCAAGCGCCGAGAACCCATTGAGGGTCAACCTGCACAGGCTGTCGACTCCGCCGCACAGCACCGCATCGCACAGGCCCATGTCCAGCGCCCGGCGTGCGCTGAGCAGCGCCCGCGCGCTGGACGTGCAGGCTGTGGAAATCACATAGGCCGGGCCGCTCAATTGCAGCCAGCTGGCCAGGAAGTTCGCCGGTGCGCCCAGCTCCTGTTGGCGATAATCGTAATCTTCGGGGAAGGTCTTATCACGCAGCCAGCTTGCCATGCTCTCGCTTGCTTCATCGATACCCGAGGTGCTGGTGCCGACGATCACGCCAATCCGCCCGGCTCCGTAGCGCGCGATAGCCTGACGAATGTCATCTTCGATCTGCAAGGCCGCGGCCAGCAGCAACTGGTTGTTGCGGCTGCGCTGCGATTGCATGGTGGGCGGAATGGGCGGCAATGCGGATTTGACCGCGCCGACCGGCAACGCGCGTTCCGGCACCCAGCCGCTTTCGAACACCATGCCCGAGCTGTCGCCTGCGAACAGTCTGCGCGACACCTCTTCACGGCTGTCGCCCAGCGAGCAGATCAGGCCCAGCGCATTGAGATAGGCAGTCATGGCATGCTCTCGTCGTTCAGCGGTGTAACCCTGTAGCTCAACCCGTCCTTGAGACGGATGGTGTAGGCGTTGGCTGACTGATATTCGACCAGCCAGCGATCATCCAGACGCCGCTGCATGCCCTGGCGGTACGCCGTGGGATAGCGGCCATGCATTTCCAGATCCGAGGTCATGGCGAACATTATTGCCGCAAACAGCTCGCGTGCTTCGGGGTTGGGGGGAAGCAGACCGTCGGCTTGCCATTGTCCGTTGATCAGCAACTGGCGAGCCTGGGGAATACCCAGCGGGTCCATCATCGACCAGCGCAATCCGCCGTTTTCGCGCTGGATGATCAGTAACCAGTCCTGATGCTGATCGGCCTGGCGACGCTCAATGTGCAGCTGCATCGGCAATTGCATGGTCGGTGCGGTGGTCGGCAGCGGTGCCTGTGCAGCGCAGCCGCCCAGCAGCAGAAAGGCCAGAAATAATACCCGGATCATGATGCGCCACCTTGTAGCGGTTTGCGGGCCACGACATTGACCAGCGTTTCCTCACGTTGCCCGAACGGCCTGGGCTTTTGCAGTTTCAAGACTTCGAGCAGGCCGAAGTCCCTGGCGCGGCTCCACCACAGGTAAGGGTACGAAACATTCGGTGCATCGAACTCGAAACCCTGGTCGCGGATCATCTGCAGATACTGCGCCGCGCTTTTCTGAACGTGCATGGGGTGACGGAACAGCCAGCGAATCACCCAGGTGTCGATGTACGCCTCGGTCGACTCGGCGAACAGCAGGTAGCCGCCTGGCTTGAGTACACGATAAAACTCGGCCAGCGCCTGCTCTTGCTCGACCAGATGATGAAAGGTCTGGTGACAGAACAGCAGATCGACGCTGGCGTCCGGCACTTGCAGCGCCGCGCAGTCACTGCCGATCAGCTCGACCTCTATGCCTTTGGCGCGCGCCTCCTGACGGCTCATCTCCAGGCTGTGCAGATCGGCATCGACACCAATCAGCCTTGAAGGCTGAAAAACCCTGCTCAGGTGCTGAAACGACTTGCCCTGCCCGCAACCGGCGTCGAGCAAAACCGGTGCTGGCGGAAGCGCGCTATCGAACAGGCTGCGCAAGTCGTCTATCGCCACGCGCAGCACGCGGTACTGCCAGATGTTACTGCGCAGAAACCACAGGCCGAAGCGGGTTTCCTCGACATAGCTGTCACTCAGGAACGGTCGATTCATGAGTCACCGTCCGCGCAGATTTCCGAGAGTGTGCGCAAGCGACGTTTAGGCTCGCTGACAAACGGGTTGCGCTCATCCCAGGCATAACCAGCCAGAATCGAGCTGATCATGCGGCGGATGTCCGGAGCGCTGCCGGGGTAGAAAATCACGCTCTGGAACGTACCGTCGTACCAGCCCTCGACATAGGCGCGAAAGGTGTCGACGCCACGTTTCAACGGAACGGCGAACTCGCTTTCCCAGTCCACGCTCTCACCCTGCAATTGTCGATTCAGCACGCCAGCGGCCATGCTCGCCGAACGCATGGCGATGGTCACGCCAGATGAAAACACCGGGTCGAGGAATTCTGCCGCATTGCCCAGCAGCGCAAAGCCCTTTCCATGCAGGGTTGTGACGTTCGCCGAGTAGCCGCCGATGGTCCTCGCTGGCGTATCCCAGACCGCGTTTTTCAGCACGCTGGCCAGTTGTGGTGTTTCATCGATAAAGGCGCGCAGGCAGGCATCCAGATCCTCGGGCTTGTCCTTGAAGCGCTCGGCCGAGGCGACCACGCCTATCGAACAGCGGCCTTCGCTGAACGGGATCGACCAGAACCACACATCGCTATGCTGCGGATGGATGCTGACCAGGATCTTCTGACGGTCGAAGGGCGGGCTTTCGATGCGGTCTTCGATATGGGTGAACACCGCCTGACGCACCGGAAAGCCCGATGGCGCTTCCAGATCCAGCAAGCGCGGCAGCACACGGCCATAGCCGCTGGCGTCGAGGACGAAGGTTGCCTGTACGCTGTATTCGCTGCCGTCCTCGCGTTTTACCCGCAATACCGGCTGCAGGCTGTCGAAGTCGGCGCTGATGATTTCTTCCTGATAGCGGATTTCCACACCCTGCAGATCGGCCTGATCAGCGAGCAGCTTATCGAACTCGCTGCGTTGCACCTGAAAGGTGGTCGGCTTGCCGTTGCTGAAGGTATCGCCAAAATCGAAATCGCTGTACTGCTCGCCGCGCGCAAAGGCAGCACCGTTCTTGAGCTGGAAACCGGCGGCCTGCACGGCGTCGAGCATCCCGGCTTCTTCGACGAAGTCCAGGCAGTGGCACAGCAGGCTTTCGCCGATGGAGAAGCGCGGGAACAGCTGACGCTCGATAATCAGCACGTCATGGCCCTGGCGTTTGAGCAGGGCAGCCGCTATTGAACCGGCCGGGCCGGCACCGATGATGACGACCTGACGAATTTCCCTATCAGTGATGGGCACAGGTATTCCTTTTCGGTTGGGCGGTGGCTGGGAGTGACGACAACGCTGCAAGACTCATGCGTGTGGCCCTTCAGCATTGGCTGGCGAATGAAGCGCTTTACGCGGGCTGGCCCACGGTGCCAAAAGAAAGCTGAAGGCCAGCCCCAGGCTGACCGACAGGCCGAAATTGCTGATCGCCGGGGTGCCGGAAACAGCCAGCAGGCCGAACGACAGCCAGGTGGTGACCGCTGCCAGCAGCGTGCCCAGCAGGCTGACCGCCGCGCCGCCTATCTGCTCGCGCATCAGAATGGCGTAATCGACGCTGATCGCCGTGACCAGCAGCAGGCCGAACAGGCTGAACAGAGTCAGCGGCTGACCGAGCCAGCCCAGGCTGGCGAGGCTGCACAGGGCCGCCAGCAGGGGCAGGGCGACAATGCGCAACGCACCGCCGAAGCCAAACGGAGCGATCAGCAGCAAAACAATCAGTACGCACGATGCCAGCTTCAATTCCGCTGCGCTGATCTGCGTGTGGGCGAACACCTCGTTGAGCTCACCCAGACGGTCGACCAGTTGCACGCCCTCCAGGCCGATGGCCTGCACGCGCAGCAACGCCATGCTGTTCATGCCACGCAGGCTGACGATGCTGGCTACCTGAGCGTCGCCTTCGGCATCTTCGCTGGCGCCTAGCCAGAGCGTACGCCACGGTTCGCTGAGCGGGCCTTGAAGCGCCTGATCAATGTCTTGCGTTGGCAGTGCCTGCAATTGCGCGAGTTCGGTTTTCAGTGCGTTGGCCGGAACGCCAAGCTGTACCAGTGGTGCCCAGTGTTGCGGCAATTTGCCCAGTGCATCACGGGTCAGTTGCTGCTCGGCAGGCGAATCCAGCAACTGGTTGAGCGCCATGTAACCCTGCAGCTTGTCCATGCTGACCAGTTGATCGAGCCGCTGAGTCAGTGCCGACTGCCGATCCAGCAACTGCTGTTGATCCTTGCCGCGCACCAGAAAGAACTGGCTGGTGGGCTGATAACCGGTAATCCGCGCGATAGCCTGGGCTTCGTCGGTCAATGCCCGAGGTGCCGAGACCCATTGGCGAATATCGTTCTTGGTAGTCAGGTGCCAGAGCCCGCCACCGCAGAAGGCCAACAGCAGCACCAGCAGAATCGGCGTGCTGATGCGCTGCAACAACGCAGCGCGGCAATCGAGCATCAGTTGCGCCAGTTTCAGCGGCCATTGCGCGGGGCTGATTTCGACTTTTGCAAGCAGTGCAGGCAGCAGACACACCGCGGTCAGGTAAGCGCCGATCAGGCCAGCGGCGGAGAACACGGCAATTTGTGTCAGTGCCGGGAACGGCGTCCAGGCCAGGGCGAGATAGCCGATACAACTGGTGATCAGGCTCAGCGTCAGGCCCGGCAGGGTCAGGCGCAAGGCGGGCCAGCTGCGCCAGGGTTTCAGGCTCCAGCTCTTGGACAGGTAATGCAGCGGGTAATCCACCGCCACACCAATCAGGCTGGAGCCCAGCACCAGCGTCATGACGTGCATGCTGCCAAACAGCGCCACGCAAGCCACTGCGCCGAAGAGCATGCCGACCACCACCGGTACGAACGCCAGCAGCACGCTCCAGCGTCGGAATGCGAGCAACAGCAGCAACAGGATGCCGAGCGTTGCGCCGCCGCCCACCCAGGTGATTTCCCGGCTGGCCTGCTTCTGCCCGTCGGCGGCGTACAGCAGGCCGCTGGCGGCGAGCAATTGACCACCGGCCTGCTGTGCCTGCACCCGCGCTTGCGCCAGCAGGTCCGCGACCTGACCGGGCAGGTGCAGATCGAAAGCATCGGTTCGGGTTCGCGAACGCAGCAGTACCCAGCTTTTGCCCTCGGCGCTGGCAATCAGCGCGCCACTGGCCAGATCCGCCTCGACCGAGCCCTGTTTCGGCAAGCCGTTCTGGATACGTCCGGTCAGCCCCAGCCAGTCATCCTGACCCGGCACCAGGCTGAACCCGGCAAACGGATCGAAGAGTGTTTGTACGCGCTGCTCGATGAAAGTCTTCGGCTCATCGATCAACAGAGCGCGATCGGCTGCCGGCAACATCGCGATTCGCCCTTGCAGCAACTGGGTGCGCAACGCGGGCAGATCAGCTTGCAGCGACCACTGAACCTTCTCGAACAGGCCGCTCGCTTGCCATTGCTCCGCCAGCGTGCGAGCCAGTTCCACAGCCTGCTGGCGGTCGGTGTGTCCCACCAGCACGAGCATTTCGCGATTGAGCGGCTCCTGCATGCGCTTTTCGGCGCTCACCACCAGTTCGTCGTTGTCAGTGCCCGGCACCAGTTCCATGAGGTTGGCCGACAGCGGTGAGCGGTCGTGCCACTGCCAGCCGGCCAGCGCCAGCACGCTTGCCAGAATCAGCAGGAACAGTCGCGGCAATAGCCGCTCATTCTTTGAAGTCATTACGCTGCGCATCGGTCAGGGTGGGGGCACTGCTGCTGTCGATCATTTTCAGGACGGTACTGTCGCCCTGGGTTTCCAGCAACTCGATACGCTGGACCAGTTCGCCGCCATCGATGTTGATCTGTTTGAACACTTGTTGCAGCAGCACCGAGCGCGGCGTGAGAGTGAGTTGCCAGGCGTTTGCGTCGCCCTTGAGCTGCAAGTCGAAATCCCGTTGCAGGCCGCTGCTGTCGCCCTGCAATACAGCAAGGAACAAGCGGTTCTGCTCGGCCCCGGCATTCTTGTTCGGTACGGGCTTCCAGGTGCTGACGTCGCCCACGCTTTCGCGGCGGGAAATGCCGCTGGCATTGATGCGGTAATCCTGTTTCAGCGGTGTTTCCAGCAGCCAGAGCAGCCCGAAATCCCTGGCGAGCACGAAGCGGCCCTTGCTGAGCAGCGGTTGCGGCAGGGCGCGCAGGTGTTTTTCCTGAATGAAGCGCCCTTGCACCACCGCAGGTTTAGCCAGCTGGTCACTCAGTTGTTGCAGATCGAAAGCCTGCGCCAGTGAAGACAGGCACAGCAACCCCAGTAGCAGCAAGGCGCGAAACGGACGGTTCATGGCAAGGCTCTCTTCACGGCATCGATAAAAACCTGGGGCGAAGCCAGTTGCATTTCCCGGCTCTGGCTGTCGACCGCAACCTGCACGCTGCTGGCGCGGGTCAGACGTTCGCCGGTGTGTGCGTCGGTGATCAGGTAGTTGATCTTCAGACGGTTCTCCCACTCCACCAGACTGGCGCGTACGTTCAGTGTCTGGCCGAACACCGCGCTGCGCACATAGCGCAATTGCAGGTCGATCACCGGCCAACCATAACCGGATTCGAGCATCTGCATGTAGTTATGACCGATGTGGTCGAGCAATGCGCAGCGGGCGACTTCCAGGTATTTGACGTAATGCCCGTGCCAGACGATGTTCATCATGTCGACGTCGAAAAACGGCACCACGATTTCGGTGTCGACGTGCAGAAAACCCTTACTGCGCATGCAACCTCCAGCGGCGGTTGGCAATATGTTTCAGGCACAGGCGCAGTTCATTCTCCAGCGCCCGGTCTTCGATGACGGGGGCAAAGTCCTCGCCCAGTTGTTGATGCATGGCCGCCAGTGCCGGTGGCAGCGGACGCGCATCGGCGGCCTTGCTGCGCAGCCATATACCCTGGTTGGCGGCGATCAGCGTGGCGGCGGCAACCTGCTCGGTCAGCTCCAGCACTCGAATGGCGTCACGCGCAGCGATGGTGCCCATGCTCACCTTGTCCTGATTGTGGCATTCGGTGGAGCGCGAGAACACGCTGGCCGGCATAGTGTTTTTCAATGCTTCGGCGGTCCATGCGCTGGTGCCTATCTGCACCGCCTTGAAACCGTGATTGAGCATGGCCCGCTCGGCGCTGGCCCCCGACAGATTGCTCGGCAAGCCGTGGTTGTAACGTTCGTCGACCAGCAGCGCCAGTTGCCGGTCGAGCAGGTCTGCGACATTGGCCACCAGCGTTTTCAGGCTGTCCATGGCAAACGCAATGTGCCCGCCGTAGAAATGCCCGCCGTGCAACACGCGCTCTGCTTCGGCATCGATGATCGGGTTGTCGTTGGCGCTGTTCAGCTCGATCTCGATGAACGAGCGCAGCCAGTTCAGGCTGTCGGCCAGCACGCCCAGCACATGCGGTGCGCAGCGCAGCGAATAGCGGTCCTGCAAACGATGCAGCGGTGCGGTTGGCGCGTCGATGGCCAGGTCCTGACGCAACCACGCGGCTACCTGCATCTGACCCGGATGCGGCTTGGCGGCGAACAGGCGCTCGTCGAAGTGCTCCGGGTTGCCTTGCAGCGCCACCACGTTCATGGCGGTGATACGGGTCGCCAGTTGCAGCAGGTAATCGGCGCGGGCGAACGCCAGGCACGCGATGCCGGTCATGACCGCGGTGCCGTTCATCAGCGCCAGCGCTTCCTTGGGGCGCAGCACCAGCGGCGTCCAGCCCAGTTCGCGGTGCACATCGCTGGCCGGACGGCGCTCGCCACGGAACATCACGTCGCGCTCGCCGGACAGGGTCGCGGCCACGTACGACAGCGGGGTCAGATCACCGCTGGCACCCACCGAGCCCTCTTCCGGGATCAGCGGCAGCACGTCGTGATCGATAAACGCCTGCAAACGCTCAAGCAGTTCGACACGCACCCCGGAAACGCCTTGGCACAGTGACTGCAAACGCGCCGCCAGCACTGCACGGGTGGCCTGGGCGTCCAGCAGCTTGCCTAGCCCGCAGCCGTGAAATGTGTACAAATGCTGCGGCAGCGCCTCGACATGCTCCAGCGTCACGGCCACCACGCAGGAGTCGCCGTAGCCGGTGGTGACGCCGTAGATCACGCCTTCCTTGTTGAGTAACGAATCGAGAAACTGCGCGCCCTTGGCGATGCGTGCGCGAAATTCAGCGCCGCCTTGCAACACACTCGGTGCCTGCCGATTGGCCAGGGCCAGCACGTCTTCGATACACAGCGCGCGCTCGCCGAAAATGATCGGGTCAGGAGCTTGAATCATCATCGGACTTCCAGAATGGGTAGAAATTGAACCATTGCTGCGGGGCTTCCAGGCAGTAGTGCCCAAGACGCTCGGCATAACGTTCGGCCCAGTGGGCGATGACCTGGGCGCGGTCGCTGCGCCGCCATTCGATGGCGTCGGCGAACGGTTCAAGAATCACCCGATAGCCCTTCGGGCCTTTAAGGCAGAAAAACAGATTGACCTGGCATTTGAGCAGACCGGCCAGCAGCCACGGGCCTTGCGGGAACGTCGCTGGCCGGCCCAGAAAGTCGACCCGCACATTGCGCCCGCCGTGCAGGGCAACGCGGTCACCGGCGATGGCCAGCCACTCGCCTTCGTCCAGACGCTGGCTGAGTTGCAGCATGATCGCCGGGTCCAGCTCGCTGACCTGAATCAGCCGCAGGTTGGTCGCCCCGGCTTCACCGAGCAGGCGATTGAAGCGTTCGGCGTGCTTGGTGTGTACCAGCACGTTCATGGTGACTTTTTCGCCGAGCTCGGCCAGTGCGCGGCACACCTCAAGGTTGCCCAGATGCGCCCCCACCAGCATCTGCCCGCGCTCGCCGCGCAGGTTGTGGCGTAGCAGGGCAGGGTCGATGATCTCGATCTGCTCGATGCCCAGCTTGCCGTTCCATACGTCAAGCTTGTCGAGCAGTGCCTCGGCGAAGGCCATGAACTGGCCAAACACGCGCCGTTGGCTGGGGCGCAGTTCGGGTCTGGCGCTCCAGTCCGCCAGGCGCTGCTGGTATTCCCAAATGCTGTGTCGGGCACGGCGGCCGAAGGCGAAGAAATACAGGACGATGCCATACAGCACCGGGCTGAGCAGGCGACGACCGAGCACGCGCATGCCCCAGGCGGTAAGCTTCATGAGCAGGAAACTGCCACGCTCTTCGTGACTGGCCCAATGTTCCTTGGGCGATTTTTCAATGGTCATGAGCGCCACCGTCGCCAGAGGATCACCGGCAGACGCATCAGCATGCCGAAGAACAGCTTGGCGTGCATTTTCGAGATCAGGGCGTTGTCGTGAAACAGGCGGAAATGCGACAGGCCGTCCTGCGGATAGTGAACGCGGGTCGGCAGCCAGCGCATCGCCTGGCCGCGCCATGACAGGCGCACGAGAATTTCCGAGTCGAAGTCCATGCGCCTGCCGATCTGCACGCTGTCGATCAGCGCCAGAACCGGGGCCAGCGGGTAGAGCCGAAAGCCGCACATGGAATCGCGAATGTGCAGCGACAGGGTGTTGATCCATACCCAGACGTGGGTGAGATAACGGGCGTACAGGCGGCCTTTGGGCACGCTTTCGTCGTACTGCGGATAGCCACAGATCAACGCTTGCGGGTACTGGCGTGACTGCTCCAGAAACACCGGAATATCGCTCAGGTCATGCTGACCGTCGGCATCGACCTGCAGCGCATGGCTGAAACCCAGGCGTGCCGCTTCGCGAAACCCGGCCATGACCGCGCCGCCCTTGCCTTGATTGACCGGCAGGCACAACAGGTAGATATCCTCACCCTGCGCCAGTTGCTGTAACACTGCGGCGCAAGCCGGGCTGCTGGCATCGTCCACCAGTATGCAGGGCAAGCCTGCATTGCGGACGGCCTTGACCACGTTGGGCACGGCCAGCTCGTGGTCGAACACCGGAATGATCACGCAAGGCTTATGCATGGCCGCCCTCCAGCACAATCCGGCCACTGGAGCAGGGTGCGTTTTCGCTGTTGTGAAAGGCGAAATGCAGCTTTGAGCGTGCGGCATCGAAGCGCAGGGTCAATTTCAGGCGGTCGCCGGGGCGCACCAGTTGCTGAAACTTGAGCACTTCCATGCCGGCAAAGTCGGGTGGCAGATTCAACAGGCGCTGCCCCAGACTGATCGCCCATTCGACCTGAACCACGCCGGGCAAGACCGGTGCCTTGGGAAAGTGGCCGCTGAAAAATGCCAGATCTGGCGGGACGCTCAATTGCAGGTGCAGCTCGCCTTCGACGTTCTGTTGCTCAAGCACTTCTGGCTGTTTCGAGCGTGGCGCCAGCAGCAGCGCCTCGACCTCTGCCTGAGGCAGCTTGCCCTGGGCGTTGAGCGGCATCTGCCGCAGCAGACGCCAGCGACGCGGCAGAGCGATGGTTTCGCAATGCGGTTGCAGGTACTGTCGCAAGGCTTCGGTGAGCGCCCGACGGCCCTGATTGCGCAGGGCCAGCAAGCCCGCGTCGCTCAGCACCAGCAGCGCGCCCAGCGAGGCACGGTTTGCCTGCACCACGCCAAGGCGCGCTTCACTCACCCACGGGTGAGCCGCGAGGGCCTGCTCGATCAGCGGCAAGGACACGCGTTTCTCTTCGAGTTTGACGATGCGGTCGAGCCTGCCGAGCAGTTCGAAGCGCCCGTCTGCACCGATCAGCGCCGCATCGGCGGTCTGCTCGACATGACCGGGCGGCAGATAGGGCGAGCTGATGCGCAGCGCACCCTCGTTGTCCTGACTCAGCTCTACGCCATCGAAGGCTTGCCAGCGTTGGTCGCCCTGCCGCCAGGCGATGCCACCGGTTTCCGAACTGCCGAGAATTTCCGTCGGCCACTGGCCAAGACGTTGTTGCAGGCTTTGCGCCGCTTCGGCTGGCAATGCGCCGCCGGATGAAAACACCCGGCGCACGGCACTGAGGCTGCTCCAGTCGAGGTTGTCGCCCATGCGCTTGAGCAGTGCCGGGCTGGCGACCCAGGCAAAGGACGGGTATTCGCGGCTGGCGCGTTGCAGGTCTTCGGCGAACGGCAACTGGCGGCGCACGAACGGGCGTGCGGCGCACAGCGGCCATAGCAAACGGAACAGCAGCCCATAAATATGTTGCGTCGCGACGCTGCCGATCATGCATGCCGAACCAAGCTGCGCGCCCCACAACTGTTCCAGCCCGCAGACTTCGTTGGCCAGCTGGCGCAGGCGTTTTTCAATCAGTTTGGGCTCGCCGCTGGAACCCGAGGTGCACAGGCTCAACCGGCACTGGTCTAGGTCGAGCGCTGCCGGAGCCAGCTGCGCGGCGTGCAGATCGCTTAAATGCGTGTCGTGCGCCAGGTCGGTCAGCCACAGGTCGACCTGATTGGCCCAGCGCTCGCGGGTCTGGCCTTGCAAGTCAGCGGGCAGCAACACATGCACACCGGCGCGCCAGGCGCCGAACAAGGCGACGGCCAGGTCAGCGGCATCTTCAAGGTGTACTGCGAGGTTTTTGATACCGCGTGCTTGCAGCCCTGCGGCCACGCTCAGTGCCTGATCACGAAATTGCGCGTGGTCCAGGGTCGGGGCCAGCGTCAGCAGCCGGTCGGGCAGGGCGTCGAGCAGCAGGTGTTCTAGGTTCAACCAGTTCATGCGATCCATTTCATTTGCCGCCCGCAGCGGGTGGGCGGACTATCCATTCAACAGCGAACAACAGGCCCATCAATCCGTAGGAAACCAGGCCGGTGTACAGCGTCCACCAGGACAACGGTGCCCAGAGCGTCAGTATGGCTGCCGTGAGGCCATTGGCGAGGAAGAACAGGCACCAGATCTGCGTGACTTTACGGGTGTAGCGGATGCCGGACTCGGGCAGTTCAGGGCGGTTTATGCGCGCCATTCTTTCCACGATCGGCGGGCCGTAGACCAGGCTTGAACCGAACAGGCCGAGCATGAACGCGCTGACCAGTACCGGATACCAGCGCAGCATCAGGTGGCTGTCGAGTACGCCCAGCGCCACGCAAAAAACCAGGGCGACAATCGCCATCGCCAGGCTGCCTGGCTTGCGCTCGCCGGTCAGTGCGCGCGCCAGCCACAGGCTGCCCAGCAGCAGCGCGAACTGCCACGGGGCGAAGTGTTCGGTTCCCCAGTAGACGGCAAACGGATACAGCACACCGGCCAGTACCAGAATCAGGCCAATCAGCCGCTTCATTTGGCCGTATTGACCAGTTTGTAGACGGCCTCTACCACGTCGTTCACGGTTCTGACTGATTTGAACTCTTCAGCGGCAATCTTCTTGCCGGTCTTGCGTTTGATGTGGTCGATCAGGTCCACGGCATCGATGCTGTCGATTTCCAGATCCTGATACAGGTTGGCTTCAAGTGTGACCCTCTCAGGCTCCAGTTCGAACAGTTCCACCATTGCGGCGCGCAGGATTTCGAAGATGTCTTCACGGGTTTGCATGTTCAATTCTCAGGCCGGTTGTCTGGCGCTGACGAAGGCCGCAAGGCTGTCGACGCTGGCGAAATGGTTACGGGTGTCCTTTGCATCGGCATCGATCTTGATGCCATAGCGTTTCTGGATGGCCAGGCCCAGTTCGAGCGCATCCACCGAGTCCAGTCCCAGTCCTTCGCCGAACAGCGTCATATCGTTGCCGATATCTTCCGGGGTGATGTCTTCGAGGCCCAGGGCATCGATGATCAACAATTTAATGTCCTGGTGCAGATCGCTCATCTGAGGCGAGCTCCTTGGTGAAATAGTCATGCAGGTAATCGTTGAGCTTGCGGGACGCCACGGGCGGCGGACCCAGCGAACTGAAGGCGGTGGGGTCTATATCGGCACCGACGCGCAAACTGAAGTGCACGCGGCGTTGTGCAATGCGATACCAGGGCTCGGCCTTGGTCAGAGTGGTCGGCTGGACCTTGATGGTCACCGGAGTGATCATGCTCGCGCCACGCAGTGCAATGGCGGCCGCGCCCCGGTGAAAGACCGGCGGCTGACCCGGCTGGGTGCGGGTGCCTTCGGGGAAAATAATCAGTGTCTGGCCGCTTTGCAGGCGCTCCACGGCGGCATCGAGCATGTCCATGCTGCCGTCGTTGCTGATGTAACCGGTGGAGCGCACCGGGCCGCGGGTGAACGGGTTTTCCCACAGGCTGCGCTTGACCACGCAATTGGCGTCACGCACCAGCCCGATCAGGAACACCACGTCGATCAGTGACGGGTGGTTGGCAATGATCATCTGCCCGGGGCGGCCGAGCTTTTCGGCTCCCTGCACCTCGTAGGTCAACACGCCCATGCGCGCCATGATGCGGATGAACAGCCAGAACAGGCGGCTGATGGTCCGCCTGGCGCGGCGCTGATGACTGGCTACACTGCCGGGCAGGCAACTCAGTATCGGAAAAACGAACAAGCGCAGACACAGGCCGCTGAACCCGAACAGGGCAAAGCTGAAGGCGGTTGCCAGCAAACGCCAGTAATAAGCATCCTGACGTTTTTTCAGTTCTTGCGTTGCCAGTTCCATAACCGGTTATTCCAGGGGTGCAGGCAGACGGATTGATCAGTGTGCAAGGCTTGCAGCAGATTCAATGCGTGGGGCCATCGAGTCTGCGGGTTCCCTTGTGTGTCGCTGTGCAAAGACAATTCCCACTCGTTGCCGGGCGTCAGCAGCAAGCCGACCGCGTAGGGAAAGGGCACGTCATCAATCCATTGTGCATAAGCGTGTGGTGGCTGTTCTTCAGTCACCACAAGCAATACTGCTTCTGCACCCTCGGCCAGCAACGCTGCGGCCTCGAACGCTCCATACTCCAGCCCGTCGCCTGCGGCGGCCAGGGCTGTCATCTCACTTGTTTCACCGCGCATGATCGACCACAGACCAATCACTGCGTTATGCACTGAAAGGCTGAACTGGGTCGGTGAAACCGGCTCGTTCGCGGCCAGATCGCGCAGAATTTCAAACGTTCTCGGGGTTTCTCCGTGGCGCGAGACAAACACCAGCGGTACGCGTCCCAAGCCTTCAGTCAATGGCCAGCCGACGGCAAATGCCATTCTGGCCATGCGGCCCAGGCGGCGGCGTTGCATGGCAGGCAGGAAAGACACGTCTGGCGCGGCGTCACTGGTTTCCAGCAACGTCGGATTGCGGCTCCATTGCAACCAGTCGTCAGCGCTCGCCAGGCCCGGAGCCCAGGCATGCCATCGTGCAATGTTGAAGGTGATCAAGACTTCTCTTCCCGCCCCTGCGGGCTTGTTTCTCGCTACATCGATATCAGGTAGATATCAGCCTGGGTGCGGTAATTTGACCGAGTGCGCGCATTATCCCGATGGGGGTCATTACTAGCAAATTTGTTACATAAAAACCGTTTACAGACGTGTATTTTAAAGTTCAAGTCTGGTTTCAGGATGACAGGCAGGTACGTGCCGTTTTGCGATAAGCTCGCTGTTGTCATATGCACTGCCTAGACTCTACACCTCTTAAGGTCGTTATCGGCCACACCTGCTGTTTCTTCATCTTTCAAGGAACCCAAAGCATGCGTCGCGTGGTATTCAATCAGAAGGGCGGTGTAGGCAAATCGAGCATCGCCTGCAATCTGGCTGCAGTCAGCGCTCACGAAGGCTATCGGACGTTGTTGATCGATCTCGATGCCCAGGCCAACTCGACTCAGTACCTCACCGGACTTACCGGTCAGGATATTCCGATGGGTATTGCCGAGTTCTTCAAGAACACGCTGTCAGCAGCACCGTTCGCCAAGAAAAACCACGTCGATATCTATGAAACACCGTTCGATAACCTGCATGTGGTCACGGCCACTGCCGAGCTTGCCGACTTGCAGCCCAAACTTGAGGCGAAACACAAGATCAACAAGCTGCGCAAACTGCTTGACGAATTGAGTGAGGATTACGAGCGGATTTATCTGGATACGCCGCCAGCACTGAACTTTTATGCGGTTTCGGCACTTATTGCGTCTGATCGTGTGTTGATCCCGTTCGACTGCGACACTTTTTCCCGACAGGCGCTGTACGGGCTGATGCGCGAGATCGAGGAACTGAAAGAGGATCACAACGAAGATCTTCAGGTTGAAGGCATCATCGTCAACCAGTTCCAGCCCCGAGCCAGCCTGCCGCAGCAGATGCTCGACGAGCTGATCGCCGAGGGTCTGCCGGTGTTGCCGGTCTATCTGGGCGCATCGGTGAAAATGCGCGAGTCTCATCAGGCCAACCTGCCGCTGATCCACCTGGACCCACGGCACAAACTGACGCAGCAGTTCATGGAACTGCATCACTTGCTCGAGACCAACGCCCATCCGTGATGGGCATACCTATACGGAGCCTTGGCGCTATAGTTGAAACGCAAGTCATGTGGGAGCGAGCTTGCTCGCGAAGGGGCCGGTACAGACCCCGAAAGCAGGGCGTTTAAACCACCGCATTCGTGAGCAAGCTCACTCCCACAAAGCATGTGTATGCTGACTACGGAGCATGGGCACGAGATTCGCAACTCAACATGGCTGCGAAAGAGGCCTGAGTACTTCGGGCGTATAGCTGCCGTCTCTCAATGAGCGCGCCAGATGTTCGGCATAGAGTCGCGCTGTCGAGGCCAGTTCTTCGGGGATGGCGACGGTCGCGTCCATGTCGGCCCGGACGTGCTCCTGCGAGGTGGTCAGCGTATTGCTGCCGGGTGCGCAGCCACACTGCACCTCATGACCCTGAGTAGCGACCGCCACAAGTTCGTCGATGTAGGTGGGGTTGCCCTGGGCGATGAAACCAATCTCCCCGCATGCCGGGCACCACACCGGGTCGCCCATGCGGGCCACGCGACGCAGGTCGATGACCTCGCTTGCCGATGCGCTCAGTACAAAACCGCCAGTGGTGGTGAGATCGCCTTCCCTGACTATGAACGACATGGCAGTGCTTCCTTTGAGGTCTGGAAGCCTGAAGGCTAGGCGTAAAACCGCTACTCAGGTGCGCAGAAATTCTGTTAAAGACCGGTCCTACACAAAGATCAGCAGGGCGTTTCGCGGATGTTACGGGCACCAATAAAGGTGATCAAAAAATGATCACTTTTACTATCGTTACTCCAGCCGTAACGATTCGCCTCGCTGCTTGATTGATGCCTGCCCCTATCGCTCCTAAGGTGGCCCACGACAGCAAAATCGTGGAGCGATCATGACAACAACAACTTCCCCCGACGCACGCTGGACACGTCGTCGCACCGAGAAGCAGCGGCGTCTGGAGCAGGTGCGGGCGCTGGCCGATGGCGTAGTGCTGCCGACCGACAAGATTGTCTCGGCGCTGGAGGCCTTGCTGGTTTCCGGTGATCGGGTGGTGCTTGAGGGCAACAACCAGAAGCAGGCGGACTTCCTGTCCCGCGCGCTGGCCAAAGTCGATCCGGGCAAGGTGCATGACCTACACATGATCATGCCGAGCGTTGGCCGCGCCGAGCATCTGGACCTTTTCGAGCAAGGCATCGCACGCAAACTGGACTTCTCGTTTGCCGGCACACAAAGCCTGCGCATCAGCCAACTGCTGGAAGACGGCCTGCTGGAAATCGGTGCGATCCACACCTACATCGAACTGTATTCGCGGCTGGTGGTGGACCTGATCCCCAACGTGGTGCTGGCCGCAGGCTTCATGGCCGACCGGGCAGGCAACATCTACACCGGCCCGAGCACCGAGGACACCCCGGCGCTGATCGAGCCGGCCGCATTCAGCGATGGCATCGTCATCGTTCAGGTCAACCAATTGGTGGATGACGTCAGCGAACTGCCTCGCGTGGACATTCCCGCCTCGTGGGTCGATTTTGTGGTGGTGGCCGACAAGCCGTTCTACATCGAGCCGCTGTTCACCCGCGACCCGCGGCACATCAAGCCAGTGCACGTATTGATGGCGATGATGGCGATTCGCGGCATCTACGAAAAACACAACGTTCAGTCGCTGAACCACGGCATTGGTTTCAATACCGCAGCCATTGAACTGATTCTGCCGACCTACGGCGAGTCGCTGGGCCTCAAGGGCAAGATCTGCCGTAACTGGACGCTTAACCCGCATCCTACGCTGATCCCGGCCATCGAAAGCGGCTGGGTCGAGAGCGTGCATTGCTTCGGCACCGAACTGGGCATGGAAAACTACATCGCTGCGCGCCCGGATGTGTTCTTCACCGGACGCGATGGCTCGCTGCGTTCCAATCGCCAACTCTGTCAGCTGGCTGGCCAATATGCCGTTGACCTGTTTATCGGCGCGACCCTGCAGGTGGATGGAGACGGGCATTCCTCGACCGTCACCCGTGGCAGGCTGGCAGGTTTTGGCGGCGCACCGAACATGGGCCATGATCCGCGCGGCAGACGTCATGCCACCCCGGCATGGCTGGACATGCGCCAACAGAACGAGAGCGGCCCGGATGCCTATCTGGAGCGCGGCAAAAAGCTCGTGGTGCAGATGGTCGAGACGTTTCAGGAGGGCGGCAAGCCGACCTTCGTTGAAACGCTGGACGCTGTAGAAGTGGCGAAGAAAAGCGGCATGCCGCTGGCACCGATCATGATCTACGGCGACGACGTCACCCATTTGTTGACCGAAGAAGGCATCGCCTACCTCTACAAGGCGCGCAGCCTGGAAGAGCGTCAGGCGATGATTGCCGCCGTGGCGGGCGTGACCGTGATCGGCTTGCGCCATAACCCGAAAGACACTGCACGTATGCGTCGTGAAGGGCTGATCGCGCTTCCGGAAGACCTGGGTATCCGGCGTACCGATGCCAGCCGTGAACTGCTTGCGGCCAAGAGCATTGCCGATCTGGTTCAGTGGTCCGGTGGCCTGTACAGCCCGCCTGCCAAATTCAGGAGTTGGTGATGAGCGCACTTCAATTGACACCGCAAGCTGCTTCGCTTGCCGAGCGACTGGCCGATCTGGCCGTCGATGCCCTGATCGCCGAAGCCGACCTGTCGCCCAAGCCAGCACTGGTGGACCGGCGTGGCAGCGGCGCGCACACCGATCTGCATCTGGGCCTGATGCATTCCTCGGCGCTGTCACTGTGGCCGACCTTCAAGTTAATGGCTGACGCCGCCGGGCAATTCAACACAGTGGGCCAGCCATTACGTGAGGCGCTCGGTCGTCTCGGTCGCGATGGCGAAGCCACGATGCTGCGCACCACCCAGGGTGTGAATACTCATCGAGGTGCGATCTGGGCACTGGGCCTGCTGGTGACGGCTGCCGCGCTGGACGCCCGCAACTGCGCACCCGAAGCCGTGCTCGCGCGGGCTGCCAGCCTGGCGCAGATCAAGGATCGCCAGGTGCTCGTGCAGGGCAGTCACGGTAATGAAGTGGTTCGCCGTTACGGTGTAATGGGCGCCCGAGAACAGGCGCAGCAAGGCTTCCCGGCAGTCAGGGATTTCGCCTTGCCGCAACTGCAACGCAGTCGCGCAGCGGGCAGTGGCGAGCAGAACGCCCGGCTGGATGCGCTGCTGGCGATCATGACCACCCTGTCCGACACCTGCGTGCTGCATCGTGCCGGTATCGAAGGCTTGCACACCATGCAGCGCGGCGCTCAGCACGTGCTGGACGTTGGCGGCAGTGCCAGCCTTGCCGGGCGCCGCGCGCTGAACCAACTGGATCAGCAACTGCTGGCGCTGAATGCTTCGCCTGGCGGCGCGGCTGATCTGCTGGCTGCCTGCCTGTTTATCGACGGCCTGGAGCCTGCGCTCGGCCGTGTTTCGAGGAGTGTCTGAAATGGAAACCCTGTCTTTTGAATTTCCTGCCGGACAGCCGCCCAAAGGCCGCGCGCTGGTGGGTGTGGTTGGCTCGGGCGATCTGGAAGTGCTGCTGGAGCCCGGTTCGCCAGGCAAGCTATCAATTCAGGTGGTGACCTCGGTCAACGGTGCCTCGCTGCGTTGGAAACATCTTTTCGAGCGCATGTTCGACGGCCAGACCCCGCCTGCGCTGAGCATCGACATCCACGACTTCGGGGCCACGCCCGGCGTGGTGCGCTTGCGTCTGGAGCAGGGCTTCGAGGAGATCGGTCATGACTGATAATGCACGTTTGCTGAGCCAGCACAGTTTCATTGAACTCGGTGCCCGGCAGCGCGCCCGCGCTCTGCTGGATGCCGACAGCTTCCGCGAATTGCTTGGCCCGTTTGATCGCGTCATGTCGCCCTGGCTTGCCAGGCAAGGCGTTGTGCCTCAAGCCGACGATGGCGTGGTGGTCGCCAAAGGCACCGTTGACGGGCGGCCGGTAGTCATTGCGGCCATCGAAGGCTCGTTTCAGGGCGGCAGCATGGGCGAAGTCGGCGGCGCGAAAATGGCCGGTGCGCTTGAGCTGGCCGCCGAAGACAACCGCAACGGTATTCCCACTGCTGCCATCGTGCTGCTGGAAACCGGTGGCGTGCGTTTGCAGGAAGCCAACCTGGGCCTTGCAGCGATTGCCGAGATTCATGCCGCGATGGTCGACTTGCGTCAGTACCAGCCGGTAATCGGCGTAGTGGCGGGCAGCGTCGGCTGTTTTGGCGGGATGTCCATTGCTGCGGGCTTGTGCAGCTATTTGCTGGTGACCCAGGAAGCCCGCCTGGGCCTGAACGGCCCGCAGGTGATCGAGCAGGAAGCCGGCATCGAAGAATACGATTCCCGTGACCGCCCGTTCATCTGGAGTCTGACCGGTGGCGAGCAGCGGTTTGCCAGTGATCTGGTGGACGGTTTTGCCGCAGACGATGTGGCCGATGTCCGGCAGCAGGTCAGCGGCTGGCTCAAGCAGGGCGTACCGGCAGCGCATCGCAGTAGCCAGTACGAACTGTTTCTGCAGCGCCTCACCAGCCTCGACACCGAAGCGCAAATCGATCCGCAGAGTGTACGTACCCTTTATCAAGGAGCCCGGTCATGAGCTATTCACAACGGGGTTTGCACTGGTTCAACGCATTGAGCGCAGGTGCTACGCAAGTTGACGGTCTGCCTGCCTCGCTCAAGGTCGCCGATGGCTTGCTGGGCGACCAGCCAGTGCGCTTTGTGGCGGTGGTTGCCGATACCGGCAATCGTTTCCCTCGGGCGCGTCAGGGCGAGGTCGGTCTGCTGGAAGGCTGGGGCCTGGCTAAAGCCGTGGATGATGCCATCGAGCAGGACCGCGACCGCGCCGAAAAACGTGCACTGATTGCGATTGTCGATGTGCCGAGCCAGGCCTATGGCCGCCGCGAAGAAGCGCTGGGCATTCATCAGGCGCTGGCCGGTGCGGTGGACAGCTATGCGCGGGCACGTCTTGCCGGGCATGCGGTGATTGGTCTGCTGGTCGGCAAGGCTATGTCCGGCGCGTTTCTGGCCCACGGGTATCAGGCCAATCGGTTGATCGCACTGCGTGATCCCGGCGTGATGGTGCATGCGATGGGCAAGGCTTCCGCCGCTCGGGTAACGCTGCGCAGTGTCGAAGACCTGGAAAAGCTCGCCGCCAGCATCCCGCCAATGGCCTACGACATCGACAGCTATGCCAGCCTTGGTCTGCTGTGGGAAACCCTTTCGGTCAGCCAGATCGAGCAGCCCACTGCGGATGACCTGACTCAGGTTCGCAATGTTCTGAGCAGTGCGATCAGAGACGTGCGGGCCAGCGGGGTCGACCTGAGCAGCCGTCTGGGCGCGAGCAATCGTGCGGCATCGGCCACCGTGCGCCAGTTGCTGCGGGCGCAATGGTGATCGACAGCGCTTGCGCAGTACTGCCCCATGATTTGCTGTGGGGCATGCCACTGTCTGCCTTGCCGGACGATGCGCCCAAATGGGCGGTCGAAACGGTGCTGGCCGGGCAGCCGGTCGTGGTGCGTCGGCAGGCCATGCCAGCCGGTCAGGTGGCCGTAGGGTTGCGCGGCTACGGTCGTGAGCAGCGCTATGCCGCGAGCATGCTGTTGACGGATGTCTATCGGCGGGTAACCCCCGAACAACTGGTCTTGTGCCCGGTCGAGAATATTCAGGACTGGCCCGCATTGCGTGCCTTGCGTCAGGTCCGCCCGGTGATGGATGCGCTGGAACTGGTCTGGGGCGTTGGCGGCAGCGCCGGGTTCGAATTGGCCAGTGGTATTGCGGCGTTGAATCAGGACAGCGATCTGGACCTGATTTTGCGTACGCCTGAGCCGTTAAGTCGCAGTTGCGCAGCCGAATTGGTCGAGGCGCTGGAAACATCGGTCTGCCGGGTCGATGTCCAGCTGCAACTCGATCATGGCGCTGTGGCGTTGCGTGAATGGGCGCGGCCAGCGGGGCGGGTGTTGCTCAAGACCGCAGCAGGGGCGCGGCTGGTTGCAGATCCATGGCATCTGATCGGGGCGTGCGCATGAGCAGCCTGTGGGTGTTTCCCGGTCAGGGCGCGCAGCAGGCCGGCATGCTGCATCAATTACCCGACGACCCTGTCGTCCACGATTGCCTGCAGCAAGCTGCCGATGCTCTGGGCGAAGACGTACTGGCGCTGGACAGCACTCAGGCGCTGCAAGCGACCCGCGCCGTCCAGCTTTGCCTGTTGATCGCCGGTGTCGCCTGCGCCCGTCTGTTGCGGGCGCGTGACTGTGTGCCGGACTACGTTGCAGGGTTGTCCATCGGCGCTTATCCGGCAGCGGTGATCTCCGGGGCGCTGGCCTTTGACGATGCCGTGCGCCTGGTGGCGTTGCGCGGCGAGTTGATGCAGAACGCCTGGCCCGAAGGTTATGGCATGACTGCGGTGATCGGTCTGGACCAGACACAGGTCGGGGCGCTGATCACGCAAGTACACAGCCCGGAAATGCCAGTGTTTCTCGCCAATATCAACGCCGACAACCAGATGGTGATCTCGGGCAGCGCCGAGGCGATGCAGCAGGTCGGTCATTTGGCCAAGGCGTCGGGGGCCGCGGCGGTCAAGCGTCTTGCGGTCAGCGTGCCGTCGCATTGCGCCTTGCTGGAAGCTCCCGCGCAGCAACTGGCAGAAGCCTTTTCAAGGGTTGCGTTGCAGGCACCGAAGATACGTTACCTCAGCGGCAGCACCGCGCGTCCGCTGCTGAATGCCGAAAAACTGCGTGACGACCTGGCCTTCAACATGTGCCGGGTCATCGATTGGCGCAGCACCGTGGAAACCGCCTGGGAGCGAGGCGTGCGCCTGCACATCGAATTGCCGCCCGGTGCCGTGTTGACCGGGCTGGCGCGCAAAGTCTTCCAGCAAGGAACGGCGCTGGCCTTTCAGGCTGCGCGTCTGGACAGCCTGATCGCGCTGTCGCACGAGGAGGGTCGCCGCACTCCATAGAGCCGCCGTGCAGCTGCTACGAAGGACAAAAACAACAACTTCAGCAATGCAAACAGAGGAATAACAACAATGATTATCTATGGTGTTGCACTACTGGCTATCTGCACGCTCGCGGGCGTGATTCTCGGTGACATGCTCGGCGTTCTGCTGGGCGTGAAATCCAATGTGGGCGGGGTCGGGATCGCCATGATCCTGTTGATCTGCGCACGTCTGTGGATGCAGAAACACGGCGGCATGACCAAGGACTGCGAAATGGGCGTGGGCTTCTGGGGCGCGTTGTACATACCGGTGGTGGTGGCGATGGCCGCGCAACAAAACGTTGTGACCGCACTCAAGGGCGGGCCGGTCGCGGTATTGGCCGCTGTCGGTTCAGTGGTGCTCTGCGCCTGCACCATCGCAGTGATCAGTCGCACCAATCGTGGCGAGCCTTTACCCAAGGAAGAGCCGCTGCTGACGCCTGTGATCAAGCCTGAAATCACCCCGGCTGGAGGTCGCTGATATGTGGGACCTCATCGAGAAAGGACTTGAACACAACGGCCTGATCACCGCATTTGCCTTCGTCGGTATCATCATGTGGGTCTCGGTGGTGCTTTCAAAGCGCCTGACCTTCGGCCGGGTGCATGGCTCGGCCATCGCGATTGTCATCGGGCTGATTCTGGCCTGGGTCGGCGGCACGTTGACCGGAGGCCAGAAGGGGCTTGCCGACATGGCGCTGTTCTCAGGCATCGGCCTGATGGGCGGGGCGATGTTGCGTGACTTCGCCATCGTGGCGACTGCCTTTGAAGTGCAGGCCACCGAAGCACGCAAGGCCGGGCTGATCGGAGCAATTGCCTTGCTGTTGGGCACCATTCTGCCGTTTATCGTGGGCGCGAGCATTGCCTGGGTGTTTGGCTACCGCGATGCAATCAGCATGACCACCATTGGCGCGGGCGCTGTGACTTACATCGTCGGTCCGGTGACCGGTGCCGCGTTGGGTGCGACTTCAGATGTGATGGCCCTTTCGATTGCCACCGGCCTGATCAAGGCGATTCTGGTGATGGTCGGTACGCCCATTGCAGCGCGCTGGATGGGTCTGGACAACCCGCGTTCGGCGATGGTCTTCGGTGGTCTGGCGGGTACTGTCAGCGGCGTTACCGCAGGGCTGGCGGCAACCGACCGGCGTCTGGTGCCTTACGGCGCGCTGACCGCTACGTTCCACACCGGTCTGGGCTGCCTGCTCGGGCCGTCGGTGCTGTATTTCATCGTGCGTGCAATCGTCGGTTAGTCCCTTCGATCAGGTCGTCTGCTCCAGCAGGCGATTCGCATACATCCGGCACTCGGCCAGCAGCGCGAGCAGGTTGGGATCGCGCTGTTTTGACTTGAGGAAAACCATGCCGATGTGTTGCTGCATCCGGTAGCGGCTTTGCAACGGAATCAGCCGCACGCGGTTTTCATACACCGCTGCAATGCGCCCCGGCAGCAGCGCATAGCCGACGCCGGAACTGACCATGCTCAGCAGGGTGAAGATGTCATTGACCTGCATCGCCACTTTGGGCTCGAACCCGGCCTGCTGAAACACCCGTATACCATCGCGATGAGTGGCAAAGCCTTGGGTGAGGGTGATAAATGTCGCTTCACGCAGGTCGCTGAGATCCACCTCGCTGTGCTCGGCAAACGGCGAGTCTGTGGGCACAGCCAGGAAGATATCGTCGGAAAACAACGCCAGCTGCTCGCAGTCCGGGTCATGGGTGCTTTCATCCAGCGACACCAGCATGGCGTCGACTTCCATGTTCTTGAGCTTGTACAGCAGGTCCATGTTCGAACCCAGAATCAGGTCGATATTCAGCTCGCTGCGGCGGATTTTCAGGCCCATGATCAGCTGCGGCACCGTCTTGACGGTCAGTGAATACAAAGCCCCAAGGCGGAAGCGCGCCGCCGAAAAGCCTGCCGCCTGACGGGTCAGCTCTACGGTGGCGAGCACATCCTGCACCAGTTTCTGCGCACGCTCTTCCAGCACATACGCGCTTTCCAGCGGCGTAAGGTTGCGGCCTTCGTGTTTGAACAGCGGGCAACGCAGGGCGCTTTCCAGCGAGTGAATGGCGCGGTGCACGCTGACGTTGCTGGTCTGCAACTCCTCCGCCGCCCGCGCCAGATTGCCGGTGCGCATGAAGGCCAGGAATATTTCCAGTTTTTTGAGCGTCAGTTCGTCATCGATCTGCATGTCGTGGCGCTGGTTATTGATGTGCGCTGATTGTGCACAAGTCGTGCGCCGATAGCTGCTTAAAATATCCGTCACTGAAACAGGGTGTTGCGGTTTGTTTCAATAACCGCGAGCCTCTGCTCCCAGTGTTTTGCCACAAAGAGGGTATTGAGCGGATGTATTACGGAGAAAAATTCAACGCCTGGTCCCACCTGGTGGGCGCAGTGCTGGCAGGTGTCGGCGCAATCTGGCTATTGGTGATGGCGAGTCTGCACGGCGATGTCTGGAAAGTGGTCAGTATTGCGATCTATGGCGCCTGCCTGGTCACGCTGTACAGCGTTTCGACGATCTACCACAGCGTCAAGGGCCGTTCGAAATCGATCATGCAGAAGGTCGATCACTTTTCGATCTACCTGATGATTGCGGGCAGCTACACGCCGTTCTGTCTTGTGACATTGCGCGGCGCGTGGGGCTGGACCCTGTTCGGTATCGTCTGGGGGCTGGCGCTGATCGGCATTCTGCAGGAGATAAAACCCCGTTCCGAAGCGCGAATCATGTCCATCGTGATCTACGCCGTGATGGGCTGGATCGTCCTCGTGGCGGTCAAGCCACTGATTGCTGCGCTCGGCCTGGCGGGGTTCATCTGGCTGGCCGGCGGCGGTGTGCTGTACACCGTCGGCATTCTGTTCTTCGCCTACGACCAGATCCGCCACTTTCACGGCATCTGGCACCTGTTCGTGATCGGCGGCAGTTTGATGCACTTCGTGGCGATTTGTTTTTATGTGCTGTGAGGAGGGGACGATCATCAGTGATCAGAAATCGCCCCACAGCTGCTGCGCCACGCTGAGCGCGACCACCGGGGCGGTTTCAGTGCGCAGAACGCGCGGGCCGAGGCGCGCAGCGTGGAAGCCTGCGGCTTGCGCCTGATCGACTTCCGCATCGTTCAGACCGCCTTCCGGACCAATCAGAAAGGCCAGGCTGGCAGGCTTGTCATGGCTGGTCAGAGGTTCAGCCACCGGGTGCAGGACCAGTTTCAGGTCGGCCTCGGTGTGCTTGATCCACTCGGCCAGCGGCATCGGGGCATGAATCACCGGCACCACCGATCGACCGCACTGCTCGCAGGCGCTGATTGCGATCTGTTGCCAGTGCGCCTGGCGCTTCTCGGCGCGTTCGTCCTTCAGGCGCACCTCGCAGCGTTCGCTGACAATCGGGGTAATTTCGCTGACGCCCAGCTCGGTGGCCTTTTGAATAGCCCAGTCCATGCGTTCGCCACGCGACAAGCCTTGGCCCAAGTGGATGCGCAGGCCTGACTCGACCTGCCCGGCAAAGCTTTCGGTCAGCTGCACATGCACGCGCTTCTTGCCGACTTCCAGCAAGGTGCCGCGAAACTCCTGGCCCGATCCGTCGAACAGTTGCAGCGCGTCACCTTCGGTCATGCGCAGCACGCGGCTGATGTAATGCGCCTGGGCCTCAGGCAGTTCGTGCTCGCCCAGGCTCAGCGGCGCTTCAGTAAAAAAGCGGGACAGTCTCATGGTGTGTCTCGGTTCTGGTGTTCGTTTTGTGAGGGTGCATTCGCGAGCCAGCTAAGGTCGCTCGGACAAGCCCCAGCCAGTGGGAGCGAGCTTGCTCGCGAAGGCGCCAGTCCGGCTGCATTTGGTTTTAGCCCCTAACCCGGATCCCTGAAGTCCGGATGAAAGTTCTCGCGCACAGCAACACTGACACTGCTGCGCGTAGCGATATCAATGCCCTCGGTGGCCACCTCGGCCAGAAAGTCGATCTGCTCCGGGGTAATCACATACGGCGGCAGAAAATACACCACACTGCCCAGTGGCCGCAGCAATGCGCCACGTTCCAGCGCATGCTGAAAGACCTTCATGCCACGTCGTTCCTGCCACGGGTAGGCGGTCTTGGTGGCTTTGTCCTGAACCATTTCGATAGCGATGGCCATGCCGGTCTGACGCACTTCCGCGACGTGCGGATGATCGGCCAGATGCGCCGTGGCTGTCGCCATACGCTGCGCCAGGGCCTTGTTGTTCTCGATGACGTTGTCCTGCTCGAAGATATCCAGTGTCGCCAGCGCCGCCGCACAGGCCAGCGGGTTGCCGGTGTAACTGTGTGAGTGCAGAAACGCGCGCAGGGTCGGGTAGTCGTCGTAGAACGCGTCGTACACATCGTCGGTGGTCAGGCAGGCTGCCAGCGGCAGGTAACCACCGGTCAGGGCCTTTGACAGGCAGAGGAAATCCGGGCGGATACCCGCTTGTTCACAGGCGAACATGGTGCCGGTGCGGCCGAAACCCACGGCGATTTCATCGTGGATCAGGTGCACGCCGTAGCGGTCGCAGGCTTCGCGCAGCAGTTTGAGGTAGACCGGGTGATACATGCGCATGCCGCCTGCGCCCTGAATCAGCGGTTCGACGATTACTGCTGCAACGCTGGCGTGGTGTTCGGCGAGGGTCTGTTCCATGGCGGCGAACATGTTGCGCGAATGCTCTTCCCAGCTCATGCCGTCCGGGCGGTGATAGCAGTCGGGGCTCGGTACCTTGATGGTGTCGAGCAGCAGCGCCTTGTAGGTTTCGGTAAACAACGGCACGTCGCCCACCGACATCGCCGCCATGGTCTCGCCGTGGTAGCTGTTGGTCAGGGTGACGAAGCGTTTCTTGTCTGGCTGGCCGCGATTGAGCCAGTAGTGAAAACTCATCTTCAGCGCGACTTCAATGCACGATGAGCCATTGTCGGCGTAGAAGCAGCGGTTCAGGCCCTCGGGCGTCAGTTTGACCAGCCGTTCGGACAGCTCGATGACCGGCTGATGACTGAAGCCGGCAAGAATCACGTGCTCCAGCTGGTCGACCTGATCCTTGATGCGCTGGTTGATGCGCGGGTTGGCGTGCCCGAAAACGTTGACCCACCAGGAACTGACAGCGTCCAGATAACGCTTGCCTTCGAAGTCTTCAAGCCATACGCCTTCACCGCGCCTGATCGGTATCAACGGCAGATTTTCGTGGTCTTTCATCTGGGTGCAGGGGTGCCACAGGACCTTCAGGTCACGTTGCATCCACTGGTCATTGAGGCCCATTTTCAATCTCCGGGTAGCGACTCGCCTGATGCGAGGACGAACAATCGCGCAAGCCTATGCAATGCCCGGCTGCGGAACAACCTTTGATGCAGTTTTAACGGCTGATGGACATTGCTGGCGGCTATTTGATGGCTCGCGTATCCTGCGCAGCAAGTCGATGTGCCGGGCTGACTTGCCCAATCTTCCCTATGTTTTCTGGAGTTCGCCGAATGCTTTCTGGGTGGCTGCGCGCCTGTGCGCTGATAGTGGCAGGGTTGGTCAGCGTTTCGACGCTCGCCGATGAAAAACAACGAACCGCCATTGTCGTCGGTGGTGGTCTGGCAGGCTTGACCGCTGCCTATGAACTGCAGGCCAAAGGCTGGCAGGTGACGGTGCTGGAAGCCAAGCCGAGTCTGGGTGGACGCTCCGGTCTGGCGACCAGCGAGTGGATCGGCAACACCAAGGCTCAGCCAGTGCTGAACCGCTACCTGGACAGCTTCAAGCTGCCTACCGTGCCCGCGCCTGAATTTGTGCGCACGCCCGGCTACCTGATCGACGGTGTGTACTTCACCCAGGCTGACCTGGCCGTCAAACAGCCGGCGACCGCCGAAGCCATCAAGCGCTACAACGACACGCTGGATAACCTCGCGCGTTCGGTTGACGACCCGGAAAACCCGGCGTCCAACAGCACGCTGTTTGCGCTGGACCAGATCAACGTCGCCAACTGGCTGGACCGCCTGAACCTGCCTGCTACGGCGCGTCAGTTGATCAACCAGCAGATCCGCACCCGCTACGACGAGCCTTCGCGCCTGTCGTTGCTGTACCTCGCCCAGCAATCGCGGGTTTATCGCTCGGTTGACGAGCGTGACTTGCGTGCTGCGCGCCTGCCCGGTGGCAGCGCGGTGCTGACCCAGGCGTTCGTCAAGCAGCTCAAGACCGTCAAGACCAACTCGCCGGTGACGGCAGTCGTCCAGGAAAAGGACAAGGTCACCGTCAAGGCTGGCGCAACCAGCTACACCGCAGATTACGTGGTCATGGCCGTACCGCTGCGCTCGCTGGGCAAGATCCAGATGACACCTGCGCTGGACGCTCAGCACATGGGCGCGATCAAGAGCACCAACTACGGCTGGCGCGATCAGATCATGCTCAAGTTCAAGACTCCGGTCTGGGATAGCAAGGCACGCATGTCCGGTGAGGTGTTCAGCAACACCGGTCTGGGCATGCTGTGGGTAGAGCCCGCGCTCAAGGGCGGCGCCAACGTGGTGATCAACCTGTCCGGCGACAACGCACGCATTATGCAAGCCTTCGGCGACAAGCAGATGGTCGATCAGGTGCTGATCCGTCTGCATGCGTTCTACCCTGAAGCACGCGGCGCCTACACCGGCTATGAAATCCGCCGTTACAGCGTCGACCCGTCCACCGGTGGTTCCTACCTGGCATTCGGTCCCGGCCAGATCAGTAAATACTGGCGTCTGTGGGAGCGGCCGATTCTGCGCGTAGCCTTTGCTGGCGAGCACACCGACACCTTGTACCCCGGCACTCTGGAAGGTGCCTTGCGCAGCGGTCAGCGTGCGGCTGGTCAGGTCCAGGATCTGGCGGCTGGCAAGTCGTTCGAACCGGTCAAGGTTGCACCGCCGAAAGCGCCGGCCCCGGCTTCGCAGAAGTCCGAAGGCAATTTCTTCAGCAACATGTTCGGTGGTTCGTCCGACAAACCGGCTGAAGCTGCCAAGCCGCAGGCCGACAAGCCAGGCTTCTTCTCGCGCATGTTTGGTGGTGCTGAAGAACCGGCCCCGGCACCTGCTCCGGTAGAGAAGGCTGTAGAGCCTGCTCCAGCGCCTGCACCGGCTGTTGCTCCGGCGCCCGTGGTTGCACCGGTTGTCCAGCCTGCCAAGCCGCCGGTAAAAGCCGAGCCTGCGAAGAAACCGGCGACCAAGGCTGAACCTGCGAAAAAGCCGCAGAGCAAGGAAGCCGCCAAAAAAGAAGCGGCGAAGAAAGAAGCAGCAAAAAAGGAAGCTGCGAAAAAAGAGGCAGCGAAAAAGGCTCAGAGCAAACCGGCTCCTGCCAAAACCCCTGCTGAAACAGCGCCCGCAGACGTTAACAACTGACCGGGCAATAGCTGAGCGAAAGAGGACGCGGTGTATACCGCGTCCTTTTTTTATGCCCGCTGAATTCGTTCTGTCTGTGTGGGCTGGGGATATCTGAGCGGATCATGCCGTTCATCGGTATCGAACGGCCGATGGTCATTGCAAAGTATTACTGACGGCAAATTATCGAGATGCTGCCGCAGCGAGGACAGCCTGAGATGCTGTAAAGCCTGTCAGGTGTTGGTGTCACCAGCAGAACCGGCATACGAAAAGTCCAACAGACCTATCGTATTGTTCGATATGTCCGAGCGAAATTTTGCGCTTTCATTCGATAGATAAAAAGCTAGTCTGGTAACACTTCTGACAAGGTACTGGTAATGCAGCTACGTAATTCATCCTCTCGCTACGGTCTGGTCAGCATGGTGCTGCACTGGGGTGTGGCTGCTGTCGTGTTTGGAATGTTCGCGCTGGGGCTGTGGATGGTCGGGCTGGATTACTACGATACGTGGCGCAAGGCAGGCCCTGATCTGCACAAGAGTATTGGTATCACCCTGTTTGCGATCATGTTGATCCGCGTGGTCTGGCGTCTGCTCAGCCCGCCACCGCCGCCGTTGACCAGCTACAGTAAGTTGACGCGCATCGGTGCCGCATTCGGTCACCTGTTTTTGTATGTAGCACTGTTTGCCGTGATGTTTGCCGGTTACCTCATCTCCACCGCTGACGGCGTGGGGATTCCGGTATTCGGCCTTTTCGATGTGCCCGCGCTGGTTTCGGGCCTTCCTGATCAGGCAGAAACGGCGGGCTGGATTCACCTGTATCTGGCCTGGGTCATCGTGATATTCGCGGGGCTCCACGGTCTTGCAGCATTGAAACACCACTTCATCGATCGCGATGTGACCCTCAAGCGTATGCTGGGTCGTAATTGATTGTTCAACCAAAACGGGAATAAAAGCATGTTGAAGAAGTCTCTCGCCGCTCTGGCTCTGGGTACTGCACTGTTGTCTGCTGGCCAGGCCATGGCTGCCGACTACGTTATCGACAAGGAAGGTCAGCACGCATTCGTTGACTTCAAGATCAGCCACCTGGGCTACAGCTTCATTCACGGTACTTTCAAGGACTGGGACGGCACGTTCAGCTTTGATGCTGCCAAGCCTGAAGCCAGCAAAATCAATGTCGAGCTGAAAACCGCCAGCCTGTTCACCAACCATGCCGAGCGCGACAAGCACATCGCCAGCAAGGACTTCCTGGACGTTGCCAAATACCCGGAAGCCAAGTTCGTTTCCACCAGCGTCAAATCGACCGGTGAGAAAACTGCTGACGTGACTGGCGACCTGACCATGCACGGCGTGACCAAGCCAATCGTGATCAAGGCAACCTTCAACGGCGAAGGCAAGGATCCGTGGGGCGGCTACCGTGCCGGCTTCAACGGTACTTCGACGCTGAACCTGAACGACTTCGGCATCAAAGGCCCTGGCCCGACGTCGCAGACGCTGGATCTGGACATCACCTTCGAAGGCGTACAGAAGAAGTAATTGCACGCCTGATCGACAAAACGCCGACCCTTGGGTCGGCGTTTTTGTTGGTGCGATGAAAATTCCTGAGATGACTATCGTGCCAATCCTCCGCATTGGCATGCAGTTCGTGACGCTCTGCGTCACAGGTCTGAGCCGCGCTGCCGTCTCAAGATCGGACGCGGAGCGTCCAGGACTGCGCTACCACGCAGAGCGTGGGAGCGATGAACCTTGCGGACAGAAAATCTTGAGATGACTATCGTGCCAATGCTCCGCGTTGGCATGCAGTTCGTGACGCTCTGCGTCACAGGTCTGAGCCGCGCTGCCGTCTCAAGATCGGGCGCAGAGCGTCCAGAACTGCGCTACCACGCGGAGCGTGGGAGCGATGATCATCATCGACACAACGAACGACACGACAAACAAAAACGCCCCGAGCAGGTCGGGGCGTTTTGGGTGTTGCGTGGCTATCAGCTGTCGCGGTTGCGGGTCAGCAGGGCCGGTTTTTCACCGCGTGGGCGGCTCGGCAACTGGTCCAGCTGCTCGGCAGACGGGAAACGGTCGATCTTGGATTCCTTATGCACGATCTTCGGCTGAGGCTGACCGTCGCGCGGGGCACGCACGGCTGGCTCCTGACCTTCACGCGGCAAGGGCTGATCTTCACGTGCCGGGCGACGACCGCGCGGCTGGCCATCACGCGAACGCGGAGCCGACGAACCCGAACCGTTGCGCTTTGGCGCGCCAGTACCGGAACCGTTACGAGCGCCGCCCGCAGGTCTACCCGAATTGGCTGGGCGAGCTGCGCCGCCAGCAGCCGGTGCTGCACCGGGTGCTGCTGCAGGACGACGACCACGGTTCTGGCCTTTGCCCTGATAAGGACTGACGTAGTCAGCACGATTGCCGAAGTTGTCTACTTCGTCGTCGCGGAACTCGTCCGGCGCACGATCGGCCGCCGGACGCGGTATGGATGGCTGCGATGCACGCTGTTCGCTGCGAGGCGTGCCCTCACGAGGTTTTTTTTCGCGTGGCTGCCTTGCAGGGCGTTCGCCAGTGGCGGCTGCAGCAGCAGGTTTTTCCTTGCCTTTGTCCTTGCCCTTGTCGCGACGACCGCCGTTGTTCTTGTCTCCGGCAGGACGTGCACCACGGGAGTTGCGAACATCCGGACGCTCACGCACTTCCGGCTTTTCAGCCTCGACTGCGGTGATGTCGAAGCCCATCAGGTCGCCATCGGCGATCTTCTGTTTAGTCATGCGCTCAATGCTTTTGAGCAGCTTCTCTTCGTCCGGCGCAACCAGGGAAATGGCTTCACCCGAACGACCGGCCCGGCCGGTACGGCCGATACGGTGAACGTAGTCTTCATCGACGTTTGGCAGCTCGAAGTTGACGACATGCGGCAGCTGGTCGATATCCAGGCCGCGTGCGGCGATATCGGTCGCGACCATGATGCGTACATCACCTGCCTTGAAGTCGGCCAGTGCCTTGGTACGGGCGTTCTGGCTCTTGTTGCCGTGGATCGCGACAGCCGCAAGGCCGTGCTTGTCCAGGTACTCGGCCAGACGGTTGGCGCCGTGCTTGGTGCGGGTGAAGACCAGCACCTGTTCCCAGGCGCCGACGGTAATCAGGTGCGCCAGCAGTGAACGTTTGTGGTTGGCTGCCAGGCGGAAAACCCGTTGCTCGATACGCTCGACCGTGGTGTTCGGCGGCGTGACTTCGATGCGCTCGGGGTTGTGCAGCAGCTTGCCAGCCAACGACGTGATGTCATTGGAAAAGGTCGCCGAGAACAGCAGGTTCTGACGCTTGGCCGGCAGCCGCGCGAGGACCTTCTTGACGTCATGGACGAAGCCCATGTCGAGCATCCGGTCTGCTTCATCGAGCACCAGAATTTCAACGTGGGACAAATCGACACTGCCTTGACCGGCCAGGTCGAGCAGGCGGCCGGGGCAGGCTACCAGTACGTCCACACCACGGGACATGGCCTGAACCTGCGGGTTCATGCCGACGCCGCCGAAGATGCAGGCGCTGACGAACTTCAGGTCGCGGGCATAGAGCTTGAAGCTCTCGTGCACTTGTGCGGCCAGTTCGCGGGTGGGGGTCAGGACCAGAACGCGCGGTTGGCGCGGGCCATGACGCTGGGATTTGTCCGGAACACCATTGGGAAACAGCCGCTCCAGAATTGGGAGGGCGAAACCGCCGGTTTTACCAGTACCGGTCTGTGCCGCAACCATCAGGTCACGACCTTGCAACACGGCGGGAATGGCCCGCTGTTGCACTGGGGTAGGCTGGGTATAGCCCGCTGCCTCGATGGCGCGGACTAAAGCCTCGGAGAGACCGAGGGAAGCAAAGGACATGAGTAATCCTGTTCTGTTGGAGCTTAAGCTCAAGGGATGTCTTGCCTGGCGCGAATGGCGTGTAAAGACAACGCGATCCCGTCCGGTCCTGCCGGGTCTTCAGTGCATCTCGTGACGTCTGCGCTTGATGAAAATTGCGCTGTTGGCGTGAACGAGTGACGATTTCAAGACCGGGCCTCCGGGCGTAAGCCTGGCGGGAAGGCTGGAGTATAACAGAGCGAACGCAATACGCCGCTTTCCTGCTGCCCAACGGTGTATCAAGCCGCGATCTCCCGAGAATAGCCCGACAGATCGCGGCTTTACAGCGGTATCAGCGTGGCAATTGCAGGTTATTCCACACCGCCAGGCTCGGTTCTGCCTGGTTCAGGGTGTAGAAGTGCAGGCCAGGGGCGCCGCCTTGCAGCAGTCGTTCACACATCTGCGTGATGACTTCTTCGCCAAACGCCTGAATGCTTTGCACGTCATCGCCATAGGCTTCCAGCTGTTTGCGGATCCAGCGCGGGATTTCCGCACCGCAGGCATCCGAGAAACGCGCCAGCTTGCTGTAGTTGGTGATCGGCATGATGCCCGGCACGATCGGAATGCTGACGCCCATCTTTTCAACGCGCTCGACGAAGTTGAAATAGCTGTCGGCGTTGAAGAAGTACTGCGTGATCGCGCTGTCGGCGCCGGCGTTGGCCTTGTTGACGAAGTGCTTCAGGTCATCCTCGAAATTACGCGCCTGAGGGTGCATTTCCGGGTAGGCGGCGACTTCGATGTGGAAGTGGCTGCCGCTTTCCTGGCGAATGAAGCTCACCAGGTCATTGGCGTGACGCAGCTCACCGCTGGCCATGCCCATGCCGGAAGGCAGGTCGCCGCGCAGTGCCACGATGCGTTTGATGCCCGCATCCTTGTACTGCGCCAACAGGTTGCGCAGGTCGTCCTTGCTGTCGCCCACGCAGGACAAATGCGGTGCAGCAGGGACTTTGATCTCGTTTTCCAACTGCAGCACGGTATTGAGCGTGCGGTCGCGGGTCGAGCCACCGGCACCATAGGTGCAGGAGAAAAAATCGGGGTTGTACGTAGCGAGCTGACGAGCAACGGTCAGCAGCTTTTCATGTCCAGCGTCGGTCTTGGTAGGAAAGAACTCGAAGCTGAAGCGGCGTTCTTGAGACATGGAGCCGATCTCGTCGTAGGAGCGAACTTGTTCGCGAAAAGGCCGGAACGGCCTTCAGATACTGAGCATCACCGGGGCAGCGAGTGCTGCCGGTGATGGCTGATCACGCTCGATCCGCTTCTGCGTAAGAAGCGGGCCGAGCCTGCTCAATCAGTAGCGATACGCGTGCGGCTTGAACGGACCTTCGACGGTCACGCCGATGTAATCGGCCTGAGTCTTGGTCAGCTTGGTCACAACGCCGCCGAAGCCGCGGACCATTTCCAGGGCCACTTCTTCGTCAAGCTTCTTGGGCAGTACTTCAACGGTCAGACGCTCGGCCTTTTTGGCGGGAGCCAGGTCAGCGTACTTCTGCTCGAAGAGGAAGATCTGCGCCAGCACCTGATTGGCGAACGAGCCGTCCATGATGCGGCTTGGGTGGCCAGTGGCGTTACCCAAGTTGACCAGACGGCCTTCGGCCAGCAGGATCAGGTAGTCATCGTTCTGGGCGTCGAACGCGCCAGGGCCGGTGCGATGGATCTTGTGAACCTGTGGCTTCACTTCTTCCCATGCCCAGTTCTTGCGCATGAAAGCGGTGTCGATTTCGTTGTCGAAGTGACCGATGTTGCACACCACAGCGCGTTTTTTCAGCGCTTTGAGCATGTTCGAATCACAAACGTTGACGTTACCGGTGGTGGTCACGATCAGGTCGATCTTGCCCAACAGAGCCTTGTCGATGCTTGCTTCGGTGCCGTCGTTTTCGCCGTCGATGAACGGCGAGACCAGTTCGAAACCGTCCATGCAGGCCTGCATGGCGCAGATCGGGTCGACTTCGGTCACTTTGACGATCATGCCTTCCTGACGCAGCGACTGAGCCGAGCCCTTGCCCACGTCACCGTAGCCGATCACCAGTGCCTGCTTGCCGGACAGCAAGTGGTCGGTGCCGCGCTTGATGGCGTCGTTCAGGCTGTGACGGCAGCCGTACTTGTTGTCGTTCTTGCTCTTGGTCACCGAGTCGTTGACGTTGATGGCCGGGATTTTCAGCTCGCCCTTGGCCAGCATGTCCAGCAGGCGGTGAACGCCAGTGGTGGTTTCTTCGGTGACGCCGTGGATCTTGTCCAGCATCGCCGGGTATTTCTTGTGGATGATCTCGGTCAGGTCGCCGCCGTCGTCGAGAATCATGTTGGCGTCCCATGGCTGGCCATCCTTGAGGATGGTCTGCTCGATGCACCACTCGTATTCTTCTTCGGTTTCGCCTTTCCAGGCGAACACAGGAATACCGGCAGCAGCGATGGCCGCAGCAGCCTGGTCCTGAGTGGAGAAAATGTTGCACGACGACCAGCGAACTTCGGCACCCAAGGCAACCAGGGTTTCGATCAGCACGGCGGTCTGAATGGTCATGTGGATGCAGCCCAGAATCTTCGCGCCTTTCAGCGGCTGATCACCAGCGTATTTGCGACGCAGACCCATCAGGGCAGGCATTTCGGATTCGGCAATGATGGTTTCGCGACGACCCCAGGCGGCCAGGGAAATGTCGGCAACCTTGTAGTCATTAAATTCTGCGGGCGTGATTACAGCACTCATTGAGAGTCTCCATTCCATAAAAATGCGAATGGGCGCCGTTGTGCGTTTAAGGTTTGCCGGTCGAGGATCGTCCTGGCAAACAACGCCCCATCCGAGCCTGACAGGGAAAACCTGCTGCAGCGCCCCTCGGACAGGTGGCGGGAACGGTATCAAGCGTGGATGACCGTTTTGAAACGTTGGGCAGTATAGCTGCGCTCGCGATTCTTCCCAAGGCTTTCTGTCGGTTTAAAGGCCATGCAATTGCCATCTGCCTGTAATCGGGTCGATGCACAGTTGCTATGACGCAGGCATGGGCGTGGGCCGCCGGCTCTGCCATCATGCGCATCTCTACCGGCCAGACGCTCAGGAGTGAACATGAATTTCCACACCCGCAAGTGGGTCAAGCCCGAAGACCTCAACCCCAACGGCACATTGTTCGGCGGTAGCCTGCTGCGCTGGATCGATGAAGAAGCGGCGATCTACGCGATTGTCCAGTTGGGTAACCAGCGCGTGGTTACCAAGTACATCTCGGAAATCAACTTTGTCAGCGCCTCGCGTCAGGGCGACATCATCGAGCTGGGCATCACCGCCACGGAATTCGGCCGCACCTCGATCACCCTCAAATGCCAGGTGCGCAACAAGATCACCCGCAAAAGCATTTTGACTGTCGACAAGATCGTCTTCGTCAACCTCGATGAAGACGGCCAGCCAGCGCCGCACGGCCGGACTGAAATCCGCTATATAAAGGACCAGTTCGACGTAGAGGACTGATACCTCTTCAAGATCGGACGCGGAGCGTCCAGAACGGCATGCGACGCGGAGCGTCGCACGATAGTGTTTTCCCGGGCACGACAGTTACAGAATGATCGTTCCTCACGCTCCGCGTGGGAATGCCGTTCACGACGCTCCGCGTCGTCTATCCCGCGTGTTTCAGCCCTTGGCTTGTAGCTCGCGCAACCACGCCAGACCCACGCTGGTGTCGCCTTTAGGGCGGTATTCGCAGCCGATCCAGCCGCTGTAGCCCAACTCGTCGATCACGTTGAACAGGTGTTCGTAATTCAGCTCGCCCAGGTTCGGCTCGTTACGATCCGGTACCCCGGCGATCTGAATATGACCAATGCCTGCAAAGTCGCGACGCAGCTTGCTGGTCAGGTCACCTTCGACGATCTGGCAGTGGTAGCAGTCGAACTGCACCTTCAGGTTGTCGGCACCCACCAGTCTGCAGATGTCCTGTGCCTGATCCTGACGATTGAGGAAGAAGCCCGGCATGTCGCGGGTGTTGATCGGCTCGATCAGAATCGTGACGCCTGCGCCCTTGGCTTGCTCAGCCGCGAACGCGAGGTTTTCCAGATAGACCGCCTGATGACGCTCACGCAAGCTTTCATCGGCCAGCAAGCCAGCCATGACATGCACTCGGTCATTGCCCAGCACCTGTGCGTACTCCAGAGCCCGCTCGATACCGCTGCGAAACTCTGCTTCACGGCCCGGCAGCGTGGCAATGCCTCGCTCGCCTGCTTCCCAGTTGCCTGGCGGGGCGTTGAACAGCGCCTGCACCAGACCGTTGTCGCTCAGGCGCTGCTTGAGTTCCTGAGTGCTGTAGGCGTAGGGGAACAGGTACTCGACCGCGCCGAAACCATCGGCAGCGGCTGCGGCGAAGCGCTCAAGAAAGTCATGCTGCGGGTACAGCATGCTGAGGTTGGCGGCAAAACGAGGCATGTTAACTCCAGTCTTTAAAGGGTCAGACGAATGGCCAAAGCAGCAGGGTGATCACGAAGCCCAGTGTGCCGAGCAGCGTGACCAGTACGGTCCAGGTGCGCAAGCCGTCGGCGACGTTGAGGCCCGCCAGCTTGGTGAACATCCAGTAACCGGCATCGTTGATGTGCGACATGGCCAGACCGCCGCCGCCCATGGCCAGACACAGCAGGGCCAGGTGGTTGGCGCTCAGGTCCAGCGTGGCGATCAGCGGGCTGAGAATGCCTGCAGTGGTCACCAGTGCAACGGTGGTCGAGCCCTGAACAGCGCGCAGCAGCAGGGTCAGCAGGAAGCCCAGCGCGAGTACCGGCAGACCGGTGTTGCGCAGCGCCTCGGAGACCACGGCACCAATGCCGGTATCGACCAGCACCTTGCCGAACACGCCACCGGCACCGGCAATCAGAATAACCATCGCCACACCGGGCAAGGCCGAACCGATCACGTCGGACACCTGAGTGCGGCTCCAGCCACGACGCGAGCCCAGCAGCCATGCGCACAGCAGGGTATCGATCAGCAGCGCAACCAAGGGGGCACCCAGTACGGTCAGCACTGCGCGCAGCGTGGACGTGGCTGGCAGCATGGTGGTGGCCAGTGTGCCCATCAGAATCAGCACGATCGGCAATAGAATCAGCGCGATGATCAGTCCGAAACCCGGTGCGGGCGCAGGCGGCAGCTTGCTCGCCAGGCTGCTGGCGGTCTCTTCTGCGCCCAGGGTTCTGGTTTCAGTGGCCTCACGCACAGCGGAATAATCGTTGCGGGCCCAAGCTTCCAGGTCTTCGTTGGTAACGTGCGGGCCGTAGACTTCGGCGCGGATATCGTCGGTCATCGGGTAGGTCTTGCGGGTCATGCGCCCTGCGACGAAATAACCGATCATGCACAGCACGGCAACGATCGGAATGCCCAGCATCAGCACCCGTCCAAGGTCCGCGCCCAACTGACTGGCAGCGGCGACCGCGCCAGGGTGTGGCGGCAGAAACGCATGCACGGCGAGCAAGGCGGCGCACATCGGCAGCGCGAAAATCAGCAGCGGCTTGCGTGCCGCACGCGCCACACCGTAAGCCAGCGGCATGAGGATGATCACGCCGACCTCGAAGAACACCGGAATACCGACCATGAAACCCGCAATGGTCAGCGCCAGAGGCGTGCGCTTGTTGCCGAAGCGGTTGATCAGGGTTTTGGCCAGTGCTTCGGCCCCGCCGGACAGCTCGATGATGCGCCCGATCATCGCGCCCAGGGCGATGATGATCGCGATATGGCCGAGGGTCTTGCCCATGCCGCCTTCGATGGTGGCAACCAGATCGGCCGGTTTAACACCGGCGACCAGCGCCACGATAATGCTGACCAGCATCAGGGCGACGAAGGGCTGGAATTTGTACTTGAGCACCAGAAACAACAGCAGTGCGATGCCCGCACCGGCCACGACCATCAACATGAGCGGCGTCATGCCCGTGCACTCCGGTCGATGGTGGTAAAGACTGACAACGAAACAGCGGGGTAGGGGTGAGTCATGCTCTCGATTCCTGTTGTTATTGTTTTTCGACCGGGAGGCGCAATGCGCTCCCCGATCACCGTGTGCTCGTTACCACCTGGCGCCGAACACCTGACGCAGCTCTTCAAGCGCCGCCGGGTCCAGCGGTGCAGGTTTGGGGTTGCTCATCAGCCACAGACGCGCTGTTTCTTCCAGCTCTTCCAGGGCGTAGCAGGCCTTGGCCACCGAGCTTTCCCAGACCACCGGGCCGAGCCGCTCGAGCATCACGCCGCGCACACTGTTGGCCAGTTCCGCCACGCGCTCGGCGACTTTCGGTGAGCCGGGACGTTCGTAAGGGATCAAGGGGATATGCCCGACCTTCATGACCTGATACGGCGTCAGCGGCGGCAGAATGTCGTCCTCCTGCCACACTCCGGCCAGGGTCAGGGCGACCAGATGCGTCGAGTGCGTATGCACCACGCCGCCGACCTGCGGGTTGCGGTCGTAGACTTCGCGGTGCAGGGCCAGGGTCTTGGACGGCTTGCTACCCGATACCCATTCACCGGCCAGATTGACCTTGGCGATATCCGCCGGGTCCATGCGGCCCAGGCAGGCGTCGGTCGGGGTGATCAGCCAGCCATCGTCGAGCCGCGCGCTGATATTGCCCGCGCTGCCCACCGTGTAGCCGCGGCCATACAACAGCCTGCCGACGTCGCAGATTTCCTGACGCAGGGCGTTTTCATCAATCATCAGGCTGCCCCCGCCAGTTGCTTGAGGGCTTTGGCGAAGAAGTCGCGAGCGCCGAAATTACCGGACTTGAGCGCCAGTGCCAGCGGTTGTGCGCCGCTGCTCACCGTGGCCGGAACGCCCGGGTCGATCTGTGCGCCGATCTGCAACAGTTGCACGCCCAGCGCCTGAACCACCGCACCGGAGGTTTCGCCACCGGCGACTACAAAACGGCGCACACCAGCGTTCAGCAGCCCCTTGGCGATCTCGCCCAACGCGGCTTCGACCATGGCACCGGAGCGTTCAACACCCAGCTCTTTCTGCACGGCTTTGACTTCATCCGGAGTGCTGGTGGCGTAGATCAACACGGTTTGCCCGGCGTCTCTGGCAAATGCCAGCGCCTGCTCGACCACCGGCTTGCCTGCGGCCAGATCCAGCGGGTTTATGCGCAGCGCAGGGCGATTGTCTTCCAGCCAGGCCGCGACCTGGCCATTGGTGGCAACCGAAGCGCTGCCCGCCAACACCACTTCGCCGCCGCTGATAGCGATCTGTTTGGCTGCATCAATGTCACGCAGCTTGCCCGCTTTGCGGAAATTGCCCGGCAAGCCCAATGCCAGCCCCGAGCCGCCGGTCAGCAGTGGCAGGTCAGCGCAGGCTGCGCCCAGTGTGTACAGGTCCGCGTCCGACAGGGCGTCGGCAATCGCCATGCTCACGCCCTCGGCGCGCAGTTCGGCAATCTTGCTGCGCACGCTATCCACACCGTTGGCGACTGTGTCATAGCGCAGCAAGCCGACTTTGCCGGTGGTCTGCGCTTGCAGCACGCGCACCAGATTGGCATCGGTCATCGGCGTCAGTGGGTGGTTCTGCATGCCCGATTCGCTGAGCAACTGGTCCTGTACGAACAGGTGGCCGCGGAAAATCGTGCGGCCGTTTTCCGGGAAGGCCGGGCAGGCCAGGGTGAAGTCGCTGTCCAGTTGTTTCAGCAGTGCTTCACTCACCTGACCGATATTGCCAGCGGCGGTCGAATCGAAGGTCGAGCAATATTTGAAGAAGATCTGCTCGCAACCGCGCTCGCGCAGCCATTCCAGCGCGGCGAGGGATTCAGCCACCGCGTCGGCGCTTGGCGTGGTGCGCGATTTCAGGGCGATGACAATCGCGTCGGCGTCCAGACCGGCAGCCATTTCTGCGCTGGGGATGCCGATGCTCTGCACGGTGCGCATGCCGCCGCGCACCAGCATGTTGGCAAGGTCGGTGGCGCCGGTGAAGTCATCGGCAATGCAGCCCAGCAGCGGGCGAGCGTTGTTCAGGCTCATCAGTCGCTCCTCAGGCTTTTTCTGGCTTGGCTTTCGGCAATTCGATGCCCGGGAAAATCTTGATCACTGCCGAGTCATCCTCGCGGCCGAAACCGGCGCTGGAGGCCTGCATGAACATCTGGTGTGCGGTGGCCGACAGCGGCAGCGGGAATTTGCTGCTGCGCGCGGTATCCAGCACCAGGCCGAGGTCCTTGACGAAGATATCCACAGCCGACAGCGGCGTGTAATCGGCGTTGAGGATGTGCGGCACGCGGTTCTCGAACATCCACGAGTTACCGGCACTGTTGGTGATCACTTCGTACAGCGCGTCAGCATCGACACCTTCACGCAGACCGAGGGCCATGGCTTCGGCGCTGGCTGCAATGTGTACGCCGGCCAGCAACTGGTTGATGATTTTGACTTTCGAGCCCAGCCCGTGGACGTCGCCCAGGCGGTATACCTTGCCGGCCATGCCATTGAGGATGGCTTCGGCCTTGGCGTAAGACTCGGCCGGGCCGGAAGTCATCATGGTCATCTGGCCAGCGGCAGCCTTGGCGGCGCCGCCGGAGATCGGTGCGTCGAGGTACAGCAGGTTCTGTGCGGCCAGACGCTCGCCAAGTTCGACGGCGAAGGTCGGCGCAACGGTGGCGCAACCGATGACCAGACTGCCCGGACGCAGCGCCGCGACCGCGCCGTTTTCACCAAACAGAACGGTTTCGGTCTGCTCGGCATTGACCACGACGGTAATGATCACATCGCAGGCAGCGGCCATGCTGGCCGGGGATTGGCAGGCAACGCCGCCTTCCTGAGCAAACGCTTCGGTCACGCTGCTGCGCACATCGCAGGCATGCACAGTGAAGCCGCTACGCAGCAGTGAACGGGCAATGCCCAGACCCATCGCACCCAGGCCGATAACGCCAACGTTTTTGCTGGTCATGCAGTAATCCTCAAAGTCAGTGCCGATGCCTGTGTCGCTGGCATTCGAGCGTTATTGTTCTGATCTGTGAATCGGATAGTGAATCAATGAGTAAATAATGTGAAGTATTTTTATTTTTCACAAAAATTAACATCGATAGGCTTTTTCCATCGCCCACAAAAAAGCCCCTGACCGGGGCTTGATTGATGTGAGCCGATATTCTGCGCGTTGCGCAGCCCTTCAAGGGGTCAGAACTTCGGCACTGGCGCGCTGGTGGCGTTTCTCAAAGAACCGCTTTCCTGACGCACGACTTCTTTGGGCTTGTACGCGCAATAACCTGGGCGCGGCCCGATTTTCGGGTGGTTGCGGCAGGTGTCCGGGCGCTTGTCATAGATGGTGCACAGGCGGCTTTTACGGTCCAGATACAGGCAGTCGTTGTTGCTCATGCGCTGCAACGTGAAGATTTCCGACTTCTGGTTGTAACGCTCAACGATGCCTTCTTTCTGCAGACGTTTGGCGATGTTCTTCGCCGGATCGCCGCGTTCGAACTCATCGACGATGCCTATGCGGATCAGGTCCTTGATCTTCACTTCTACCGGCAACGTGCAGCAACTGGATACGCAGCCCCCGCACATGTGGCTGGAGTATTTGGCCCAGGTGTCGATGCGATCGAGTTCTGCGGCGGCGATCAAGGTGGGTTTCATTTTATTTCAGAATTCCGGGTGTATCGGGGCGCGCGATCATACCGGTCCGCGGCCATTTGCAGTAAGTAAAAATTGCCGAGGCGACTGTCGGTCAGTCAGGGCGGGGCGTAATCGGTGGCGATGCGCATGCCTGCCGAGCGCATTCGGTCAGCAGGCATGGCGTAAAAGGCGAACTCAGGACTTGAGCTTGTCGTCGGCCCTGAACATGCTGCGGATGCCGCGCACGGCCTGGCGGATGCGGTCCTGGTTCTCGATCAGGGCGAAGCGCACATGATCGTCGCCGTACTCACCGAAACCGATGCCCGGCGAGACACACACCTTGGCTTCGGCCAGCAGCTTCTTGGCGAACTCCAGCGAGCCCAGGTGCGCATAAGCCTGTGGAATCTTCGCCCAGACGTACATCGACGCCTTGGGGTTTTCGACCATCCAGCCCAGCTCGTGCAGGCCTTTGACCAGTACGTTGCGGCGCTGGCGATACTGCTCGGCAATGTCGAGCACGCACTGCTGATCGCCTTCCAGCGCGGCAATCGCCGCCACCTGCAGTGGCGTGAAGGTGCCGTAGTCGTGGTAACTCTTGATCCGCGCAAGAGCGTTCACCAGCTCCGGGTTGCCGACCATGAAGCCAATCCGCCAGCCCGCCATGTTGTAGCTTTTGGACAGGGTGAAGAACTCGACGGCAATGTCCTTGGCACCCGGCACCTGCATGATCGACGGGGCTTTCCAGCCATCGTAGACAATATCGGCGTACGCCAGATCGTGAACCACCAGCACGTCATACTGCTTGGCCAGCGCCACCACGCGCTCGAAGAAATCCAGCTCCACGCATTGCGCCGTCGGGTTGGACGGGAAGCCCAGAATCATCATCTTCGGCTTGGGAATCGAGCCGCGAATGGCTTTTTCCAGTTCGTCGAAGAAGTCCACGCCTGGCACCAGCGGCACTGATCGCACCTGGGCGCCGGCAATCACGGCACCGTAGATGTGAATCGGGTAACTGGGGTTGGGCACCAGCACCGTGTCGCCCTGATCCAGCGTGGCGAGCATCAGGTGGGCCAGGCCTTCCTTGGAACCAATGGTCACGATCGCTTCGCTTTCAGGGTCGATGTCGACCTCGTAGCGCTTCTTGTACCAGTTGGAAATGGCCCGACGCAGGCGTGGAATGCCGCGCGAGGTGGAGTAGCCGTGGGTGTCTTCGCGCTGGGCGACGGTGATCAGTTTTTCGACAATGTGCGGCGGTGTGGGCCCGTCGGGGTTGCCCATGCTCAGGTCGATAATGTCCTCACCACGACGACGAGCAGCCATTTTCAGCTCGGCGGTGATGTTGAACACATAAGGGGGGAGTCGATCGATGCGCGCAAAGCGGCGCGGCGAACCTTGGTCAGCCATGAGTATCTCGCAAACGTAAGCGCCCGGAACCGTCCGAGCGACGTGGCCACATGAGGCGGCCTGCCGAGGAAGATAAATGCCCTGATAGCATTTTGTCCATCGGGATTTGCAGCGCGGCACCGATGGCGATATTCGGACCCCATCAAACCACCCGGCGGTGTAGAATCGGCGCTATTCATCGCCAGTCATCCCCGGCGGGTTTATGAGCTCAGGCCGAATACACGGTGATCCCGTGGTGTTCGGTTTCTTCGCTGCCTGCGGTCACTGCCGCTCGTTCGCGACGTCAATAGAAGCTCACTCCCTTCCTGATCAGCCTTATTTTTGCCGGAGTGTTTCAATGCCTGATTACCGCTCGAAAACGTCCACCCACGGCCGCAACATGGCCGGCGCCCGTGCCCTGTGGCGCGCCACGGGCATGAAGGACGAAGACTTCAAGAAACCGATCATTGCCATCGCCAACTCCTTCACCCAGTTCGTACCCGGCCACGTCCACCTCAAGGACATGGGCCAGCTGGTCGCGCGTGAAGTCGAGCGCGCCGGTGGCGTGGCCAAGGAATTCAACACCATTGCGGTCGACGATGGCATCGCCATGGGCCACGACGGCATGCTCTATTCGCTGCCGAGCCGCGAGATCATTGCCGACTCGGTCGAGTACATGGTCAATGCGCATTGCGCCGACGCCATCGTGTGCATTTCCAACTGCGACAAGATCACCCCGGGCATGCTGATGGCGTCGTTGCGCCTGAACATTCCGGTGATCTTCGTCTCCGGTGGGCCAATGGAAGCGGGCAAGACCAAACTGGCCAGCCATGGCCTGGATCTGGTCGATGCGATGGTCATCGCCGCCGACTCGACAGCCAGTGACGAAAAAGTCGCCGAGTACGAGCGCAGCGCCTGTCCGACCTGCGGGTCGTGTTCCGGCATGTTCACCGCCAACTCGATGAACTGCCTGACCGAAGCACTGGGTCTGGCCCTGCCGGGCAACGGTTCCGCACTCGCCACCCACAGCGACCGCGAGCAACTGTTCCTGCAGGCCGGCCGCACCATCGTTGACCTGTGCCGTCAGTACTACAAGGAAAACGATGACTCGGTGTTGCCGCGCAACATCGCCAACTTCAAGGCGTTCGAGAACGCCATGACGCTGGACATCGCCATGGGCGGTTCGACCAACACCATCCTGCACTTGCTGGCCGCTGCTCAGGAAGCCGAGATCGACTTCGACCTGCGCCACATCGACCGCCTGTCGCGCAAGGTGCCGCAGCTGTGCAAGGTTGCGCCGAACATCCAGAAGTACCACATGGAAGACGTGCACCGCGCGGGCGGGATCTTCAGCATCCTCGGCGAGCTGGCTCGTGGCGGCCTGCTGCACACCGACCTGCCGACCGTACACAGCAAGACCCTGGCTGAAGGCATCGCCAAATGGGACATCACCCAGACTGACGACGAGGCCGTGCACACCTTCTTCAAGGCAGGCCCGGCGGGCATCCCGACGCAGACCGCGTTCAGCCAGTCGACCCGCTGGGAAAGCCTCGATGACGACCGTGAAAACGGCTGCATCCGCAGTGTCGAGCATGCCTATTCGCAAGAAGGTGGCCTGGCCGTGCTGTACGGCAACATCGCGCTGGACGGCTGTGTGGTGAAAACCGCTGGCGTCGACGAGTCGATCCACGTCTTCGAAGGCAACGCGAAGATCTTCGAAAGCCAGGACAGCGCGGTGCGCGGGATTCTCGCTGACGAAGTCAAAGCGGGCGACATCGTCATCATCCGTTACGAAGGCCCGAAAGGCGGTCCGGGCATGCAGGAAATGCTTTACCCGACGTCGTACCTGAAGTCCAAAGGGCTGGGCAAGGATTGCGCGTTGCTCACCGACGGCCGCTTCTCGGGCGGTACGTCCGGCCTGTCCATCGGTCACGCTTCACCGGAAGCGGCGGCAGGCGGTGCAATCGGTCTGGTGCGCGACGGTGACAAGGTACTGATCGACATCCCCAATCGCTCGATCAACCTGTTGATCGACGATGCGGAAATGGCCGAGCGCCGTACCGAACAGGACAAGAAAGGCTGGAAACCGGTGGAATCGCGTCCACGCAAAGTGACCACCGCCCTCAAGGCCTACGCCCTGTTGGCGACCAGCGCTGACAAGGGCGCGGTGCGTGACAAGGCGTTGCTGGACAAACTGGTGCCTTGATCTGCATTGGCAACACTAAAAAGCCCGGCAGAGATGCCGGGCTTTTGTTTACAGCTGGTTTCACACTGTGGGCAGTGAAAGGGAGCGCTCACTTCCTGTCCGCAATCACCCCGATCAGCACCAGCACCACCAGCAGCACCGGCGCCAGGCTGTAGTTGTTGAACTGGCTGAGGCCGCGCACTACCCACGGCGTGGCGTAGATCAGCGCCGCGCCGCTGCCGACTGCGCAGAGCAGGGCGATCAGCGGGATGCGCAGGGCACCGGTAATGCCGCTGATTCGCTGTTCCAGCCAGCCTTTGATGTCCGAGCCGAACAGCACCAGCAGGCAGCCCACCAGCGCGAGTGCGATTTCTGAAAGATTGCTGCGACTCCAGCGCGAAACGGTGGCGAGCAGATCGAGTACGAAATCCATGCAGGGTCCTTAGATCAGAAAGTATTGCAGCAGGTCGTTGAGGAACAGCTGGCCTTGCGGCGTGGCGATCAGGCGTGTCGGGTCCTGGTGCAGCAGACCCTTTTGTTCTGCCTGTCGACGTGCCTCGGCGAGCGAATCGAGGCTTAGACCGGTTCTTTCGCGAAATAACGCAGCGTCCACACCATTTGTCAGTCGCAATGCATTCATCAAAAATTCAAACGGCAATTCGTCCAGCGGCAACAGCTTTGCCCCGGCCTGAAAAGGCTTGTCCGGGTTCAGGTAATCCTTGGGCAGCCGGGTCTTCCAGGTGCGCATGATGCGTCCGTCCGGATGGCTCAACTTGCCATGTGCGCCTGCGCCGATACCGATGAAATCTCCGAACGCCCAATAGTTGAGGTTATGCCTGGCCGGTTTTCCGGGCTGCGCATAAGCCGACACTTCGTACTGCGCGTAACCATGAGTGGCCAGCAACTGCTGTCCGGTTTCCTGAATGTCCCAAAGAATGTCGTCTTCGGGCAGCACCGGTGGCTGATTCCAGAACACCGTATTGGGTTCCAGGGTCAGTTGATACCAGGACAGGTGCGTCGGGGCGAGGGCGATGGCCTGGCGCAGATCGGCCAGCGCTTCGTCCTGGGACTGGTCTGGCAGACCGTGCATCAGGTCCAGGTTGAAGTTGTCGAAACCGGCCTGACGCGCCATGTCGGCGGCACGAATCGCTTCGTCGCCATTGTGGATGCGGCCCAGCGCCTTGAGTTTGGATTCCTGAAAGCTCTGAATGCCGATCGACAGTCGATTGATGCCCAGACCGCGATAGGCGCTGAATTTGACCTGTTCGAAGGTGCCGGGGTTGGCTTCCAGGGTAATTTCGATGTCGCTGGCAAAGCGGATGCGTTGTTCCACGCCCTTGAGCAGGCGGCCCAGTGCGTCTGCGCTGAACAGGCTCGGCGTACCGCCACCAAAGAAGATCGATTGCAGCTCGCGGCCGTAGACGTGCGGCAGGTCAAGGTCCAGGTCGGCGAGCAGGGCGTCGACGTATTCCTGTTCCGGCAGTACGGGGCTTGCGGTGTGCGAGTTAAAGTCGCAGTACGGGCATTTGCGCACGCACCACGGAATATGGATGTACAGCGACAGCGGTGGCAGGTGCGGCAGCGCAGGGCGTGGGCTCTCTGACGAGAAACCGCTCTCGCCGAGAAACAGCGGCTGCGCAGGCGAATCGTGGGTCATTGCAGACCCAGGCGTTGCCGCAACAGGACCATGGCGCGGGCGCGATGGCTGAGCTGGTTTTTCTCGCTCGGGCCGAGTTCGGCACTCGAGCAATTGCGCTCCGGCACCCAGAACAGCGGGTCATAGCCGAAGCCGTGTTCACCGCTGGCAGCGTGCAGGATGCGCCCATGCCACAGCCCTTCACAGAGGATCGGCAGTGGGTCGTCGGCGTGGCGTACCAGCGCCAATACGCAGACAAATTGTGCGCCACGCTGCTCGTCCGGCACGTCTTTGAGCGCCTCCAGCAGCTTGGCGTTGTTGGCGGCATCGCCCTTGCCCTCGGCATAGCGTGCGGAATAGATACCCGGCGCACCGCCGAGGAAATCCACCGCCAACCCCGAGTCGTCGGCCAGCGCAGGCAGGCCGGACAGGCGCGCGGCGTTACGTGCCTTGAGGATTGCATTCTCGACGAAGGACAGGCCGGTTTCTTCCGGCTCCACCAGACTGAACTCGCTGACCGAGCGCAGCGTTACGCTGCCGCCGAGCATGGCCTGGAGTTCCTTGAGTTTGCCGCCATTGTGGCTGGCCAGTACGAGTTGTGTGAGGTTCATGGTTGGCCTGTCGTGGTGCTTGAAAACGGTCGGTTAAACGGCAATCTTGTGGTCCGTCAGCCCTGGGCTGGTGACCCGGTAGATGCCGATTTCACCCAGCAGGTTGGGCCAGAGTTTGCTGGCCCAGCCGTGACGATGCTGTTGATCGACGGCCAGCCTGTCGAGCACCTTTGCATCGCGTTCACGACACAGTTCTTCGAAGTCGCCGAAGGTGCAGAAGTGAATGTTCGGCGTGTTGTACCAGGTATACGGCAGGAATTCGGACACCGGCATGCGGCCCTTGCTCGCCAGGTACCAGCGGCAGCGCCAGTGACCGAAGTTCGGAAAGGTGATGATGCACTGACGCCCGACGCGCAGCATCTCGTCGAGGATTCGGTCCGGGTAATGCACCGCTTGCAGGGCCTGGGTCATGACCACGACGTCGAAGCTGTTGCTGGCAAAGTTGCCCAGCCCCTTGTCGAGGTCCTGCTCGATGACGTTGATGCCCTTGGCGACACACTCGGCAATGTTGGCAGCGTCGTTTTCCAGCCCGTAGCCGGTGACCTGCTTGTGGTCACGCAGCCAGGTCAGCAATTCGCCGTCGCCACAACCCAGGTCGAGCACGCGGCTGCCTGCGGGAATCCACTCCTGGATGATTTCCAGATCGGCTCTCATGACGTCCTCACAACGAAATTCGGTTCATGTAATTACCGAAAGCCTGCAAGTAGCGCGGAATCGGGATCAGAAAGGCGTCGTGGCCTTGAGGTGCGTCGATTTCCAGATAGCAGACGTCCTTGCGCGCGGCCATCAGTGCGTCAACCAGTTCCCGCGAGCGGGCCGGCGAGAAGCGCCAGTCGGTAGTAAACGACATCACGCAGAATTTGGCGGTGGCATTGGCGAAGGTCTTGGCCAGATCGTCGTTGAAGTTGGCGGCAGGGTCGAAGTAGTCCAGCGCTTTGGTCATCAACAGGTAGGTATTGGCGTCGAAACGCCCCGAAAATTCTTCACCCTGATAACGCAGGTAGCTCTCGACCTGAAACTCGACGCTGTGGAAGTCGTAGTTGAGTTTTTCGCTCTTCAGACCACGGCCGAATTTCTCGCCCATCGAGTCATCCGACAGGTAGGTGATGTGCCCGACCATCCGCGCCAGCATCAGGCCGCGTTTGGGGATCACACCGCGCTCCTGGAACGAGCCACCGTGGAATTCCGGGTCGGTGAGAATGGCCTGACGCGCCACCTCGTTGAACGCGATGTTCTGTGCCGACAGCTTGGGGGCAGAGGCGATCGCCAGGCAATGGCGCACGCGATCCGGGTAGCTGATGGTCCATTGTAGCGCCTGCATGCCACCCAGACTGCCGCCAATCACCGCAGCCCAGGTGTCGATACCCAGCAGATCCGCCAGCCGGGCCTGGCTGTTGACCCAGTCTTCTACGGTCACCACCGGGAAATTGGCACCGAACGGCTTGCCGGTGTCCGGGTCAATGCTGCTCGGCCCGGTGGAGCCATTGCAGCCGCCCAGATTGTTAAGGCTGACGACGAAGAACTTGTTGGTGTCGATAGGCTTGCCGGGACCGATACAGCTATCCCACCAGCCCGGTTTGCGGTCATCGGCGCTGTGGAAGCCTGCGGCATGGTGATGCCCGGACAGCGCGTGGCAGATCAGCACGGCATTACTGCGTGCGGCGTTGAGCTGACCGTAAGTTTCGTAAATCAGGTCATAGGCCGGCAACGAACGACCGCACGCCAGCGCCAGAGGCTCGCTGAAGTGCGCCGTCTGTGGTGTGACCAGTCCGACAGAATCGTGAGGGAATACCGTGGGCATCGACCCTGCTCTCGCATAAATGAGGCGTAAGTCTAAAGACCGCGGGGTGCAGCGGCAATAAGCGATGTTGTGAGGCACAAATCAGCTGCACCTCGGGACAGGACGCAGAGCGTCCAGAACGGCATGCGACGCGGAGCGTCGCACGATAGTTGAGGTTATCGTTCCTCACGCTCCAGCGTGGAACAAGATTGCTTACATCAGCAACCGCAGCACATCCGGCATGTTGCTCATGGCGGCGAGGTTGTTGATGACCAGCATGTCCAGCAACTTGAGCACCAGAAACGCCAGGATCGGCGAGATATCCAGCCCGCCCAGGTTCGGGACGATCTTGCGGAACGGTGCCAGGGCGGGCTCACAGATCTGGTTGACCAGTTCTGCGCCAGGGTTGCTGCTACCCGGTGCGACCCACGACAGAATCACGCTGATGATCAGGGCAAAGAAGAATATCTTCAGAAACAGTGCGGTGACGCCGATGATCGACCAGAGCAGCAGGTGCAGCGGATCGCCCGTGGTGCCGAACATCAGCAGCAGGGTCAAGGCCATCAGCACCATCTGCACGATGATCGCCAGTACCAGCGAAGACATGTCCAGCCCGCCCAGGCTGGGGATGATGCGCCGCAGCGGTTTGAGCAGCGGCTGGGTGGCGCGCACGATGAACTGGCACAGCGGGTTGTAGAAATTGGCCCGCACCAGTTGCAGCACAAAGCGCAACAGCACGATCAGCAGGTAAAGACTGCCAAGCGTTTGCAGGACGTAAATTGCAGCGGTGTTCAATCCGATCATCGATCTGCTCCAGAAAACCCGAAAATTATTTGCCCAGTTGCTCAGCCAGCTCGGCTGCACGATGATCTGCGGCAGTCAGTGCCGTTTCCACCAGTGCTTCGAAGCCGCCTGCCTGAAATGCCTTGATGGCCGCCTCGGTGGTCCCGCCCGGCGAGGCGACACGACGACGCAGCTCGCCCGCACCCACATCACTGCCGGTCGCGATCAGTGCCGAGCCCAGTGCGGTTTGCAGAGTCAGCTTTTTCGCGATGTCTTCCGGCAGGCCCAGTTTTACACCTGCCGCGGTCATCGCTTCCATCATCAAAAAGAAGTACGCAGGGCCACTGCCAGACACCGCTGTTACAGCGTCCATGTGTTTTTCCTGCTCGACCCAGACCGCTACACCGACGGCAGACAGCAGTTGCTCGGCCTGCCCGCGTTGTTCGGCAGTGACCTTGTCGGTGGCATACAGCCCGCTGGCCCCCTGACGCAGCAGCGACGGGGTATTGGGCATGCAGCGCACCACCGGCTGATCGCCAAGCCATTGAGTCAGGCTAGCGCAGGTAATGCCGGCCGCAACCGACACAATCAGCTGATTGGCTTCAAGGCTGGACTTCAACGCCTGGCAGACGTTTTTCATCATCTGCGGCTTGACCGCCAGCACCACGACATCTGCGCCCTTGATCGCCTCGGCGTTGTTGGCAAATACCTGGATGCCATGATCGTTGGCGATGCGTTCGCGGGTTTCGGCACCCGGCGCGCTGGCACAGATCAGTGCCGCGTCCACGCCTTGGGCGCGCAGGCCGCCGATCAGGCTGGCAGCCATGTTTCCGGCACCGACGAAGGCAATACGAGTCTTGCTCATGAAGGGGTCCTTATGGGGAAGGTTATGGCTGGCCATAGTCGCGGGCGCCAAAGAGAGCTGTGCCGATACGCACCCAGGTTGCGCCTTGTGCAATGGCGGCTTCCAGGTCGTGGCTCATGCCCATGGAAAGTGTGTCGAGCGCCAGGTTCAATTGCTCCTGCAACGTGCGCACAGCGGCGAACGAGGCATGCTGAGCCGCAGGGTCGTCTGTGGGCTCGGGGATCGCCATGAGGCCGCGCAGCTTCAGTCGCGGCAGGGCGATGATGGCGGCGGCCAGCTCCGGCAGGTCCTGAGGCGTGCAGCCCGACTTGCTGGCTTCGCCACTGACGTTCACCTGAATGCAGATGTTCAGTGGCTCAAGCGCCTCGGGGCGTTGCTCGGACAGGCGTTGGGCGATTTTCAGGCGGTCCACGGAATGTACCCAGGCGAAGTTCTCGGCGATAGCGCGTGTCTTGTTCGATTGAATGGGGCCGATGAAGTGCCAGCACAAGGGCAGGTCGCTCAGTTCGAGCTGTTTGCCCAGTGCTTCCTGTAAATAATTTTCGCCAAAGTTGCGCAAGCCTGCGGTGTAAGCTTCACGCAAGTCGCCGGCGGGCTTGGTTTTGCTCACCGCCAGCAGGCCGACGGACGCCGGTTCGCGGTTGGCGGCGAGGGCTGCGTCGCGAATTCGTTGTTCGAGCGTTGAAATGTTCGCTGCTATCGTGGACATTGATTTGCGCCAGCAGGGCTAAAGTCTGCGGCATTCTATGTGATTGAGGAGCTGTATGGATATTACCGAGCTGCTGGCCTTCAGTGCCAAACAGGGCGCGTCGGATTTGCACCTCTCTGCAGGTCTGCCACCGATGATCCGCGTCGACGGCGATGTGCGGCGTATCAACCTGCCCCCGCTGGACGCCAAGGAGGTCAAGGCGCTGATCTACGACATCATGAACGACAAGCAACGGCAGGATTTCGAGGAGCGTCTGGAAACCGACTTTTCCTTTGAAGTGCCGGGCGTTGCGCGTTTTCGGGTCAACGCATTCAACCAGAATCGCGGCGCAGGCGCGGTGTTTCGTACCATTCCCTCGAAAATCCTGAGCATGGAAGACTTGGGGATGGGCAGTGTGTTTCGGAAGATTACGGATGTGGCGCGCGGCCTGATTCTGGTCACCGGACCGACCGGCTCAGGCAAGTCGACGACGCTGGCGGCGATGATCGACTACCTCAATTGCAATAAGCATCACCACATCCTGACCATTGAGGACCCGATCGAATTCGTTCATGAATCGAAGAAGTGCCTGGTCAACCAGCGCGAAGTTCATCGCGACACGCTGGGCTTCTCGGAAGCACTGCGCTCGGCCCTGCGCGAAGACCCGGATGTGATTCTGGTCGGTGAGATGCGCGACCTGGAGACCATCCGCCTGGCGCTGACTGCGGCTGAAACCGGCCACCTGGTATTCGGCACGCTGCACACCACGTCAGCAGCCAAGACCATTGACCGGATTGTGGACGTGTTCCCGGCTCAGGAAAAGTCGATGATTCGCTCGATGCTCTCCGAATCGCTGCACGCAGTGGTTTCACAGGCGCTGCTCAAGAAGGTCGGCGGCGGACGGGTGGCCGCGCATGAAATCATGATGGGCACGCCCGCGATCCGTAACCTGATTCGCGAGGACAAGGTGGCGCAGATGTATTCGTCGATCCAGACCGGCGGTTCGTTGGGTATGCAGACGCTGGATATGTGCCTGGCTGATCTGGTGAAGAAAGGCCTGATCACCCGCGAAAGCGCTCGTGAGCGGGCCAAGGTGCCAGATAACTTCTGATCGCAGGGATGCTGCAGGAACGAAAAAGGGGTCTTGAACGCGTTCAAGACCCCTTTTTTCAGATGCGGCTTGCGGACCGCAGATTCACGCCAGGATCAGCGCTGAACCACGCGCATCTGGCCGGGCTGTTTTGGCAGAACGCGCTTGGCAATCTTGTAGTGACTGTTCCAGTACGGCTTGTTCAGCGTATCGACAGTTACGGCCTTGCCACGACGCGGCGCATGCACGAACTTGTTGTCACCCAGGTAAATGGCGACGTGGTTGATGTTGCGGCTCTTGATGTTGAAGAACAGCAAGTCACCCGGTTTCAGATCCTTGCGATCCACCGTCTGTCCATGACCCTGGGCCATGGCATTGGAGGTGCGTGGCAGGTCGACCTCACGCACATCCGTGTAGGCATATTTGACCAGTCCGCTGCAGTCCAGACCCTTGCCGGGTGTGGTGCCACCCCAGCGGTAAGGCGTACCGACAGCCTGCAAGGCGCGTTTCACGACGGCATTGCCCTGCTTGGCAGGGACAGCAGCCGACGCCTGCAAGGTGGCCTTGCTGGCGTTCTTGCGTGAAACCGGCTTGGAAGCGCGGGCATTTTTGGGGTGAACGGATACTGGTGTGGCTTCCTGGGGTGCATTGCGAGTCGCGAGTGCCGGTGAAGAGTGACTTTTGGCGGTGTAGCCCGTGAAGCTCGCAGGAAGTTGTTGCTCACGATTGGTGGCGTGGGCGGCCAGTGGCATAAAAAGGCAAATGGTTAGCCATGTCTTGAAAAAAGGACGCATTCGGCAGGGCTCGTAGTGGTCAGCGCGCAACTTTATAACAGCTTTTTCGGAAAATCTGACCCCATTTGTCGAGCGCATCACACTGGTATCGTTGCGTTTTATGCGACAGACTCTTTCTTTTTTCTTGCTAATCCCTTTGACGACAAGGGCTTGGCGGCATAAAACCGCCTCATGTGCCATACGTCGGAAGAGGGAAACCAAGTCACAAATTTGTTATGTATTTTTTTCTATCAGCGCAAAGAGGGTAAAAATGAACGCCTATCGTTCGGACACGCACAGCAAGGTCATGGGCTACCTGATGTGGATTTTCGGGTTCCTGGGTGCGCATCGCTTTTACTACGGCAAGCCGGTCACCGGGACCCTCTGGTTCTTCACCTTCGGTCTGTTTGGTATCGGCTGGCTGATCGACCTGTTTCTGATCCCGTCGATGGACCGCGAAGCCGACCTGCGCTTTACCTCGGGTTCCACCGATTACAGCCTGGCGTGGATCCTGCTGACCTTCCTCGGCCTGTTTGGCGTACACCGCATGTACCAGGGCAAGTGGATCACCGGCATTATCTACCTGTGCACGGGCGGGTTGTTTCTCTTGGGGATTCTGTATGACTTCTGGACCCTGAATGACCAGATCTCGATGAAGAACGCCCGACGCGGGTAAGGCTTGGGGCGAGGGGCTGACGCAGAGGGTGGTCCGGCCCCGCCACCTATCGTTGCTCACGCTCCAGTCCAGACACCTCTCGTTCCTCACGCTCCAGTGAACTGCCCCCAAGAAGTTGGACACCAATCCGACCTCATGGGGGTGTTCAAATGGGT
>NZ_JAWHOP010000031.1:32984-61001 GCF_032586995.1 Pseudomonas syringae group sp. J248-6 | reverse complement strand
ACGACGCTCGTTCCTCACGCTCCAGCGTGGGAATGCAGTTCACGACGCTCTGCGTCGTCAGAGGACGCGGAGCGTCCGGACCGGTATGCCCACGCGGAGCATGGGCACGATGGTGTTCGCCGGGCCGCCTGTGGGTGCAATGGTGGTTCAGCTCACCCTAAATTTCCCCACCAATGTCTGCAAGTGAGTGCCCAGTCTGGCGAGTTCGACGCTGGAGGCTGCGGTTTGCTCGCTGGCGGCTGCGGTCTGTTCGGAGATGTCGCGTACGCTGATGACGTTACGGTTGATTTGTTCGGCAACCACGCTCTGTTCTTCGCTGGCGGTGGCGATCTGTTCGTTCATGTGCTGGATGGTCGCCACTGTGCGGGTGATTTGCTCCAGCGCGCTTCCCGCGCGGCGGCTCAGTTCAACGGTGTTGTCAGTCAGGGTGCGGCTGTTGTCCAGCGTGGTTGCTACCTGCTGAGTGCCGGTTTGCAGTGCGGCGATCAATTCCTCGATCTCTTCTGTGGACTTTTGCGTGCGTTGCGCCAGGCCGCGTACCTCATCGGCGACCACTGCAAAACCACGCCCGGCTTCACCGGCGCGAGCTGCCTCAATGGCCGCATTCAGGGCCAGCAGGTTGGTTTGCTGCGAAACAGACTTGATTACGTCAAGAACGCCGACGATCTTGTTGCTTTCCAGCTTGAGTTCGCTCATCGAATGGGTAGAGTTCACCACCTCGCGAGCCAGTTGCTCGATCTGACTGATTGCCCGCCCTACAACCTCGTCACCGCTGCGGGCCTGTTGGTCCGCCTGAGCCGCGGCCTGGGAAGCCTCCTGAGCATTACGCGCGACTTCCTGCACCGTCGCGGCCATTTCATTCATGGCTGTGGCCACCTGGTCGGTTTCGTCTTTCTGGCTAGTGACCCCGATGCAGGTCTGCTTGGTCACCGCTGACAACTGCTCGGCCGCGCTGGCGATCTGCGATACGCCCTCGCTGATACCGCCGACCAGCTCGCGCAGGCTGACCGTCATGGTCTGCATACTGCCTTGTAACTGACCCATTTCGTCACGACGGGTCACCGACATGTCCCGACTCAGATCACCCTGAGCGATGCGTGCTGCGACAAGCAGCGTCTGCTGTAACGGTACGGTGATCTGCCGGGTCATGACCCAGGCGGCCAGCAACCCGATCAGCAGCGCCAGGCCCGCAACACTGCTCAGGGTGGTGCTGGAATTGACTGCTTCGCTGTCGCGCTGAGCGGTTTGCAGACGGTTCAGCGCGGCGACCGAGTCCAGCAACTGCTCGCCGAGACTTTCCATAAGTTCCTGATCCGCCTCGGCTTTGGTTTGTATCTGTTTGAACTCGTTGAGCCTTTCCCGATAGCCCTGAAGGGCTGTAGTGGCGGCTACCAGGCCCTGAAGGCTTTCATTGCCCTCATCCTGCCCGATCTGCCCGATTTCCTTGAGTGCTTCGTCGATGGCGACAATGGCTGCGGCTTCATCGGCATCGCGAGTGGTGAAGGTGTAGGCCTGTACCTGATAACGAGCGATCTGCACCTGCTGCCTGAGCTGGGAAATGTTGGTGAATTCCTCCATCCGCTCAGTGCTGTCCTGTTCCTGGCTTACGCTCTTGAGCACCTCACTCTCAACCAGTGCGATGGCCTGCAAGGCCTGCTCTGACGTCTGCTCCAGGCGGGTGCGTACCTGGTTACGGGTCTGACGGTTGGTCCGGACGTCGGCGAAGGTTTTCTCGAGTCTGCTTACCGTCTCAAACTGTCCGTTGAGCAGCGTAGTGGTTTCTGCCTCGAGGCTCTGTCGGTGCAGCGCTGTGAGCTGGGCTTTCATTTCGTTGAGTTTGTCTGTCACCAATGCCGTGCTTTCTGGCGTTTTTTCCACGCGATCGGTGATGCGTTCGGCACGCAGGTCTTTGGTGAGGCTGTTGAGCTGGGCAATGTCCGAGAGCGACTCGGAGCGGTCGATCATGGTGTACAGGCCATGCCAGCCGGTCAGTGTGATGATCAGCGTCAATAGCAGCACCAGGCCGAAACCCAGGGACAGCTTGAATCTGACGTTCATGTTGCCGAGCGCGTGATTGATCAGTCGGAACATTGGAATCTCCTGCAATGAGCGAACAAAAGCATGTTCCGGGTGAGTCAGAACATGCGTTGTGAGCGCATCGGCGTGGTGATTCATTGCGTGACCTGAGAAGGTCGTAGGATATTTCCGAGCACGAAAGAGGGGTGAAAGGTGTCACGTTTTTGCGGGAAAAGAAGCCCGCGCTCAGTGCTGGCGCGGGCTGGATACTGCAAGGTCAGACAGTAAAGCGACTCACCAGCAACTGCAGATGGTTGCCCAGTCTGGCCAGTTCGACACTGGACGCCGCGGTCTCTTCACTGGCCGCAGACGTCTGTTCGGACACATCGCGGACATTGATGATGCTGCGGTTGATCTCTTCGGCGGTGGCGCTCTGTTCTTCGGCGGCGGCGGCGATCTGCTGATTCATCGCCTGGATCGCCGAGACGGTTTTGGTGATGCTTTCCAGCGATCCTCCGGCCCTACGGGTCAGTTCAACGCTGCTGGTGCTCAGCTCGCGACTGCTGTCCATGACCGTTGTGGCCTGCTGTGTGCCGCTTTGCAGGCCGGCAATCAGTGCTTCGATCTCTTCGGTGGATTTCTGCGTGCGCTGCGCCAGACTGCGTACCTCATCGGCAACCACCGCAAAGCCCCGACCGGCCTCACCGGCGCGGGCTGCCTCGATAGCGGCGTTCAACGCCAGCAGGTTGGTCTGTTCGGCGACCGATTTAATGACGTCCAGCACGCTGCCGATCTTGTCGCTTTCCTGTTTCAGCGCGCCCATCGCTTCGCTGGAGTTGCCCACCGCAGAGGCTAGGCGTTCGATTTGCGCAATGGCCTCGTTGACCACTCGCTCACCATCACGGGCCTGCTGGTCGGCGGCGACGGCTGCTTCAGAGGCTTCTTCGGCGTTGCGCGCGACTTCCTGAACGGTCGCAGTCATTTCATGCATGGCGGTGGCGACCTGATCGGTCTCGACCTTCTGGCTGTTGACCCCGGCACTGGTCTGTTCGGTGACCGCTGACAGCTCTTCCGCCGCGCTGGCGATCTGGGTCACGCCATCGCGAATTCCGCCTACCAGCTCGCGCAGGCTGACGGTCATGCGCTGGATCGTGGCCTGCAGCTTGCCCAACTCGTCCTTGCGATCAACGTTGAGGTTGCGGCTCAGGTCGCCCGAGGCCACCCGCTCTACGACCTCAAGGGTCTCCTGCAGCGGGGTGGTGATCTGGCGAGTGATGACCCACGCCGCAAGAATGCTCAGCATCAGCGCCAACGCCGTAGCGGCAGCGATCATCGTGACCGACTTGGCGCTGTCTGCGTCACGGCTCTTGTTCTGCCGGATGATCAGGTCGTTGCTGGTGTCGAGCATGCTGACGCCCAACGTGGTCATTTTATCCAGTGCGGCCTTGGAGGCGGCCTGGGCATCGCGGTAGCGGCCCACAGCCGCGCGGTAGCCATTGAGCCCGGCGATGGCCTGTTGCAGCATGGGCGAATAAGTGGAAGAAATGTCGCCAGCCAGCGTGTTGATCCCGGTCACCGCGTCATCGATGGCCTTATTGGCGTCTTTTTCGAAATCGGGACGGCCGCTGTAGGTGTAACCACGTACCTGAAAACGCGCCTGCTGAATCAGCTTGCTGACGCCGACGATGCCATTGAAGGCCAGGATGTTATCTTCCTTGAGCAGTTCGGCTTCGATCCTGTCGGCCTGATCCACCGCCTTGTCGGCGTTTTCGCCCATCTGGCTGCGGCTCGCTTCGCGGGTTTCGATCGCCTTGCTCATGTCCTCGAAGGACTGGCGGTAGTCGCGGGTCGCCTGAATCTGGGCATCCAGCAATTGCAGGTTCTCGGGGGATCGCAGCAGGTTCCTGGCGCTTTGCAGCGCGGCGTCCAGCTGATCGAGCGTATTTCTGACCTTCGCTGCGGTCTCTGCGTTGTACAGCGCCTCGTAGCTCATACGGTTGATGCGCAACTGAAGGGTCAGCTCATTGACCTGCGCAATCGCAGTAACACGGTCCCCACGATCAATAAGGGCCTGATTGCTGAACCAGCCGGTGGCCGAAATCATCAGCGTCATCAACAGCACCAGGCCAAAGCCGATCGCCAATTTCAGGCTGACACTCGCATTGGCGAGGCTTTTGGATAACCCACGAGACATGATCACTCCTTGACGTCTTTTGCTCTAAGTATGCAATTGCATCGGCCAGTTATCGGTTAACTGAAGCGATTGAGTCGACACTGACAGCTTAGAACAAGCGGGCGAGAAGGGCCGTTACAGCGGTTTCGACGCGCAGGATACGTTCGCCCAATTGCACGGGCTGCAAACCTGACTGACGCAACAGATCGATTTCGTAGGGTATCCAGCCCCCTTCAGGGCCGATGGCCAGCGTGACTTGCTCTGTGACCGCACGAGGGCAGGCGGGGAAATCACCGGGATGGCCAACCAGGCCCAGTGTGTCGAGCGCGATCTGCGGCAAGCGATCTTCAACGAAAGGCTTGAAGCGCTTTTCGATGACGATTTCCGGCAGCACAGAATCGCGTGCCTGCTCCAGCCCAAGAATCAACTGCTCGCGAATGGCCTCGGGCTCCAGAAATGGCGTCTGCCAGAAGCTTTTTTCAACCCTGTAGCTGTTCAGCAGGATGACTTTCGGCACGCCCATGGTCGCGACGGTCTGAAACACCCGGCGTAACATCTTGGGACGTGGCAGTGCCAGCAACAGGGTGAGGGGCAGTTTTACCGGCGGGGCGCTATCCAGCGAAACACGCAGCTCTGCTTCATGAGGCTCAAGGCGCAGCAGTTCGGCGCTGCCCAGCAGGCCATTGATGCGGCCGACGCGCAGACTGTCGCCGATCTCTGCGCGATGCACCTCCTGCATGTGCTTCAGGCGGCGGTCACGCAGGACCACCCGGTCAGCCGCAATGAAATCGGCTTCCTCAAGCAACAGCAGGTTCACGGTGTGGTCGCGGGCGGCTGATCCTGCTTTTCAGCGTCCTCGGCCTGATCGTCCGGATGTTCGCCACGCTTCTTGATCATCTTGCTGCACAGTACGCCCAGCTCGAAGAGCAGCCACATTGGCACCGCCAGCAGCGTCTGCGAGAAGATGTCCGGCGGCGTCAGGATCATGCCGACCACGAAGCAGCCGATGATCACGTAAGGGCGGATCTTCTTCAGGTATTTGACGTCGACGATGCCGATCCACACCAGCAACACCACGGCCACCGGGATTTCGAAGGCCACGCCGAAGGCGAAGAACAGCGTCATCACGAAGTCCAGATAACTGGCGATGTCGGTCATCATCGACACGCCTTCTGGTGTAACGCTGGCGAAGAAGTGGAAAATCAGCGGGAAGACCAAAAAGTACGCGAAGGCCATGCCTGCGTAGAACAGGATGATGCTCGACACCAGCAATGGCACTGCAACGCGCTTCTCGTGCTTGTACAGGCCCGGCGCGATAAAGCCCCAGATCTGGTGCAGGATGACCGGCATGGACAGAAACAGCGCGACCATCATGGTCAGCTTGAACGGCGTGATGAACGGCGAGGCCACGTCGGTGGCGATCATCGTCGCACCTTCAGGCAGATAGACGCGCAACGGGGCCGACACCAGCGTGTAGATCTTCTGCGTGAAGTAAAACAGACCGGCAAAAATCAGGAACACTGCCGCGACACAACGCAACAGACGTGTACGCAGCTCGGTGAGATGCGAGATCAGCGGCATTTGCTGATCGTTTTCCGGGATATCAGCGCTCATGGTGCTCGCGGTGGCAATGACGAATCGTGGGCGGGAGGCGTCGGGACCGGCGTGCCGACATCGACTGGCTTCGCGGTTTTCTCCAGCGACAGTGCGGTTTTCGGTGCCGCAGGTTCCGCTGGGCCGAGCGTGTTGTGACCGGTATTGGCGGCGTCGGCCTGCGCCGGGGCTGGCTGCGGGCTTACCGGCTCGTAAGTGGTCTCGGGGTGCTGATTCTGCGCGAACATTTTCCGCGCTTCGTCTTCCAGCGAAATAATGTGCTCGTTGTGCAGCTGCCGACGAATTTCGTCGGCCCCGATTTCACGTTCAACTTCCTGTTTGATCGCATTGAAGCTGCGCTTCAACCGGCCGATCCATAGGCCTGCGGTGCGTGCCGCACCCGGCAGGCGCTCGGGACCCAGTACCAGCAAGGCAACCAGGCCGACAAGCAGCAGTTCAGAGAAGCTGATACCGAACATGGGCTTAAACCTGGTCTTTGCGGATCGGCTCGTCGACTTTGTGCGCCTGCGCGTCGATGGTATGCGGCTGGTTCAATGGCGAGCCCTGAGGGGCAGCCTGTGCCTGCTGTGGCTGAGGTGCAGGCTGTTCGGCTGGCTTGTCGTCGTCATTCATCGCCTTGCGAAAGCCCTTGATCGACTCACCCACGTCGCTGCCCAGACCCTTGAGTTTCTTGGTCCCGAAAACCAGTACCACGACGATCAGGATGACGATCCAGTGTTTCCAGTCAAAAATACCCATGAAACAGTCCTCGTAAAAGATTTCAAGCTTGAAAGGGGAGAGCGTTATTCTGCCGTGCGGGCGGCTTTTTCCGCGTGGCCGGACAAGCCGAATCGGCGGTCCAGTTCATCGAGCACGGCTTGTGGGTGCTGACCCAGCGCTGCGAGCATCACCATGCTATGAAACCACAGGTCTGCGGTTTCATAGATTACGTCGCTGCAATCACCGCTGACTGCAGCGTCCTTGGCAGCGATGATGGTCTCGATCGATTCTTCGCCGAGCTTTTCCAGAATCTTGTTCAGGCCCTTGTGATACAGGCTGGCGACGTAGGAACTGTCGGCAGCAGCGTCCTTGCGTGATTCCAGCACCTCAGCCAGGCGGGATAACGTATCAGTCATGTTCAGTGGCCTGCTGAGTAAATAGCGTCAGGATCTTTCAAAACCGGGTCGACGGTCTTCCAGCCTGAGTTTTCGTACACTCGATAGAAGCAACTTTCGCGGCCGGTATGGCAAGCGATGCCGCCGATCTGCTCGACCATCAGGATAATGACATCGGCATCACAGTCCAGGCGCAGTTCATGGAGCTTTTGCACATGACCTGATTCTTCACCTTTACGCCAGAGTTTGCCACGCGAACGCGACCAATAGATGGCACGATTCTCCGACGCCGTCAGGCTCAGGGCCTCGCGGTTCATCCAGGCCATCATCAATACCCGGCCGGTCTTGTGATCCTGAGCAATTGCAGGCACCAGACCGTCGCTGTTCCAGTGAATCTCGTCCAGCCAGTCTTTCATATCTACTCCGGCAGCCGGCGTTCATGCCCGGCGGATTGAACAGTGTGCCAGCGCCATTCGCTGCTGGCTATCGGCGAACGATCAGATACAGCCCGGCAATCAGCATGATCGCCGCTGGCCAGGCGGTGAGCGTCAGCAGTTGTGTGGCTGCCTCGCTCATCACCCAACCCTGTATCGCGCCACCTACCAATAACGCTGCACCGATAAGCCGCAGGACCGGCTCGTCCTTGCGCTCCTGCCAGGGACGTGGCGGATCCGAAGCATGCGGGCGAGACATACGCTCCAGTAGATCGCGGGTCATGCCCGCGATATGCGGCAGTTGCTCGACCTGTGATTGCAGATTGCCCAGCAAGGTTTTCGGGCTGACCCGCTCACGCATCCAGCGCTCCAGATAAGGCTGCGCGGTGCTCCACAGGTCCAGATCAGGGTACAACTGACGACCCAGCCCCTCGATATTGAGCAGGGTCTTTTGCAGCAGAACCAATTGCGGCTGGACTTCCATATTGAAGCGGCGCGCGGTCTGAAACAGGCGCATCAGCACCTGGCCAAAGGAAATATCCTTGAGCGGCTTCTCGAAAATCGGCTCGCAGACCGTGCGGATTGCAGCTTCGAATTCATTGAGCTTGGTCTCTGCCGGCACCCAGCCCGAATCAATGTGCAGCTGCGCAACCCGACGATAATCACGCTTGAAGAAGGCAAACAGGTTACGGGCCAGATAATCCTGATCTTCCGGCGTCAGGCTGCCGACGATGCCGCAGTCGATGGCAATGTATTTCGGGCTCCACGGGTTGACCGTGCTGACGAAAATATTGCCGGGGTGCATGTCGGCGTGGAAGAAACTGTCGCGAAATATCTGGGTGAAAAAGATTTCCACGCCGCGCTCAGCCAGCAGTTTCATGTCGGTGCGCTGGTCGGCCAGCCCGGCCATGTCGGTGACCTGCAGGCCGTAGATACGCTCCATGACCAGCACTTTGGGGCGGCACCAGTCCCAGTAGACTTGTGGCACGTAGAGCAGGTCCGAGCCTTCGAAGTTGCGACGCAACTGGCTGGAGTTGGCGGCTTCACGCAGCAGGTCCAGCTCGTCGTAGATGGTTTTTTCGTAATCCATCACCACCTGCACCGGGTGCAGCAGGCGTGCATCGGCTGACACGCGTTCGGCCATGCGGGCAAGGATGAACAGCCACGCGAGGTCCTGGCCAATGACCGGCTTGAGACCTGGGCGTACCACTTTCACCACGACTTCTTCGCCGGTCTTCAAACAGGCGGCATGCACCTGGGCAACCGAAGCAGACGCCAGCGGGGTTTCGTCAAAGCGACTGAATACGTCGCAGATACGTGCGCCCAGTTGTTCTTCGATGAGATTGATGGCCACCTGCTGGTCGAACGGCGGCACGCGGTCCTGCAGCAGCATCAGTTCGTCGGCGATGTCCTCGGGCAGCAGGTCGCGCCGAGTAGACAGCAGTTGCCCGAACTTGATGAAAATCGGCCCCAGGTCCTGCAATGCCAGACGAAAGCGTACGCCACGGCTCAGCTCGGATTTACGCCGTGGCAGCCAGCGCCAGGGCAGCACGAAACGCACCGCGAGCATCCACCAGGGCAGGGGCAGGGCGAACAACAGGTCATCAAGGCGATAGCGGATAACGACACGTTGAATGCGAAACAGACGGCGGACGGCAAGCAGCTTCATGCGTTATCGCTGGTATTGAGGGAGTGGGCGAGGCGGGCAAAGCGCGCCTCGAGACGGTCCAGATCGAGTTTGATCTGATCGAGTTCGGCGAATCGTGCTTCGGCTTCGTGCTTACCCACCAGCGTACGCGATTCTTCGCTGAGGTAGTCGGCAACGTTCTGGCTGAGGCTGGTGAAACTTTCACGTGTCCAGCGTCCACTGCTACGCAGTCGGCTGCTGAACAACTGAGTGGCCACCGGGCCGACCCAGTTGGACAGTTCATGTTCCCAGTCCAGTTCCAGGTCCTGAAGAATGCCGACCAGTTCCAGCAGTACGCCACTGTCACCGTCCAGCTCGACGTCGGGGCCATGCAGCACGGCGGTCTTGTCCTTGCTCAGGGCCAGACGCAGCAGGCTGGAGGCTGGCGCACGCAAGGTGCAGTCGGCGTCGGCAGCCCAGTCTGCGGCCAGCAGCAGACCTTCGTCACTGGGCAGGATAAAGATTTTCAGGGACGGATCGCGACAGTCCACGGCAATGACATGCCCGGACAAGCGCGCCATACGCGGTAGCGCGGTGCTGTCCAGGCGCAACACGCGATTGATGCCGTGCTCGATACTGGCGAGCAGCCCCCGGAGCAACATCAGGGTTTGATACCGCGATGCAAGGCCACGACGCCCGCCGTCATGTTGTGGTAGGTCACACGGTCAAAACCGGCTTCCACCATCATCGACTTGAGGGTTTCCTGGTTGGGGTGCATGCGGATCGATTCGGCCAGATAGCGGTAGCTTTCCGAGTCATTGGTGACCAGTTTGCCCATCAACGGCATGAACGCGAACGAATAGGCGTCATAGGCCTTGGACATGAGCTTGTTGGTCGGCTTGGAAAACTCCAGCACCAGCAGGCGTCCACCGGGCTTGAGCACGCGCAGCATGGAACGCAGAGCGTCTTCCTTGTGCGTCACGTTGCGCAGGCCGAAGGCGATGGTCACGCAGTCGAAATGGTTGTCCGGGAACGGCAGCTTCTCGGCGTCGGCCTGGACGAACTCGACGTTGCCTGACACGCCAAGGTCCAGCAGGCGGTCACGGCCGACCTTGAGCATGGAGGCGTTGATATCAGCCAGTACCACCTGGCCGGTCGGGCCGACCAGGTTGGAGAATTTGCGGGTCAGGTCGCCCGTACCGCCGGCAATGTCGAGCACGCGGTTGCCGGTACGGACGCCCGAAAGCTCGATTGCAAAACGCTTCCACAGACGGTGCATGCCACCGGACAGCAGGTCGTTCATCAGGTCGTATTTGGCTGCAACCGAATGGAAAACCTCAGCGACTTTTTCTGCCTTCTGGCTTTCCGGTACATTTTTGTAACCGAAGTGAGTCGTAGGTTCGGCATCGCTGCCTTTGCGCTGATCGTTCATATCGCTTCACCGGAATAGAGTGCGGGCCATTCTAATCGCCAGGGCCGGCTTTGTCTTGACAAGGCTCACCGGCAACGCTTTCTTGGATGCAGGCGGGTCTATATAGTTGCGCCGCATTTCATCTGATCATCAAGGAAGCCTGCATGGCCAAGATAACCGTTGAACGCCCGCACGCACTGGGCCGGGAAAAGGCTCGCGAGAGGGCCGAGCAACTGGTCGAGAAGCTTTCCGACAAATACGGACTGGCGCACGAATGGGCAGGCGATACCGTAAAACTGGAAGGCAAGGGGGCCAAGGGCAAGGTTGAAGTCGAAGACGCGTTGATCCGTATCAACATCGAGCTGAACTTCATCCTGTCGGCCATGAGCGGCTCCATCAAGACTGAAGTCGAGCGCGTCCTGGATAAAGCACTGGCCGCCTGAGTCTTCGCCCTAGGGTGAGCATTCTAATTTTTCTCCGTAACGTTGCGCTTATGCCCATAGCTGGGCGGTTCCTTCAACTTTCGAGCATGAGGTGCACCATGGCCAGAGCGAACACGAAGAAAAACATCGAAGACCAGCAATCCTCCACGCTTTCCGACGTCAGGCTGTATGCCCGCAAGATCTGGCTGGCCGGTCTGGGAGCCTATTCCAGGGTCAACGAAGAAGGCACACAGTACGTCAGGGACCTGATCAGGACTGGCGAGCAGGCCGAAAAGGAAGTCGTCAAAACGGTCGATGAGAAACGTCTTGCGGCCAACAGCGAAATCGACTCGATCAAGGGCGAGGTGTCTTACGCCAAAGGTCGTGTAGAGGCGCAACTCGGCAGAATCGAGAGTGCTTTCGACCGTCGTGTCGCAAAAGCCTTGAACCGCATCGCAATCCCGTCTAAACATGATGTTGACACGCTCTCTGCCAAGCTCGACGAGCTGACGGCATTGCTTGAACGTGTCGTGCCTAAAAAGCTTGAACGCTCCGGGTCGAAACGATTCGAACGTTCAGAGTCTGGACAATAAGGAGAGCAGGATGGCTGGCAAGAAAAAAACCGACAAAGACGGCAGCTCATGGATTGGTGAGGTCGAGAAATACTCTCGCCAGATCTGGCTGGCGGGCCTGGGCGCTTATTCCAAGATAAGCAATGACGGCAGCAAGCTTTTCGAGACACTGGTCAAAGACGGCGAGAAAGCCGAGAAGCAGACCAAGGTCGAGGCGCAGAAGCAGCTGGATGAGGTCAAGGACACCGCCAAGACCGCCAAGTCGCGGGTCGGTGACGTAAAAGACCTCGCGGTGGGTAAATGGAATGAGCTGGAAGGGGCCTTCGACAAGCGCCTGAACAGTGCCATTTCGCGTCTGGGCGTGCCGAGCCGCAATGAGGTTCAGGCGCTGCACAGTAAGGTCGACCAGTTGACCCGGCAGATCGAGCTGTTGACGGGTGAGAAAGCCAAACCGGTCGCTTCGCGTACTGCTGCGGCCAAACCTGCGCCGAAAACTGCGGCTAAACCGCTGGTCAAGGCCGCGGCTAAAACCGTCGCCAAAACAGCGGATAAAACGGCGCAGAAAGCCGCAGCGGCCAAGCCAGCAGTCAAGAAAGCTGCGGCCAAACCGGTCGATGCAGCCAGCAAGGCCGCTACTGCCACCGCCAGCAAGGCCAAGACAGTTGCCAAACCAGCTGCGGCGAAGAAACCAGCAGCCAGAAAACCGGCTGCCAAGCCTGCCGCCAAGCCCGCTGCATCGGCGACTCCGGCAACCGGTTCGGCCCCCGCTGCATCAGCCCCGACCGCTGCACCGGCAACACCCGCCAGCCAGTCCTGACAGACAGCTGTAACATCGAAGCCCGGCCTGCCAAGCAGCCCGGGCTTTTTTGATATTCCGAACACCTCTCCTGCCAATGCTTCTGGCCGAAGGCCGTGGGAGCGAACTTGTTCGCGAAGGGTCCTGTACATTCCGCGAATATGTATCGCCTGAACCACCGTTTTCGCGAACAAGTTCGCTCCCACAAGGGGTTGCGTTCAGCCTGTCGATGCGTTTTCTTATCGTGCACGGGTTTACCTGCCCAGATACTCCATCGCCAGCTGTTCGGCTGCCTGCCTTGAGGTGGGCAGCAGGTGTGGGGTCACGAGCATCATGATCTGGTAGACCACCACCCGCACATTACCCTCGCGACCCAGAATGCGTTGGTAATCCAGTGAAAACAGCAGGTTCATGGTGATCTGCTCCACCAGCTGCCCCAGCGCCTGGGTTTCGCTGACCAGTTGCCCTTGCGATTTCAGACGGGCCAGCAGTGAGGCGAGGGTTTTCTTGATCGAGTTGAGCAGGTTGCGAATGCCGCGGGCCAGCTTTGGCAGCCGTCCGGCGAGGTTGGACAGGTCTTGAAACAGGAAACGATAGTGCGACAATCGCTCGACAATCAGGTGCAGAAACATCCAGTAGTCTTCGGCCTCAAGCCTGGCATCCGAAGGCGGAGCGAGCAGCGGTGCCAGCTCTGCCTGGAACCGCTCGAAAAGACTCAGAATCAACGGCTCCTTGCCATGAAAGTGGTAATACAGATTGCCGGGGCTGATACCCATTTCATTGGCGATTTCCAGCGTGGAAACATTGGGCTCGCCCTGCTGGTTGAACAGCGTCAAGGCACATTCAAGGATACGGTCGCGGGTTTTCATCCAGTCTTCTTGTTCACAAGTCAAAGGGCCGGCTTTGCCTGATCGGGCAGGGCGCAATCCAGCGTTTCAGCGCACATGCACATAAGTCCCGGGCGCAGCCTCCATGGGCGGATAAGTAGCGTTGCCCAACTCCATCCTGGTGTCGTGCTCGGCCCCGGAATGCTCCTGAACCCATTTCAGCCAGTTCGGCCACCAGCTGCCATCATGATGCTGCGCGTCGTAGTACCAGGCGCGCGGGTCGCTGCTCAGCTTGCTGTTCTCGACATAGTTGGCTTTCGGGTTGCCCGGCGGGTTGAGAATGCTCTGCACATGGCCGCTGTTGGACAGCACGAAGCGGCGCTCGCCGCCCAATAGCAGCGTAGAGCGGTACACCGCGTCCCATGGCGTGATGTGGTCGTTGATGCCAGCGATGCTGAAACTGTCCACCGTGACTTTCTGCAGGTCGATGGGGGTCCCGCAGACCTCCAGGCCACCAGGATGGCTGAGCGGGTTGTGCTTGAAGAAGTCCAGCAGATCACCGTGCAACGCAGCGGGTAGGCGTGTGGTGTCGTTGTTCCAGTAAAGAATGTCGAACGGCGGTGGCGATTTGCCCAGCAGGTAATTGTTGATCCAGTAAGTCCAGATCAGGTCATTGGGGCGCATCCAGGAAAACACCCGATTCATCTCGCTGCCCTCCAGTACGCCGCGCTGATAGGAGCGGCGCTTTGCAGCTTCAAGGGTTTGCTCGTCGATAAACAGCGTGGCGGGGCTTTCGATCTGGCTGTCCAGCAGGCTGACCATATAGGTTGCGCTGGCCACACGGCGGGTTTGGCGCTTGGCCTGCAAGTGACCCAGCAATGCGGCAACGGTCAGACCTCCCGCGCAAGCGCCCACCAGATTGACCTCGCGTGCTGCGCTAATCGCCCGGCAGATATTCATCGCCTGCTCGGTCGCTTCGACATAACTGGACAGCCCCCACTCCCGATGACGGACATCCGGGTTGCGCCAACTGATGACGAAGGTCTGCAGGCCGTTCTTGAGCGCATATTGCACAAAGCTGTTGGTTGGGCTGAGGTCGAAGATGTAGAACTTGTTGATCTGCGGCGGCACGATGAGGACCGGTCGGCTGAACTGCCTTTCGCTCATGGGCCGATACTGGATCAGCTCGAACATTTCGTTGCGAAACACCACCGCACCGGGCGTGGTCGCTACGGTTCGGCCTACCTCAAAAGCGTCCTTGGTGGTCTGGCTGGGCAGCCCGCTGTTGTGTAACAGATCATCGGCCATGTGGCTCAGGCCCTTGATCAGGCTGGTACCACCCGAGTTGAACAGCTCTTTGACGGCCTGCGGGTTGAGCAGCGTATTGGAAGGGGCCAGCGCATCGTTGATCAGTGTGAACAGAAAGTGCGCCCGCGCCCGGTCTTCAGTGGACAGATCGCTGTCATCGATCCACTGCCTGACCTGATGCTGGCAGCTGAGATACACCTGCAAACCCCTGCGATAAAGCGGGTTGAGACTCCAGGTCGGGTCAGCGAAGCGGGGGTCTTTGGGATTGTGCGGATAGGGTGTTTCGCCCAGCACCACCACCCGCCCCAACTGCTTGCCTAGCGCCAGAGCGTGGCGAGCACTACGAACCGGGTGCCGCAAACCCTGGGCTGCGACGTTACGCAAGGTAGAAAACAGGTCTCGCCCGCGCAGGCCGATGATGGCGCTCTGCGCGTTGATGAAGTTTGTGGGTGCAGCGCTGGCAACCTTCGCCGATTTTTCTTGCATGAGGGCAACACTCCTTCGTCAGGCAACTCATGGGTTGGCGCCAGTCCGCTTGAGAAGGGGCTGGCGTCGCTCTGCGCGGTTGAAACTCCAGTGTGTTGCGCAGTGGGTGACGCTGTTTCTCTCGGGCTGCTCACATTACCGGGCGTGTTGGCGCTATCAGCGCGTTCTGGGCGGCGTTGGCTGTGGGTGCATGACTGCGCGCTGCCGTTCCTGTTGCAGAAAACCCATGATGATCGGTGCCACGGCTTCGGCACGCGTGATCAGGAACAAATGCCCGTCATCGATTATGTGTAGCTGGGCATTGGGTATTCGCCAGGCCAAAAGGCGCATATTCACCAGCGGAATCAGCGGGTCGTCATCACCGGCCAGAACCAGAGTCGGCTGGTGAACCTTGTGCAGCCAGTGAATGCTGGTCCAGCCCATGCCCGCGAACAATTGCCAGTAATAGCCCAGCTTGCCGGACGAGCGCACCTTGGCAGCATGATTGGCCGCCAGATTGGGGTCACGTCGAAACGCCCCGCCATAGATCTCCGGCGCGATACGGATCACATGCGACGGCTGAATGTAGCGACGCGGGCTGGCCATCAACCACAGCACCCGAGGCTTGCCCGGCACCATCGCCATGCCTGCCGACGTGGCGGCCAGCACCAGTTTCTTGCAGCGCTCCGGGTAGTCATGAGCGAACTGCTGGGCCAGCGCCCCGCCCCACGAAACACCGATCGCATTGACCTGCCCGTAGTTGAGGTAATCGAGCATGCGCGCTGCGAGCTTGGCCAGCCCCGGAAAGCGATAAGGCCGATTGGGTGTCGACGAACCACCGACCCCCGGTACATCGAACGCGATGACTTCCAGGTCCGGATCCAGTGCTTCGACAAACGGGAACACCAGCTCCAGGTTGGCCCCGATGCCGTTGAATATCAGCAGTGGTGTCAGATGGCTCTTGCCTGGGCGCACGGCCGTACGAATTGTGTGTCCGTTCAGGTCAATGGAGCGAAAAACAAACGGTTGCGGCATGCGCTAAGCCCTGTTGATTTAACCGCCGGGAACGCACCCCGGGTTTTTTCAAGACTGACGGGTCTAACGCTCGTGAACATAGGTTCCGGGCGCTGCCTCGGCTGCCGGATAGGCTTTGTTACCAAGCCCGGCAGGCGCCTTTTTCAACTTGCCCGAGCGCGTGGCCAGCCACTCTTGCCAGTGTAGCCACCAGGAATCGGTGTGCTTGGTAGCGTTTTCCTGCCAGGCCGCCGGGTCTGCTGGCAGCTCGTCGTGAGTCATGTAACGCGACTTGGGGTTGCCCGGCGGGTTGAGGATGCTCTGGATATGGCCGCTGCTGGACAGTACAAACTCGGTCTTGCCTCCAAACAGCCGTGCTGATTTGTAGCAGGAGGCCCATGGCGTGATGTGGTCATTGGTGCCGGCCAGGCAGAACACATCGGCCGTGACCTGTTTGAGGTCGATCGGCGTGCCACAGACTTCCAGCGCGTTGGCGCGGGTCAGCGGGTTGTTCTTGAACATTTCGATCAGGTCGCCGTGAAAGGCGGCGGGCAGGCGTGTGGTGTCGTTGTTCCAGAACAGAATGTCGAAGACTGGCGGCTCGTTGCCCAGCAGGTAATTGTTGACCCAGTAATTCCAGATCAGGTCGTTAGGGCGCATCCAGGCAAACACCTTGGCCATGTCACGACCTTCCAGCACACCCGCCTGATAGGAATGGCGCTTGGCAGTTTCCAGGGTCTGCTCGTCGACGAACAGCGCGACCTCGGTATCCAGCGTGGTATCGAGCACGCTGACCAGCAGGGTCATGGCGTTGACTTTCTTTTCGCCCAGGGCTGCGTAGTGGCCCAGCAGCGCTGTGCAGGTAATGCCACCGGAACAGGCGCCCAGCATGTTGAGGTCTTTGCTGCCGGTGATCGCCAGTACCACATCGACCGCTTCCTTGAGCGCTTCGATGTAGGTCGACAGCCCCCATTCGCGTTGTGCCTTGGTCGGGTTGCGCCAACTGATGATGAAGGTCTGCACGTTACTGCGCAGGCAGAAGCGCGCCAGGCTTTTTTCCGGGCTCAGGTCGAAGACATAGAATTTGTTGATCTGCGGCGGGATCACCAACAGCGGTCGCTCGTGAACCTGCTCGGTAATCGGCTTGTACTGGATCAATTCCAGTACGTCATTGCGAAACACCACGGCCCCCTCGGTGGTGCCCAGGTTTTTGCCAACCTCAAACGCGTCCATGTTGACCTGGCTCGGCATTCCGCCGTTGTTCACCAGGTCCTTGGCCAAGTGCGACAGGCCATCGAGCAGGCTTTTACCACCGGTTTCAAAGAAGCGTTTCACGGCGGCCGGGTTGGCGGCAGAGTTGGTCGGTGACATGGCCTCGGTCATGAGGTTGATCACAAAGTGCGCGCGACTGATGTCTTGCGGGGTGAGATCGCTGCCACCGATCCAGTCATGCAGTTCCTTGCGCCAAGCGAGGTAAGTCTGCAGGTAACGGCGATACAGCGGGTTCTGGCTCCAGGCCGGATCAGCGAAGCGGCGGTCATCCGGTGTTGGCTGCAAGGCAGATTTGCCGAAGATCACGTTGCCGAGTTCGACGCTAAGGTGCGCGACGTGCTTGATGCTGTGGATCGGTTGCTTGAAAGCCTGACGCAAAACCATCCGGGCAGTGCTCAGTAAATCCTTGCGCCGCAGGCCAACGACCGGGTTGAGGCCCAGGGTGTGCTCGGAAGCCTGGCGCTGCAGGTCATCGTCTTTCGCGTTACTCATCTACGACGCTCCATTGTCTTGATGCGAACACTGACATTCCTTGCCTGTGAACCAGTGACACAGGCGGTTAGCCAGCACTACTGCTCGTGTAACTCATGCCTTGCAGGCTGTTTCTCGCATCGACTTCGATGCAGGGAACTTGCCAAGGTTATTGGTTACGCGAGATTTCAAAAAATCGCAAGCAGCGTCAGCCACTCATTGGCCGCTGCGCGGAACATTGAAACAAAAATGATTAGAAAGCGCGTCCTAAAACGGCGAGCGGTGAGGCTGCACGGGTTTGAATGTTCTGTGAGGATCGCGCGGGCGGCAGGGGTCAGAGCATCAGCTTGATGACTTGCTCGGAGGGATCGCGGGATTTTCCGGCTTTTTTCAGCTCTTGCAGATAGTCCTCCCACAGGGACTCCTGGCGTCTTGCCAGTTCGTACAGGTACTCCCAGGTGAACAGTCCTGAGTCGTGGCCATCATCAAAGGTCAATTTCAGTGCATATTGCCCAGCCGGCTCGACCTTGCTCAGACCGACGCCCAGTTTGCCGAATTGCAGGATCGGCCTGCCATGGCCCTGAACCTCGGCAGAAGGGGAATGCACCCGCAGAAATTCGGCGGGCAGATGATATTCCTCATCCGGCGCGTACTTAAGCGTCAGGGTTTTGGAAGCTTTGTGCAGCTGGATGGCGGTGGGGAGCATTGAAAGCAGCCTCAAGGAAGAGCAGCTACAAGCTACAGGCAGAAGCAAAAAAGCTGCAAGGGTGGAGAACCTCTTGCAGCTTGTAGCTAAACACTTGCAGCTTTAAAGGATATACCGCGAGAGGTCTTCGTTTTCGGCCAGATCGCCCAAGTGGCTGTTGACGTATTCTGCATCGATTTCAATCGGTGCTGCGTCAGGGCTGATAGCCAGATCGCCAGCGCTGAACGAGACTTCCTCAAGCAGACGCTCAAGCAGCGTGTGCAAGCGACGGGCACCGATGTTCTCGGTTTTCTCGTTGACCTGCCAGGCAATCTCGGCAAGACGCTTGATGCCTTCAGGCTTGAACTCGATCTTCAGGCCTTCGGTCTTGAGCAGTTCACGATACTGTTCGGTCAACGATGCATGTGGCTCGCTGAGAATGCGTTCGAAGTCCTGCGGCGACAGCGCCTTGAGTTCAACGCGGATCGGCAGACGGCCTTGCAGCTCGGGGACCAGATCACTTGGCTTGCTCAAATGGAACGCGCCAGATGCAATGAACAGGATGTGGTCAGTCTTGACCATGCCCAGTTTGGTATTCACGGTGCAGCCTTCGATCAGCGGCAGCAGGTCGCGCTGTACGCCTTCGCGGGACACATCGACACCGCCCGAATTACCGCGCTTGGCAACCTTGTCGATCTCGTCGATGAACACGATGCCGTGTTGCTCGACCGCTTCCAGCGCTTTGGCCTTCAACTCTTCGTCATTGACCAGACGGCCCGCTTCTTCTTCGCGTACCAGCTTGAGCGCGTCCTTGACCTTGAGTTTGCGGCTCTTGGTCTTGCCTTTGCCCATGTTGGCAAACAGGCTCTGCAGCTGATTGGTCATTTCTTCCATGCCGGGCGGCGCGGAGATATCGACACCTACGGCTTCGTTGATCTCGATCTCGATTTCCTTGTCGTCCAGCTGGCCTTCGCGCAAACGCTTGCGGAACAGCTGACGGGTGTTGGAATCGTTGCTCTGCGCCGGGTCTTCGTTGAAACCGACACGGGCAGGCGGCAACAGGGCATCGAGAATACGGTCTTCGGCCGCGTCTTCGGCGCGATGGCGAACCTTGATGATTTCCTGTTCACGCAGAAGCTTGATCGCCGCATCGGCCAGATCGCGGATGATCGACTCTACATCGCGGCCTACGTAGCCCACTTCAGTGAACTTGGTCGCTTCAACCTTGATGAACGGTGCATTGGCGAGCTTGGCCAGACGACGGGCGATTTCGGTCTTGCCGACACCGGTCGGGCCGATCATCAGAATGTTCTTGGGCGTCACTTCAACGCGCAGCTCTTCGGGCAGCTGCATGCGGCGCCAGCGATTGCGCAGGGCAATGGCGACGGCGCGCTTGGCATCGTCCTGGCCGATGATATGGCGGTTAAGTTCGTGGACGATTTCGCGGGGAGTCATGGACATGGTAATTCACGGTCCTCTGGTACGGTGAAGCCGAAGGGGCCGCAGACTGTGCGGCCCGGCAACGGCTTAGCCGACGAGGTCCTGCTCCTCAATGGTGATGTTGTGGTTGGTGAACACGCAAATGTCGCCAGCGATATGCAACGAAGTCTCGGCGATTTCGCGTGCCGACAGGTCGGTCTTGAGCAGCAGGGCGCGTGCGGCGGCCTGAGCAAATGCGCCGCCGGAGCCCATGGCAATCAGGCCGTCCTCGGGCTCGACCACATCGCCGTTGCCGGTGATGATCAGCGAGGCGTCCTTGTTGGCGACGGCCAGCATTGCTTCAAGACGGCTCAGCGAGCGATCGGTACGCCAGTCCTTGGCCAACTCGACAGCTGCACGAACCAGATGCCCCTGGTGTTTTTCCAGTTGGGCTTCAAAGCGTTCGAACAGCGTGAATGCATCGGCGGTCGCGCCAGCGAACCCGGCGATTACTTCACCGTGATAAAGACGGCGCACCTTCTTGGCGTTGCCTTTCATGACGGTGTTGCCCAGAGAAACCTGGCCGTCGCCAGCCATGACGACTTTACCGTGGCGGCGCACTGAAACGATGGTGGTCAAGGGAGAGTCTCCACACTGCGGGGCGAAAATGCCCTGATGCAAACTCATATGGGGGTGTGGACGAGTATTTCAACCTTGAGGATAAACAGCGGGGATAACTGGCAGCTGACTGCCGGAGGCATAAATCTCCGGCAGTTGTAACGGCCTCTTCGTGAGCAAGCTCACTCCCACCTATAGCGCAGAGCGCTTTGCGCGCTCTGTTTCAGCTAGCGGCTCTGGCGCTGTTGCAACAACAGGTTACTAAATCCACCGCTTGCCAGTTGTTTCTGGGCGGTGGTCAGTTGTTCGCGGTTGCTGAACGGGCCGACCAGTACGCGGTACCAGGTTTCATCCTTCACAGTGCCTGACTCGACGGTAGACGTCTGGCCCAGCAGGATGATCTGCGCGCGGACTTTCTCGGCGTCAGCCTGTTTGCGGAACGAGCCCGCCTGCAGGAAGAACGTCGTCACCGCTGCCGGCTTGGTCGTGGCAACCGGTGGTGCTGGCGGAGGCGTCAGGCCGCTGAGTGCTGCCTGGGCGCGTGCCGTGTCGATCTTGGCAGCCTGTTCCGGCGAGACCGGTGCGGTCGGTGCCACAGGCGGCGGGGTCTTCTCCGGCACGGCTTCGTTCGGCACGATTACTTCCGATTCCGGCAGCAATGTGTAGAAGTCGTACTTCGGCTTGACCGGAGCCGTCGGGCTCGGTGGTGTTTTATTCGCCTCGGCGATCTTCGCGGCCTTGGCGTCCGCCTTGACCCGCTTGACGTCTTCGCCGCCCGGTTCAAGCTTCATCAGAAAGACCACGAACGCGCCCACGGTCAAGCCAATCGCCAGCCACAACCATCCTGGAATCGGCTTCTTCGCGGGTGCCTGATAACGGCTGGCGCCCCGCTTGGGTGCCGGTTTCTTCTTCGCAACTGCCAACTTACATACGCTCCAGAGTTTCCAGACCCAACAGGTCCAGGCCTTGCTTGAGGGTGCGGCCGGTCAGGGCAGCCAGACGCAGACGGCTTTGCTGCTGATCGGGATTTTCCGCACCAAGGATCGGGCAATTTTCATAAAAGCTCGAAAACAGACCCGCAAGGTCATACAGGTAAGCACAAAGTACGTGCGGTGTGCCTTTTTCTGCGACGTTATTCAGTGTTTCAGTGAACTGCGCCAGGCGTGCAGCCAGTTCCAGCTCTTGCGGCGCGTTCAGGACAATCTGCCCCTTGCTGGCGTCGAACGGCGTGCCCAGCTTGCGGAATACACCGGCCACACGGGTGTAGGCGTAGAGCAGATAAGGCGCGGTATTGCCTTCGAAGCTCAGCATCTGATCGAAGTTGAAGCTGTAATCACTGGCGCGGTGCTTGGACAGGTCAGCGTATTTCACCGCGCTGATGCCCACGGCTTTGGCGATACTGCGCAGCTCGGCCTCGGCGACCTCCGGGTTCTTTTCCTTCACCAGCGTGTAGGCACGTTCTTCGGCTTCATCGAGCAGGTCGATGAGTTTGACCGTGCCGCCGTCGCGGGTTTTGAACGGGCGGCCATCGGCGCCGTTCATGGTGCCAAAACCCATGTGTTCCAGCTGCATGCCGTCGTGGACGAAACCGGCGCGGCGAGCGACTTCGAACACCTGCTGGAAGTGCAGGGCCTGACGCTGATCGACGAAATACAGCACGCGGTCAGCCTTGAGCACCTTGCTGCGGTAGCGGATGGCGGCCAGATCGGTGGTGGCGTACAGGTAGCCGCCACCGGCCTTCTGCACGATCACCGGCAGAGGCGTGTCATCGGCGGTGCGGAATTCTTCAAGGAACACACATTGCGCGCCGTTACTCTCGACCAGCAGGCCAGTGGCTTTCAGGTCGTTGACCACATTGGCCAGGTCATCGTTGTAGGCACTTTCGCCCATCACGTCTGCCGGGGTCAGCTTGACGTTGAGGCGTTCGTAGGTTTCCTGACAGTGCGACAGCGAGATGTCCTTGAAGCGTGTCCACAGGGCCAGACACTCGGCATCGCCTGCCTGCAACTTGACCACCAGGCCACGCGCCCGCTCGGCGAACTCTTCGGATTCATCGAAGCGCTGCTTGGCGGCGCGGTAGAAGTTTTCCAGGTCGGACAGCTCGTCGCTGGTCGCCGGTTTTTCCTGCAAATAGGCCAGCAGCATGCCGAACTGGGTGCCCCAGTCGCCCACATGGTTCTGGCGAATGACTGTGTCGCCCAAGAACGTCAGAACGTTCGCCACGCCGTCGCCAATAATGGTCGAGCGCAAATGGCCAACGTGCATTTCCTTGGCCAGGTTGGGTGCCGAAAGGTCGACCACCACACGCTGCCCGGCACCCGCCTTGCGTACCGACAACTGCGGGTCGGCCAGGGCTGCGTCGAGGCGCGAAGCCAGTGCGGCAGTGTTCTGGAAGAAGTTCAGGAAGCCCGGACCGGCAATTTCGACCTTGCTGACCTGCTCGTCGGCAGGCAGGGCGGCGATCAGCTTTTCAGCCAGGTCGCGCGGCTTCATCCCGGCAGGCTTGGCGAGCATCATCGCGATATTGCTGGCGAAATCGCCGTGAGTCTTGTCACGGGCGTTTTCCACCTGGATCGCCGGCGTCAGCCCTTCTGGCAAGACGCCCTCGGTGACGAGACGGGTCAGGGCTTGTTGAATCAGCTGGCGAATGGTGTCTTTCATTGTGCTCTCTTCGACCGCAAGCGCGGTGGCGCTTCGATGCGCGGGTGGAAAAACTCCGCATTATCCGTTGCTCAAGCCTGCTTGCCAACGGCGTGACTTAATAAAGATCCACCGGGTCCACATCCAGCGACCATCTGACCTGTCGTCCGCTGGGCATTTGCTCCAGCGCGAGCAACCAGGTGGCAAGTAATTTGTGCAGTGGCGCGCGTGCGCTGGACTGCACCAGCAGTTGCGCACGATAACGCCCGGCGCGGCGTTCCATCGGTGCCGGAACCGGGCCCAGCAGCTCGATGCCGCCCAGGCCCATTTGCGCAACCAGTTGCTCGGCGTCACTGCAGGCCTGATCGAGAAAGGCTTCGGCCTGCCCCGGCTTGTGTGCTTCGGCGCGCAGCAGGGCGAGGTGCGAAAACGGTGGCAAACCAGCCGAGCGGCGCTCGCTCAAGGCCTGCTCGGCAAAGGCGAAATAACCCTGCTCGGTCAGCTGGATCAGCAACGGGTGTTCGGCCAGATGAGTCTGGATGATCACCTTGCCCGGCTCTTCGGCGCGGCCGGCACGCCCTGCAACCTGCACGATCAACTGCGCCATGCGCTCGCTGGCTCGGAAGTCACCGGAAAACAGCCCGCCGTCGGCATCCAGAATCGACACCAGCGTTACCCTTGGGAAGTGATGCCCTTTGGCGAGCATTTGCGTACCCACCAAAATGCACGGCTGGCCGCGCTGGATGGTCGCAAATAACTGATTCATGGCGTCCTTGCGCGAGGTGCTGTCGCGATCCACGCGCAGCACGGGGTAGTCCGGAAACAGAATCGCCAGGCGCTCTTCGGCACGTTCGGTGCCCGCGCCTACCGGGCGCAAATCCACTTTGCCGCAGGACGGACACTGGCGCGGTACACGTTCGACATACCCACAGTGATGGCAGCGCAGCTCGCCCGAGCGCTGGTGCACGGTCATGCGCGCATCACAGCGCTGGCAGCCAGACATCCAGCCGCAGTCGTGACACAGCAAGGTGGGTGCGAAGCCGCGACGGTTAAGGAAGACCAGCACCTGCTGACCTGCCGCGAGCGTCTGGCCGATGGCCTGTTGCATCGGCCCGGAAATGCCGCTGTCCAGTGGCCTGCTCTTGACGTCCAGGCGCATGAAACGCGGCTGTTGCGCACCGCCTGCGCGCTGGTTCAGGCGTAGCAGGCCGTAGCGTCCGGTGTAGGCGTTGTGCAGGCTTTCCAGCGAAGGCGTGGCCGAGCCGAGGACAATCGGGATGTTTTCCTGACGCGCCCGCACCAGTGCCAGGTCGCGGGCGTGATAGCGCAGACCTTCCTGCTGTTTATAGGAGCCGTCGTGTTCTTCGTCGATGATGATCAGGCCGGGGTTCTTCATCGGCGTGAACAGTGCCGAGCGCGTGCCGATAATAATGTCGGCTTCGCCATCGCGAGCCGCCAGCCAGGCATCCAGTCGTTCGCGGTCGTTGACTGCCGAATGCAGCAGCGCGATGCGGGCATTGAAGCGCTGTTCGAAACGCGCCAGGGTTTGTGGCCCCAGGTTGATTTCCGGAATCAGCACCAGCGCCTGTTTGCCGGCCTCAAGCGTTTCGCGGATCAGTTGCAGATAGACTTCAGTCTTGCCGCTGCCGGTGACGCCAGCCAGCAAAAACGCATGAAAGCTGTCGAACCCGGCACGGATCGCTTCGTAAGCAGCGCGCTGCTCGGTGTTGAGCGGCAATTCAGGCTGGGCCAGCCAGTGTTCATGGCGTGCGCTGGGCGCGTGACTGCGCACTTCAACGTATACCAGCTCCTTGGCCAGCAGCAGGTTGAGGCTGTCTTTATTAAGCATCAGCTTGCTCAGCAACTGATGCGCCACGCCATGCGGATGCTGGGCGAGGGTGGTCAGCGCTTCGCGTTGCTTGGGCGCTCGCGCGATGCGCGGGTCATCGACGCTGGCACCCGGTGCAACGTGCCAGAAGCGTTCCTGGCGGCTTTCGGCCAGTTCGCCCTGACGCAACAACACCGGCAAGGCCCAGCTCAGCGTGTCGCCCAGGCTGTGCTGGTAATACTGCGAGGTCCACAGACATAGCTTGAACAGCGCGGGCGGCAATGGCGCTTCGCTATCGAGCAGGGCAATGGCCGGTTTGAGCTTGTCGGCAGGCACTTCGCTGTGATCGACCACTTCCACCAGAATGCCGATCATTTCCCGTCGCCCGAACGGCACCCGCAGACGCATGCCAGGCTGCAAGGCGCTGCGCGACACGCCCGCAGGAGCGCGGTAGTCGAACAGGCGGCGAAGCGGCGAGGGCAGGGCAAGGCGCAGGATGGCGTCGGGCACGCGGTGTTTCCCTGTGATGATGAGTGATGACGGAGGCGCGATCTTAGCAGACGACCGGTGTGAAGGTTCGCTTGCGTCGTTGCAATTGTCTGGTACTATCCGCAGCCTATTTCCGTGCGGTATTCAACAATAGTGTTGGATGGCGGCGCGTTAGACCGAGGAAGTACCGATGAAAGCTGATATCCATCCAGTTTACGAAGCCATTGACGCGACCTGCAGCTGCGGCAATGTCATCAAGACCCGTTCCACCCTGGCCGCTCCGCTGAGCCTGGACGTGTGCAACGAGTGCCACCCGTTCTACACCGGCAAGCAGAAGACGCTTGACGTTGGCGGCCGTGTCGACAAGTTCAAATCCCGTTTCGGTGCGTTCGGCGCTACCAAAGCGAAGTAAGACTGGCTGCCCCATGGGCATCTCCAGGCTGCTTGAAAAGGCGCTCCTTGTGGGCGTCTTTTTTATGCCCGCGATTTGGGTTTCCGGCGCGCAGGCCTTCTGCCCGGCACCTGCCTCGTTGCCGGTTGCGCAGGTGCAGCGCGTGGTCGATGGCGACACGCTGCGCCTGAGTGATGGCCGCAGCGTGCGGATGATCGGGCTCAACACGCCTGAAACCGGCAAGAAAGGCCAGTCTGCCGAGCCGTTTGCCGAGGTTGCGAAAAGACGCTTGCAGGCGCTGGTGGATGAAAGCGGCGGTCAGGTCGGTTTGCGTGTCGGCCAGCAGGGCAAGGACCATTACGGTCGGACTCTGGCCAACGTTTACGATCGCAAGGGTGCAAACCTTGAGGCGCAGTTGCTCAGCGAAGGGTTGGGGTATCTGGTGGCCGTTGCGCCCAACGTTGCGCTGGTCGATTGCCAGCAAGTTGCCGAACGTGCAGCGCGGCAGGCGCAATTGGGTGTGTGGCGCGACTCGCCGGTTCAGCCCTCGACCAGGCTGAGCAAAAGCGGCTTTGCGATAGTGTCCGGTCAGGTCAAAAGCGTGCAGCGCAATCGCGGCGGTATCTGGATCGAGTTGCCAGGCTCGCTGGTCCTGCGCGTTGCCCCGGCTAACGTGAACTCATTCGACACGGCAATGCTGGAGCGCCTCAAGGGTCGGCAGGTCGAGGCGCGCGGCTGGGTGGTCGATCGGTCCCGGCGCGGTGCTCTGAAATCAGGGCAGGCACGCTGGCTGCTGCCGCTGACCCACCCTGCGATGCTGAGCCCTTCAGGTCGATAGAAACTACCTTCTGGCCAGTTGTCTGGCGATGGGGGACCGGGTGTTCACGTTTCAGGTATCTAAGCGTAAAGTCTAATCCTGTGCCTATTGACAGCAGTGACTGGTCAGTCTTGTTAGGACTATGCATCTTGCGTATCCTCGGCGGTCCGTCTGTCCCACAGTAAAAAAAGCGGAATCCAATACATGTCAGATTTGAAAACTGCCGCGCTCGAATACCATGCCAATCCTCGTCCGGGGAAGCTGAGCGTCGAACTCACCAAGCCGACTGCAACCGCTCGTGACCTGGCTCTGGCCTACAGCCCTGGCGTTGCTGAACCCGTGCGTGAAATTGCCCGTGACCCCGAGCTGGCTTACAAGTACACCGGCAAAGGCAACCTGGTAGCAGTTATTTCCGATGGCACCGCGATTCTCGGCCTCGGCGATCTGGGCCCATTGGCCTCCAAACCGGTCATGGAAGGTAAAGGGGTTCTGTTCAAGCGCTTCGCCGGTATCGACGTTTTCGATATCGAAGTCGATTCCGAAAGCCCACAGGCCTTCATCGACACCGTAAAGCGTATCTCCATCACCTTCGGTGGCATCAATCTGGAAGACATCAAGGCACCTGAGTGCTTTGAAATCGAGAAAGCGCTGATCGAACAGTGCGACATCCCGGTCTTCCACGATGACCAGCACGGCACCGCTATCGTGACTGCTGCCGGCATGATCAACGCACTGGAAATTGTCGGCAAAACCCTCGATTCCGCGAAGATCGTCTGCCTGGGCGCTGGCGCTGCAGCCATCTCCTGCATGAAGCTGCTGGTGAGCATGGGCGCGAAGATCGAAAACATCTTCATGGTCGACCGTACCGGTGTCATTCACTCTGGCCGTACCGACCTGAACCAGTACAAGGCTGTGTTCGCTCACGCGACCGAGAAGCGCTCGCTGACCGACGCACTGGATGGTGCTGACGTGTTCGTGGGCCTGTCAGGTCCTAACCTGCTGAGCGCTGAAAACCTCAAGCTGATGGCCAAGGACCCGATCGTGTTCGCCTGCTCGAACCCGGACCCGGAGATCTCCCCGGAGCTGGCTCACGCCACCCGTAGCGATGTGATCATGGCGACCGGCCGTTCGGATTACCCGAACCAGGTCAACAACGTTCTGGGCTTCCCGTTCATCTTCCGCGGTGCTCTGGACGTTCGCGCCAAGCGTATCAACGAAGAAATGAAAATCGCCGCAGCCAACGCCCTGCGCGAACTGGCCAAACTGCCTGTTCCTCAGGAAGTCAGCGATGCCTACGGCGGCATCAAACTGGAATTCGGTCGTGAGTACATCATCCCGAAACCAATGGACACCCGCCTGCTGGGCCTGATCGCCGATGCAGTTGCCAAGGCAGCCATCGAGAGCGGTGTTGCCACCCTGCCGTATCCGAAGCACTACCCGCTGACCAGCGTGGATGATGTATTCAAGGGCTGATCCTTGACGCAATAAAAAACCCCTGCAGCGATGCAGGGGTTTTTTTATGCCTGGAATTGAGATCATCGTTCCTCACGCTCCAGCGTGGGCATGCCTTGGGTGACGCTCTGCGTCACAAATCTGCGCGGCACCGCTGAATCA
>NZ_JAWHOP010000031.1:0-32884 GCF_032586995.1 Pseudomonas syringae group sp. J248-6 | reverse complement strand
ACGCTCTGCGTCACAAATCTGCGCGGCACCGCTGAATCAAAAGAGGACGCGGAGCGTCCAGAACGGCATGCGACGCGAAGCGTCGCACGATAGTTGAGATTAACGGGATAGTTGGGATTATCGTTCCTCACGCTCCAGCGTGGGGATGCCTTGGGTGACGCTCTGCGTCACAAATCTGCGCAGCGCCGCTGAATCAAGAGCGGACGCGGAGCGTCCAGAACGGCATGCGACGCGGAGCTTCGCACGATAGTTGGGATTAACAGGCTAGTTGGGATCATCGTTCCTCACGCTCCAGCGTGGGCATGCCTTGGGTGACGCTCCGCGTCACAAATCTGCGCGGCACCGCTGAATCAAAAGAGGACGCGGAGCGTCCAGAACGGCGTGCGACGCGGAGCGTCGCACGATAGTTGAAATGATCGTTCCTCACGGTCCATGTGACGCACTGCGTCACCTACCTGCGCAGTGCTATCAGAACAAGTCGATCGGTGCTGACTCATCCGCTGGCAACGGGCTGCCCGGTGCGCTGCTGCCGCCCAGTTCGTTGACGCTTGGCGGTGTGTCTTCGCTTTTGAACAGTTCGAAGAATGCGTTCGGCGTGCTAGGTGTGGCAGCGCGGCCGCTCAGTGGGTCTACACGCAGGCTGAGAATGCCTGGCGGTTCGGCCTGCTGATGCGGAGGCTTGTCCTTGAGCGCAGCGCTCATGTAGTCCATCCAGATCGGCAGGGAGACCGTACCGCCAAATTCATGACGACCAAGGCTTTCAGGCTGATCGAAGCCGCTCCACACGGTCGTCACGTAGTCCGCGTTGTAACCGGAGAACCACGCATCCTTGGAGTCGTTGGTGGTACCGGTCTTGCCAGCGATGTCCGGCCTGTTCATCGAAAGGGCGCGCCGCCCGGTGCCGCGCTTGATTACGTCCTGCAGCATGCTGTTCAGAATGTAGGTCGTGCGGCCATCTACAATGCGCTCTGCAACGGCGGGCGCTTGCGGCTGGGCCGGTGTGCCCGGTGGGCCTGCGACCACGCTCGGGCTGTCATGCACGGCAAAGGTCGATGTATTGGGCGCAGTATTGACGTCGTTGGCCGGTACGCTTGGCGGGTTGGCGACGAACAGAGTCTGGCCGTCACGGTTCTCGATGGTCTGGATCAGATAAGGACTGACCTTATAACCGCCGTTGGCAAAGGTGGCCCAGCCGGTGGCGATTTCCATCGGGGTCAACGTAGCCGTACCCAGTGCCAGCGACAGGTTGCGCGGCAAGTCCTGCTTGGAGAAGCCAAAACGGGTGATGTAGTCGATGGTGCTGTCGATGCCGAGGGCCTGGAGCAGGCGGATCGATACCAGGTTGCGAGACTTGTACAGCGCCTCGCGCAGGCGGATCGGGCCAAGGAAGGTGTTGGTGTCATTTTTCGGACGCCATACCTTGTCCAGATACTCGTCGACGAACACGATAGGTGCGTCGTTCACCAGACTGGAGGCGGTGTAGCCGTTATCCAGTGCAGCGCTGTAGATGAACGGTTTGAAGCTGGAGCCCGGCTGACGCTTGGCCTGCATGGCGCGGTTGTAGTTGCTCTGCTCGAAAGCGAAGCCGCCGACCAGTGCACGAATGGCACCGTTTTGCGGGTCAAGCGAGACCAGAGCGCTCTGCGCGACGGGAATTTGACTGAATTTCAGCGAGCCGTCGTCCTGGCGCAGCAGACGAACGAGGTCGCCCACCTTCGCAACATCGCCTGGCTGCTTCGGATTCGCCCCCAGACTGTTGGTATTCAGGTAAGGCCGCGCCCACTTCATGGTGGCCCAGTCGACGGTTTCTTCTTTCTCGCCGTTGCGGGTCAGAACGCGCAAGCCGGTCTTGTCGACCTGGGTCACGATGCCGGGCTCGAGGCCGTTGATCATGCGTTGTTTGGTCAGTTCCTGTACCCAGTTGGCGCGGGTCATGCCCGGGAAGCGGCTTTCCGGGCCGCGATAGCCGTGGCGCTGGTCGTAATCTATCAGGCCCTGCTGGATGGACTTGTTGGCGTGTTCCTGAAGGTCGCTCGGCACCGTGGTAGTGACGCGGAAGCCCTCTGTATAGGCCTCGCTGCCGTAACGGCCGACCATTTCGGCGCGTGCCATTTCAGCAATGTACGGCGCGTTCACTTCCGGCGTTGGCACGTGATAACTGGCGTTGAGCGGTTCGTTCAAGGCTGTCTGGTAAGCGGTCTGGTCAATCTTGCCCAAGCGGTACATGCGGCCGAGGATCCAGTCGCGGCGTTCCTTGGCGCGGGTCGGGTTGGCCAGCGGGTTGAAGCGTGACGGTGCCTTGGGCAGACCGGCAATCATGGCCATTTGCGCAAGGCTTACATCGCGAATCGATTTGCCATAGTAGACTTGCGCCGCCGCTTCGATTCCGTAGGCGCGGTTACCCAGATAAATCTTGTTGACGTACAGCTCGAGAATCTCGTCTTTGGTAAGTTGGCGCTCGATTTGCAAGGCCAACAGAATCTCGGTGGTTTTGCGTGAAAAGCTTCTTTCGCTGGTCAGGAAGAAGTTTTTCGCGACCTGCATGGTGATGGTACTGCCGCCTGACTGAATATGGCCGCTTTTTACCAGTTGTGTGGCAGCGCGCATCAGGCTGCTCGGGTCGACGCCGTAGTGATTGGCGAAGTTATCGTCTTCGGCCGATAGCAGGGCGTTGATGAAATTGGGTGGAATTTCCGCGAAGCGAATCGGCGTGCGGCGCATCTCGCCAAACTCGGCAATCAGCTTGCCGTCGCTGCTGAATACGCGCAGGGGGATTTGCAGTTGAATGCTTCGCAGCGCTTCAACCGATGGCAGGGTCGGGCTCAGGTAGAGAAACGCGCCACTCAGGCCAAGCAACAGCGAGCAGAATACCGCGACGAGGGACCACCAGAAAAACTTCAGCAGGCGTATCAAGGCTTTTGGATTTCCAGAAAAAATAATGGGTTAAGCGCAGGCATTTACAAATGAACACGCCTTGAAGCTTTCTTAAATGAAAAAATCGCTGGGCATTATAAGCATTTTTCGTCCACGAGCGTGATTTGCGCTACTGTCAAGGCTGTCGACAGTGACGTTGACCCGAAATAACTCCGTAAGTGGCGGAAACTCATAGGAATCAGGTTGTGTTCGAACTCTTCAGTAAGAAGGCCAACACCCTTCTAGGGATCGATATTAGCTCCACCTCGGTAAAACTCCTGGAATTGAGTCGTTCCGGCACTCGTTACAAGGTCGAGTCTTACGCAGTCGAGCCGTTGCCGGCCAACGCTGTCGTCGAAAAGAATATTGCCGAGCTCGAAGGGGTTGGCCAGGCGCTGTCTCGCGTGCTCGCCAAGGCCAAGACCAGCGTCAAGATTGTGGCGGTCGCCGTAGCCGGTTCCGCCGTGATCACCAAGACGATTGAAATGGACGCCGGTCTTTCCGACGACGACATGGAAAACCAGCTCAAGCTTGAGGCTGACCAGTACATCCCTTATCCGCTGGAAGAAGTCGCCATCGATTTCGAAGTGCAGGGCTACTCGGTGCGCAATCCCGAACGCGTCGAGGTATTGCTGGCTGCCTGCCGCAAAGAGAACGTCGAAGTGCGCGAGGCAGCGCTGGCGCTGGCCGGGCTGACCGCGCGCGTGGTGGACGTCGAAGCTTACGCCCTTGAACGCTCGTTCGGCCTGCTGGCTGCGCAACTGGGTAACGGTCATGACGAGCTTACCGTGGCGGTGGTCGATATCGGCGCCACCATGACCACCCTCAGCGTGCTGCATCATGGCCGGATCATCTATACGCGCGAGCAACTGTTCGGTGGCCGCCAACTGACTGACGAAATCCAGCGCCGCTATGGGCTTTCCATGGAGGAGGCCGGGCTTGCCAAGAAGCAGGGCGGGTTGCCCGACGACTATGTCAGCGAGGTGCTGGACCCCTTCAAGGATGCATTGGTGCAGCAGGTCTCCCGTTCTTTGCAGTTCTTCTTTGCGGCCGGTCAATACAACTCCGTGGATCACATCATGCTGGCAGGCGGCACGGCTTCGATTTCAGGGCTGGAGCATTTGATTCAACGACGCATTGGCACCCCGACGATGGTCGCTAACCCGTTTGCCGACATGGCCCTGAGCTCCAAGGTCAATGCCGGGGCGCTGGCCAGTGACGCTCCCGCGTTGATGATCGCGTGCGGTCTGGCGTTGAGGAGCTTCGACTGATGGCGCGGATCAACTTATTACCGTGGCGCGAAGAGCTTCGCGAAGAACGTAAAAAACGCTTCCTGACCGCGCTGGTCGGCGTGTTGGTGGTGTCAGTCGGTATCCTGTTTCTGATTGATCGTTACGTCAGCAATGCCATAGAGCATCAGATGGCGCGCAACGCATTTGTGCAGACGCAGATCGCTCAGCTCGATATACGCATCAAGGAGATCAGCGACCTGAAGGCGCGTCGTAAACAGTTGCTTGAGCGCATGAAGATCATTCAGGACCTGCAAGGCAACCGCCCGATCACGGGGCGTGTATTCGATCAACTGGCGCGCACTCTTCCGGATGGCGTTTATTTCTCGCAGGTCAAAATGACCGACAAGCTGATTGCCATCAGTGGCGCTGCCGAATCGAATAACCGGGTTTCCGACCTGATGCGTAACCTTGAAGCCTCTGACTGGCTGGAAGCGCCGAGCCTGACCGAAGTGAAGGCCACGACGGCGGGAGCCGTGGATCAGGCCAACGTGTTTCAGTTGACAGTGCGTCAGACCCAGCCGCCGGTTGCCGCGGCTGCACCCGCTGCAACCACGCCCGCTACAGGAGCCAAGCCATGAATATGTCTGAATGGCTGGAAGGGCTTCGCAAGGTTGACCTGAGCGAGCTGGACCTGAACAACCTGGGTTCCTGGCCCGCAGCGGTCAAGGCCATTGCCGGCGTGCTGGTCGCGGTACTGATTTTCGCACTGGGCTACTTCTTCTTTATTCAGGACCTGGAAACCCAGCTGGAAAGCGCACAGAACAGTGAGGTGACGCTCAAGGAGCAGTTTTCCAACAAGGCCTTCCAGGCTGCCAACCTTGAGCCTTACAAGAAGCAGATGGAAGAAATGGAAAACACCTTCGGTGCTCTGCTGCGGCAATTGCCCAGCGACACCGAAGTGCCTGGCTTGCTTGAGGATATAACCCGGACCGGGCTGGGAAGCGGGCTTGAGTTCGAGGAAATCAAACTGCTGCCCGAGGCGGTCCAGCAGTTCTACATCGAGCTGCCGATACAGATCACGGTAGTCGGTGGTTATCACGACCTGGCGACCTTCGTCAGCGGTGTCGCCAGCCTGCCGCGCATCGTCACGCTGCATGATTTCGAGATCAAACCGGTCGACCCGAAGGTGCCGACCAAGTTGCGCATGAGCATTCTGGCCAAGACCTACCGCTACAACGATGAAGGGCTGAAGAAATGAGGGCGGCGCGATTGCTGTGCGTCAGTGTGGTTATGACAGGGTTGGCCGGTTGCGGTAATGACAATGATTTTGCCGACCTGTCGGCGTTCATGGATCAGGCCAGAGCGCGCCCGAGCGGCACTATCGAGGCCCTGCCGAAGTTTCGTCCGTATGAAGCGTTCACCTACAACGCCTCAACGCTGCGCAGTCCTTTTCAGCCGCCGGTCAAGATCGACCTGCTCAACCGCCAGAAGGGCTCGCGGCTGGTAGCTCCGGACGAGCACCGGGTCAGGCAGTTCCTGGAAGGGTTCAATATCGAGTCGTTCGAGATGGTCGGCACGATTGGCAACGAGTCAGGGACATTTGCCCTGCTGCGCGGTGCCGGAGGCGTTCATCGCGTCAAGGTGGGCGATTACCTGGGCCGTAACAACGGCCGGGTAGTGTCAATCGGTGATGCGCAGGTAGATGTCATTGAAATTGTTCCTGATGGAGAGGGGGCCTGGCTGGAAAGGCCGCGCACTATCGCCCTCAAAGAACGCTCATGAAGTGGGCAAGGCCAAGTATGCACAGTAGCGCTCAACGGAAATTGATCATGACCCGGATTTTCTCGATTATCGGCGTGTCGTTATGCATCGCGATGCTTTCGCCGGTTCTCCAGGCTGCCAACCTAAAGACTCTGGATGTCGCCGCCCTGCCGGGTGATCGCATCGAGCTCAAGCTGGCATTCGACTCGCCGGTGCCTGCGCCGCGCGGTTACACCACGGCGCAACCTGCGCGTATTGCGCTGGACCTGCCGGGCGTGACCAGTCAGTTGGCGACCAAAAGCCGTGAACTCGGTAACGGTAACGCACGCAGCGTGGTCGTTGTACAGGCTCAGGACCGCACGCGGGTAATCATTAACCTGACCACGCTTTCGCCCTATAGCTCCCGCGTCGACGGCAACAACCTGTACGTGGTTATCGGTCAGGGCGCAGCCGCTGCGCAGGCTTCCCAGCCAACCACCGCGATGGGCGCGCAACGGGTAGCGGTGCCGCCACCCACTCCGGCATCTGCCAAACCGTTTATCCCTGCGGGCGTCAAGGCCATCAGGAATGTCGATTTCCAGCGCGGCGAGCTGGGTGAAGGCAATGTGATCATAGACTTGAGCAACCCCGGCATTGCCCCGGATATTCAGGAGCAGGGCGGCAAGATCCGTGTCGACTTCGCCAAGACCCAACTGCCCGAACCGCTGCGCGTCCGGCTGGACGTCAAGGACTTCGCCACGCCGGTGCAGTTTGTCAGTGCGTCGGCTACGGGTGACAAGGCCAGTATCCTGATCGAGCCGTCGGGTGCCTTCGACTACTCGGCGTTTCAGACCGAAAACAAGCTGACCATCAGTGTGCGGCCGTTGACCAATGAGGATCTGGACCGCCGCGCCGCTGACAAACCGGTGTACACCGGTGAAAAGCTGTCGCTGAACTTCCAGGACATCGACGTACGCTCGGTGCTGCAACTGATTGCCGACTTCACCAACCTCAATCTGGTAGCCAGCGACACGGTTCAGGGCGGTATTACCCTGCGTCTGCAGAACGTGCCATGGGATCAGGCGCTGGACCTGGTGCTGAAAACCAAAGGCCTGGACAAGCGCAAGGTCGGCAGCGTCCTGCTGGTCGCGCCCGCCGATGAAATTGCTGCCCGCGAGCGTCAGGAGCTTGAATCGCTCAAGCAGATCGCCGAGCTGGCGCCCCTGCGTCGCGAACTGCTGCAGGTCAATTACGCCAAGGCTGCCGATATCGCCAAGCTGTTCCAGTCGGTGACCAGCGCCGAGTCCAAGACCGACGAGCGTGGTTCGATCACTGTGGACGACCGGACCAATAACATCATTGCCTATCAAACCCAGGACCGGCTCGACGAACTGCGTCGCATCGTCTCGCAACTGGACATTCCGGTGCGTCAGGTGATGATCGAGGCGCGCATCGTCGAGGCCAACGTCGATTACAACAAGCAACTGGGTGTGCGCTGGGGCGGCTCGACCAACACCAGCGGCAATGGAAAATGGACAACCTATGGCCTTGATAATAATGGCGATGAGGCAGGTAACACTGGCAGCAACGTGACCTCCAACGTGCCGTTTGTCGATATGGGCGCATCTGGCGCAACCTCCGGCATTGGCCTGGGCTTCGTCACCAACAATACGTTGCTGGACCTTGAACTGAGCGCGATGGAGAAGACCGGTAACGGTGAAATCGTCTCCCAGCCCAAGGTAGTCACTTCCGACAAGGAAACCGCCAAGATCCTCAAGGGCACCGAGATCCCGTATCAGGAATCCAGCTCCAGCGGTGCAACCACGGTGAGCTTCAAGGAAGCCTCGCTGTCGCTTGAAGTAACGCCGCAGATCACGCCGGATAACCGCATCATCATGGAGGTCAAGGTCACCAAGGATGAGCCGGACTACCTGAATGCGGTGCTTGGCGTACCACCGATCAAGAAAAACGAGGTCAACGCCAAAGTGCTTATTTCCGATGGCGAAACCATCGTCATTGGTGGTGTGTTCTCAAATACGCAAAGTAAAGTTGTCGATAAAGTGCCATTTCTTGGCGATGTACCGTATCTTGGCCGGCTTTTCAGGCGCGATGTGGTATCCGAGTCCAAATCCGAGCTGTTGGTATTTTTGACTCCGCGTATCATGAACAACCAGGCGATTTCTGTGAGTCGTTGATTTTGTGCGAAATTTAATACTTGTGGGGCCGATGGGTGCTGGCAAAAGCACCATCGGCCGTTTGCTTGCCAAAGAGTTGCGACTGCCGTTCAAGGATTCCGACAAGGAGATCGAGTTGCGCACGGGTGCCAATATCCCGTGGATCTTCGACAAGGAAGGTGAGCCGGGTTTCCGTGAGCGCGAGCAGGCCATGATTGCCGAGCTGTGCGAAGCCGATGGCCTGGTTCTGGCCACCGGTGGCGGCGCCGTCATGCGCAGTGAAAACCGTCATGCGCTGCGTGCCGGTGGGCGCGTGGTGTATCTGCATGCCTCCATAGAACAGCAGGTCGGGCGCACCGCGCGTGACAGAAATCGTCCTTTGTTGCGTACCGCCGATCCGGCCCGGGTGCTGAGCGAATTGCTGGCTATCCGCGACCCGCTGTATCGGGAAATCGCCGACGTGGTGATTGAAACCGATGAGCGGCCACCCCGAATGGTGGTTCTCGAGATATTGGCGCGCCTTGCAGAGCTTCCTCCCCGTTAAAGCGCAGGCGAAAATGCGCTATTCTCGTCGACCAGCAAAACAGCGACGGTGCATGGCCTTGCGTCATGACCTGCTGAAGCACAAACCGTCCAACCGGTAATCAATGTGGGGACACATGCAGACACTTAAGGTCGAGCTTGGTGAGCGTAGCTACCCGATCCATATTGGCGAAGGCCTTCTGGATCAGCCAGAGCTCCTGACCCCGCATATCGTCGGGCGTCAGGTGGCTATCGTTTCCAACACGACAGTGGCACCGCTGTATCTGGAGCGTCTGACGCAGACCCTGGCCGGTTACAACGTTCTTCCGATTGTTCTGCCCGATGGCGAGGCGTTCAAGAACTGGGAAACCCTGCAGACCATTTTCGATGGCCTGCTGACCGCTCGTCATGATCGTCGCACTACAGTCATCGCCCTGGGTGGCGGTGTGATTGGTGACATGGCCGGGTTTGCTGCCGCCTGTTATCAGCGCGGCGTGAATTTCATCCAGATCCCGACCACGTTGCTGTCCCAGGTAGACTCATCGGTGGGCGGCAAGACCGGCATCAATCATCCGTTGGGCAAGAACATGGTGGGGGCCTTCTATCAGCCAAGCGTCGTGCTGATCGATACCACCTCGCTCAATACCCTGCCCGAGCGTGAACTGTCCGCCGGGCTGGCAGAGGTCATCAAGTACGGCCTGATCTGCGACGAGCCGTTTCTGACCTGGCTTGAAGAGCACGTCGACGCGCTGCGCGGGCTGGATCAGGCAGCGCTGACCGTGGCCATCGAACGCTCCTGTGCGGCCAAGGCGCTGGTGGTCGGCGCCGACGAGCGTGAGTCCGGTGTTCGCGCCACATTGAACCTTGGTCACACATTCGGTCACGCCATCGAGACGCATATGGGCTATGGTGTCTGGCTGCATGGCGAGGCGGTAGCTGCCGGTACGGTCATGGCGCTGGAAATGTCCTCGCGTCTGGGCTGGATCAGCACGCAGGAACGGGATCGCGGTATTCGCCTGTTTCAGCGCGCCGGGCTGCCGGTGGTGCCACCACAGGACATGACGGAAGACAATTTCCTCGAACACATGGCGATCGACAAGAAAGTCATCGACGGTCGCTTGCGTCTGGTGCTGTTGCGCCAGATGGGTGAAGCGGTTATCACGGACGATTATCCAAAAGAAGTATTACAGGCCACCCTGGTTGCGGACTATCGCGCCCTGGTGGATCAGCTTAGAGGTTAACGGAAAACCCATGACTAGTTTGCATGCCGACGAGGCCTTCCTCGGCCATTATCAGTTGAGTCATGACCCCTTTGCGGCGCGGGTACCTGGCTTCAAATTCTTTCCTGCCCAGCGCAAGCCTGTACTGGGTCAGCTTCATCATCTGGCGCGTTACAGCCAGTTGTTGCTGGCAGTGACCGGGCCGCAGGGCAGCGGCAAGACCCTGCTGCGTCAGGCGCTGGTAGCAAGCACCAACAAGCAGTCGGTGCAAAGCGTCGTGGTTTCTGCACGCGGCGCTGGCGATGCGGCAGGTGTGCTGCAGCAGGTTGCTCAGGCGCTGAGCGTTGCCCAGGCTGAAATGCAGGCGATCCTGTCGCAGGTCGTGCAGCTCGGGCTGACCGGCCAGGAAGTCTACTTGCTGGTTGACGATGCGGAACAACTGGGCGATTCGGCGCTCGAAGCGTTGCTGGGTCTTGCTGCGGGAACGCCTGAAGGGCGTCCGCATGTATTCCTGTTCGGAGAGCCATCGCTGCTCGATCGTCTCGATCAGATGTGTGCCGACCTGCAGGGCGATGTCGAAGGCGAACGCTTTCACGTCATCGAGCTGCAACCCTATACGGAAGAGGAAACCCGGGAGTATCTGGCTCAGCGTCTGGAGGGTGCAGGGCAAGGAATCGCGTTGTTCACTGCCGACCAGATCACCGATATTCATGAACAGTCCGATGGCTGGCCTGGGGCAATCAACCAGGTAGCCCGCGATTCAATGATCGAGGCGATGATCGCGAGTCGTTCTGCGGTCAAGCGTCCAAGTGTGGGGTTTAACATGCCGAAAAAACACGTATTGGCCTTGGGTGCCGTCGTCATAGTGGCCGTGGCAGCAGCAGTGCTGATCCCCGGTCGCGGTGACAAAACGGGCACGCCAGCCAATGCCCCTGCTTCTGCTCAGGCGCAATTGCCGCTGGGCGAGGGCAAGCCAACTGCTCAGCAATCGAACAACGGTAGCCCGGCCATCGAGTTCGCGGGCAATTCCCAGCCGATGCCGCTGCCGATGAATGGCAACTCGCAACCGGTGATGCGCGGCCCGCTGGCTGAAGCGGCCGGGTCGACTGATTCCGACGAAGACGCGGTGCCGACAGGTTCGCCTGCCCAGCCGCCGACCGTGACCACCACTGCGCCGCCTGCGGGCGTGCCCGCCGGTCAGGCTGCTGCCCAGACGCCACGCTCGTCTATTCCTGCGCCAGCCGCCAAGCCAGCGCCTGCACCTGCACCTGCTCAGGTCGCCACAGCCAAGCCAGCTCCGGCCCCGGCTGCCAAGCCTGCGGAAAAACCTGCGCCAGCAGCCGCCAAACCGGCTGCCGGTAGCAATTGGTACAGCAGTCAGGCGCCAGGCCACTATGTGGTACAGATTCTGGGCACCAGCTCCGAAGCGACCGCTCAGGCCTACATCGCAGAGCAAGGTGGCGAGTACCGTTATTTCAAGAAAACCCTGCAGGGCAAGCCGCTGTACGTCATCACGTATGGCAACTTTCCTGACCGTGCTGCCGCCCTGGCAGCCATCAAGGTATTGCCAGCCAAGGTTCAGGCTGGTAAACCTTGGCCCCGTACTGTCGCCAGCGTCCAACAAGAGCTTGGTGCCAGTCGCTGAAGTCGCAGCGGCCTTATCCGGGCCGCTTCACCCAGCCAGCCTGACTTAACCCGCAAAGCGCGCCACCAGATTGGTGCGCGCCTTGCGGCGTCTGCGTTACAAGCGCTTTACAGTCTCCCGTCGCGTCAGTCAGATACTTGAAGAAATGCTTTGACTAGCACAGCGACCCGTTTTAAAACTTTCATAATTGCGACATTGATTATCAACCAGTCGTCGTTAAATTTGTTAGCCCTTGTGTCGCTGTGTACAATGACCTCCGTTTTGCCTGTCCGAAGCTGGCGCACGTTCGGCGTGACAGGTAATTGGTTGAATTAAAAGGAAATTTGCCTCGAATAGAGGCAGCCTGGTGAGAAAGTGTCTATGAAAGCAGGTCTGTACCAACCAGATGAATTCAAGGATAACTGCGGCTTCGGCCTGATCGCTCATATGCAGGGCGAGCCCAGTCATCACCTGTTGCAGACGGCCGTTCAGGCCCTGACCTGCATGACCCACCGTGGCGGTATCAACGCCGACGGCAAGACCGGTGACGGTTGCGGTCTGTTGATTCAGAAGCCCGATGGCTTCTTGCGTGCGATGGCCAAAGAGCACTTCGGTGCCGACCTGCCCCGCCAATATGCTGTGGGCATGGTGTTCCTCAATCAGGACGACGCCAAGGCTGACGCCGCACGCGAAAACATGAACCGCGAGATCCTCGCCGAGGGCCTGGAACTGGTCGGCTGGCGTCAGGTGCCGATCGATACCAGCGTCCTGGGCCGTCTGGCACTGGAGCGCCTGCCGAAAATCGAGCAGGTGTACATTGGCGGTGAAGGCCTGAGCGATCAGGAATTCGCCATCAAGCTGTTCAGCGCACGCCGCCGTTCGTCAGTGTCCAACGCCGCAGATACCGATCATTACATTTGCAGCTTTTCGCACAAGACCATCATTTATAAAGGCCTGATGATGCCGGCCGATCTCACGGCCTTCTTCCCGGACCTGAGCGACGAGCGTCTGCAGACTGCCATTTGCGTGTTCCACCAGCGCTTTTCCACCAATACCCTGCCGAAATGGCCGCTGGCGCAGCCGTTCCGGTTTCTTGCCCATAACGGCGAGATCAACACCATCACCGGCAACCGCAACTGGGCACAGGCGCGACGCACCAAGTTCACCAACGATCTGATGGACCTGGACGAGCTGGGCCCGCTGGTCAACCGCGTGGGTTCGGACTCATCGAGCATGGACAACATGCTTGAGCTGATGGTGACCGGCGGCATCGACCTGTTCCGTGGCGTGCGCATGATCATTCCGCCTGCGTGGCAGAACGTCGAGACCATGGACCCGGATCTACGCGCCTTCTACGAATACAACTCCATGCACATGGAACCGTGGGACGGCCCGGCCGGCATCGTGATGACCGAAGGTCGTCATGCCGTCTGCCTGCTCGACCGCAATGGCCTGCGCCCGGCGCGCTGGGTCACGACCAAGAACGGCTACATCACCCTGGCGTCGGAAATCGGCGTGTGGGACTACAAGCCTGAAGACGTTATCGCCAAGGGCCGCGTCGGTCCTGGGCAGATCTTTGCCGTGGACACTGAAACCGGTCAGATCCTCGACACCGACGCCATCGACAACCGTCTCAAGTCGCGTCATCCCTACAAGCAATGGCTGCGCAAGAATGCCCTGCGCATTCAGGCCACCATGGAAGACAACGACCACGGCTCGGCTTTTTACGACAGCGAGCAGCTCAAGCAGTACATGAAGATGTATCAGGTCACGTTCGAAGAACGCGATCAGGTGCTGCGCCCGCTGGGTGAACAGGGCCAGGAAGCTGTGGGCTCTATGGGTGACGACACACCGATGGCGGTGTTGTCGCGTCGTGTGCGTTCGCCCTACGATTACTTCCGCCAGCAGTTCGCGCAGGTGACCAACCCGCCGATCGACCCGCTGCGTGAAGCCATCGTCATGTCGCTGGAAATCTGCCTCGGTGCCGAGCGCAATATCTTCCAGGAATCGCCAGAGCACGCCTCACGCGTAATCCTTAGTTCGCCGGTCATTTCGCCAGCCAAATGGCGTTCGCTGATGAACCTGGAGCGTCCGGGCTTCGAACGCCACATCATTGACCTGAACTACGATGAAAGCCTGGGTCTTGAAGCCGCTGTGCGCAGCGTTGCCGATCAGGCCGAAGAGGCCGTGCGTGCCGGTCGTACCCTGATCGTGCTGAGCGACCGACACATCGCACCGGGCAAACTGCCGGTGCATGCTTCGCTGGCGGTCGGCGCGGTTCACCACCGTCTGACCGAACAGGGCCTGCGCTGCGACAGCAACATCCTGGTCGAAACCGCAACCGCGCGTGACCCGCACCATTTCGCGGTGTTGATCGGCTTCGGCGCGTCGGCGGTCTATCCGTTCCTGGCCTATGAAGTGCTGGGCGATCTGATCCGTACTGGCGAAGTGCTGGGCGATCTGTACGAAGTCTTCAAGAACTACCGCAAAGGCATCACCAAGGGCCTGCTCAAGATCCTGTCGAAGATGGGTATCTCGACCGTTGCGTCCTACCGTGGCGCGCAGTTGTTTGAAGCCATCGGTCTGTCCGAGGAAGTTTGCGACACCAGTTTCCGCGGTGTGCCGAGCCGCCTGAAAGGCGCGCGTTTCGTCGATATTGAAGCCGAACAGAAAGCGCTGGCAGCCGAAGCCTGGAGCACGCGCAAGCCGATCCAGCAAGGCGGTCTGCTCAAGTTCGTGTTTGGTGGCGAATACCATGCCTACAACCCGGACGTGGTCAGCACCCTGCAAGCCGCCGTGCAGCAGGGCGACTACAGCAAGTTCAAGGAATACACCTCGCTGGTAGACCAGCGTCCGGTGTCGATGATTCGCGACCTGCTACAGGTCAAAACGCTTGACCAGCCGTTGAACATCGACGAAATCGAGCCGCTGAGCGAAATCCTCAAGCGCTTCGATTCGGCCGGTATTTCTCTGGGGGCCTTGTCGCCGGAGGCTCATGAAGCGCTGGCCGAGGCGATGAACCGTCTGGGCGCGCGCTCCAACTCCGGTGAAGGCGGCGAAGATCCGGCGCGTTACGGCACCATCCGCAGCTCCAAGATCAAGCAGATCGCCACGGGCCGCTTTGGTGTCACGCCAGAATACCTGGTCAACGCCGATGTGCTGCAAATCAAGGTTGCACAGGGTGCCAAACCGGGTGAGGGCGGGCAGCTGCCGGGCGGCAAGGTCAATGGCCTGATCGCCAAGCTGCGTTATGCCGTACCGGGCGTAACGCTGATTTCGCCGCCTCCGCACCACGACATCTATTCCATCGAAGACTTGTCGCAGCTGATTTTTGACTTGAAACAGGTCAACCCGGCGGCGCTGGTGTCGGTCAAGCTGGTGGCAGAAGCGGGCGTTGGCACCATTGCCGCTGGCGTGGCCAAGGCCTATGCCGACCTGATCACCATTTCCGGTTACGACGGCGGCACCGGTGCATCGCCGCTGACCTCGATCAAGTACGCTGGCGCGCCGTGGGAACTGGGTCTGGCCGAAACTCACCAGACCCTGCGCGGCAACGACCTGCGCGGCAAGGTCCGGGTGCAGACCGACGGTGGTCTGAAAACCGGCCTGGACGTGATCAAGGCAGCCATTCTCGGTGCTGAAAGCTTCGGTTTCGGCACCGCGCCGATGATCGCGCTGGGCTGCAAATACCTGCGTATCTGCCACCTGAACAACTGCGCTACCGGCGTTGCGACGCAGAACGAAAAGCTGCGCAAGGACCACTACATCGGCACCGTCGATATGGTGATCAACTTCTTCACCTACGTAGCTGAAGAAACCCGTGAGTGGCTGGCCAGGCTGGGCGTTCGCACGCTGGAAGAGCTGATCGGTCGTACCGACCTGCTGGATATCCTGCCGGGCGAAACCGAGAAGCAGCAGCATCTGGACCTGACACCGTTGCTGGGCAGCGACCATATTCCGGCTGACAAGCCTCAGTTCAGCCTGGTGGATCGCAACCCGCCGTTCGACAAGGGCCTGCTGGCCGAGCAGATGGTGGAGATGGCCAAGCCGGCCATTGAATCCCTCAGCGGTGGCGAGTATGAACTGGACATCTGCAACTGCGACCGTTCCATTGGCGCACGGATTTCCGGTGAAATCGCCCGATTGCACGGCAACCAGGGCATGAACAAGGCACCGATCACTTTCCGCTTCAAAGGCACTGCCGGTCAGAGCTTCGGGGTGTGGAACGCCGGTGGCCTGAACATGTATCTGGAAGGCGATGCCAACGACTACGTCGGCAAGGGTATGACCGCTGGCAAGCTGGTGATCGTGCCGCCCAAGGGCAGCCCGTTCAAGACCAACGAGAGCGCTATCATCGGCAACACCTGCCTGTACGGCGCAACCGGCGGCAAGCTGTTTGCGGCGGGCACGGCGGGCGAACGTTTCGCGGTGCGTAACTCGGGTGCCCACACTGTTGTGGAAGGCACTGGCGACCACTGCTGCGAATACATGACTGGTGGTTTCGTCTGTGTACTGGGCAAGACCGGCTACAACTTCGGTTCCGGTATGACTGGCGGTTTCGCTTACGTGCTCGACCAGGACAACACCTTCGTTGACCTGGTCAACCATGAGCTGGTCGAGATCCAGCGCATCAGCGGCGAGTCGATGGAAGCCTATCGCACTCACTTGCAGAGCGTTCTCAACGAGTACGTGGCTGAAACCGACAGCGAATGGGGCCGCAATCTTGCGGAAAACCTGGACGACTACCTGCGTCGTTTCTGGCTGGTCAAGCCCAAGGCTGCCAACCTGAAATCGCTGCTCTCCAGCACTCGGGCGAATCCGCAATAAAAGCAGCTGCTAGCGGTGAGCTTCAAACCGCAAGCCAACGGCAGTGCGCTAATTGCCTGCGATCACGATTTTTTGCAGCTTCAGGCTTGTAACCTGAAGCTGCCGTAAAGAGGCTCCAGAGAATGGCTGAACGTCTCAGTAACGACTTCCAGTTCATCGACGTCGGACGTAAAGACCCGAAGAAGAAACTGCTGCGTCAACGCAAGAAGGAGTTCGTGGAAATCTACGAACCGTTCAAGCCCCAGCAGTCCGCCGATCAGGCGCATCGCTGCCTGGGTTGCGGCAACCCGTATTGCGAGTGGAAGTGCCCGGTGCACAACTTCATTCCCAACTGGCTCAAGCTGGTCGCCGAGGGCAACATCCTCGCGGCGGCGGAGTTGTCTCATCAAACCAACACTCTGCCGGAAGTCTGCGGCCGCGTGTGCCCGCAGGATCGCCTGTGTGAAGGTGCCTGCACACTGAACGACGGTTTCGGCGCGGTCACCATCGGTTCGGTCGAGAAGTACATCACCGACACCGCGTTTGCTATGGGCTGGCGTCCGGACATGTCCAGAGTCGTGCCAACCGGCAAACGCGTCGCCATCATTGGTGCAGGGCCTGCAGGCCTGGGCTGTGCCGACGTGCTGGTGCGTGGCGGCGTGACGCCGGTGGTGTTCGACAAGAATCCGGAAATCGGTGGTCTGCTGACCTTCGGCATCCCCGAGTTCAAGCTGGAAAAATCCGTACTCAGCCATCGCCGTGAAGTGTTCACCGGCATGGGCATCGAGTTCCGGCTCAACACCGAAGTAGGCAAGGACGTCACCATCGATCAACTGCTCGAAGAATACGATGCAGTGTTCATGGGCATGGGCACCTACACCTACATGAAAGGCGGCTTCCCCGGTGAGGATCTGCCGGGCGTGCACGATGCGCTCGACTTCCTGATCGCCAACGTCAACCGCAACCTGGGCTTTGAAAAGGCCCCGGAAGACTTCGTCGACATGAAGGGCAAGCGGGTCGTGGTTCTGGGCGGTGGTGACACGGCGATGGACTGCAACCGCACCTCGATCCGTCAGGGTGCCAAGTCGGTGACGTGCGCTTATCGTCGCGACGAAGAGAACATGCCAGGCTCGCGCAAGGAAGTGAAGAACGCCAAGGAAGAAGGCGTGAAGTTTCTCTACAACCGTCAGCCTATCGCCATCGTGGGCGATGGCAAGGTCGAAGGCGTGAAGGTGGTCGAGACGCGTCTTGGCGAGCCTGATGCTCGGGGTCGTCGCAGCCCGGAGCCGATTCCGGGTTCCGAAGAGATCATCCCGGCCGAAGCCGTGGTCATCGCATTCGGCTTCCGCCCAAGCCCTGCGCCATGGTTCGAGCAGTTCACGATCAGTACTGACAGCCAGGGCCGTGTGGTGGCCCCGGAACAAGCACAGTACAAGCACCAGACCAGCAACCCGAAGATCTTCGCCGGTGGCGACATGGTGCGCGGCTCCGACCTGGTGGTGACCGCTATCTTCGAAGGCCGTAATGCGGCTGAAGGGATTCTGGATTACCTGGGCGTCTAAGCCTTGTGTTGCCAGAGCGCGCCGTTACTGAGGCGCGCTCTGACAACAGGCGTCTACCCATCACGGGTGATTTACCGACTTTTCTGACATCCCTTCTGCGCCCTCCTTCCTAAGCTCGGTGTAACTCGCTCAAGACGAGCGTTTTATCAACCAGGGAAGGACATCATGAAAAATCAGTTTGGTTTCTGCCTCGCGCTCTCGATAGCGCCCTTTGCATTTGCCAGCCAGACACCCGCCAACTTCGATGGACCCGTTTTCGGTTCGATCATCGAAAACAAGGCCGTTTACTTTGAGTCCGGTGTAGAGCTTCAGCGGCGCATGAGTGCAGGCAACCTGACCTCTGTCGGGCTGGTGACAGACTTGCTCCAGCGCATCGAAGTGCTGAACAAAAATGGCCCGGCGCTCAACGCTGTCATTGAAATCAACCCCGACGCTCTGCAGATAGCCGCGCAAATGGACGGGGAGCGTTCTCGCGGGGAAAAACGTGGGCCGCTGCATGGCATCCCCATACTCGTAAAAGACAATCTTGATACGGGCGATCAGATGCAGACCACTGCGGGCGCTCTCTCAATGGTCGGATTGCCTGCTCCACGCGATGCTTTTGTGGTGCAGCGGCTTCGCGATGCCGGCGCGATCATTATCGGTAAGGCCAATCTCAGCGAATGGGCGCATTTCCGTGGGTACGAGGTACCTAGCGGCTGGAGCGGCCGAGGCGGGCAGACGCGTCATCCCTATGACTTGAGCGCTGATCCGCTTGGCTCCAGCTCAGGTTCGGCAGTGGGTCTTGCAGCTGGATTTTCACCTTTGGCGGTAGGCACCGAGACCAATGGTTCGATCATTCAACCCGCCGCCACGAGTGGTGTCATAGGGCTTAGGCCTACGCTGGGTCTGCTCAGTCGTACCGGTATGATTCCGCTCTCCAGTCGTCAGGACACCCCCGGCCCAATGGCGCGAACGGTCACGGATACCGCGATCCTGCTGACGGCGATGAGCGGCAACGACCCTCTCGACGAAGCCACCGCCCGAGCCTCCACCGATGTAGTGAACTATGTCGACCACCTCAGGACGGACGCCTTGAGCGGCAAGCGCCTGGGCTATCCAGGTCACACCCATGACGGCATGCCAATGGACGACGATCCTGAATTCCAAAAGGTGAAGCGTCGTCTGAGTGCTGCCGGGGCGATACTGGTTCCCGTCGATGTTCCGTCGATTGATAGCACTTCAGAGTATTTAGTGCTGGTGCATGATTTCAAGCGCGAGCTTAACGCTTACTTGAGCACACGCACCGGGCTGGGTGTCAGCACGCTGGATGAGATCATTGCATTCAACACCGCGTTTCCTGGAGCGCAAGCCTATGATCAGGATTTATTGATTGACTCCTCCAGCGTGTCTGTAGATCAGGAGGATTACCTGTCGATTGCAACCAACTTGCGTGCTGCTCATCGACAATTGATCGATGGGCTCTTGCAGCAACACTCGCTCGACGTGCTCATTGACTGGTCAGAGGTTTCTTTCAAAGCGGTTGGCGCTATCGCCGGTTATCCGGGAATAACCGTGCCTGTCGGGCTCGAAGAGAATGGCCTGCCAAGAGGGTTGTATTTTCTTTCCACTGCCTGGGATGAAGGTGCTTTGCTGAGCTATGCCTACGCACTTGAACAGGCGCTTGCAACATCGGCAGCTTCGGTTCATTCGGGTGTCAGCCAGGCTGATTGATTCCCTATCCCAGTCTGGTGCAGGCCAGGCCTGGATGGCGGGGACGGGGCTCGGAAAAAACGGTTTTGTGACGTTTTGAAATAATCCGGTCCCGGAATTACAACCGCCTTTCATTAAGTTGCGTCGCCCCGCCAGAGGCGGCGCATCAAGGTTTCAACCCTCTTGTCCAAGTCCCGATCAAGGCCTGTTCCGGCGTCTGCGACAAGCGATTGTTTACAGCTGTTTTCCGCCCTCTGTACCTGCTCTTAAAAAGGTTTAGGCTCCTGATCCTTTTGGGGAGTTCATCGCCTTAGATACTCCCGCCATCCATGTCGCTATAAGGAAATAGCCATGTTGAAAGCAGCACCCATGGGCAAACTTGCTCGATCCAATGAGCAGAAATCTCTCGGGCCGGACAGGTTCACGCCCAGCACGGTTGCCGTGCGCGAACACCGGACCCGAGAACGCGCGGACCGGATAATCGACCAGTTCGTCGAGCACTTTACAGAAAAGGATTTTTTTCCTGAAGACGGTGAAGGCGCGCTGTTCTCCTTGCTGGTTCAGTTGCCAGACTGGCCAGCAGACCTGTCCATCAGGATTCACAACGAAAACGATGAAGTACTCGCGGTTTTTCTTAAAGGCAGTGATGAAAGCGTTGTTCAAGACAGCATTGTCCTGACGCAAAATGGCGACGCTTACATCGTCCCGGACAATGTTCAGGTCGCCGATGACGAGCCGTTACTGCGCTGGGTGTTCAGTCAGTTGCCTGCAGGTTCCAGCGTTGGAATGGGGGGTAACTTTCCGGGCAGTGGCAGTGATGCCGGACGAATCGTTACCCTGCGTGAGCAAATAGCGGGGCTGGCAAAAGACCAGAGACCGCTGTTATTCGATGCGCTGGTTGCAGCTGATGAAGGCACCTCAAAGGGCCAACTGGATACCCGCGAACACAATCCTTTCCTGCCTCTTTGGGTTCGTCAGCAGACGCCGCTGTCTCCGGCCCTGAGCGTGCTGTGCGCCTTATGCCCCGAGGTTCCGGCAGGACGTCTCGAAGAGCTGTTGCAGCAGATGCCGCTGACAGAACAGGAAGAGGCCGATTTCCTGAACAATCTTGTTCTGCCGGACGCTTTTGGCGAGGCAATGAACATTTCGCTGGATGAGTGGAGCAACAGTCTGGCTATCGACGGGCTGTCGCGAACGCGAAGCTTCAATTCGTACACGGATGAGCTGGCCCGCAGTATCGTCCGGAAATTACTGGCGGCCGAATCGGGTCGGGACGTGTTGATCTTCGACGCTGGTGCGAGCAATTACGCTCCGGCAGATACTGACGATAACCGTATTATTCTGCTGCATGACAACTACGGAAATTACAGCGCAAAGGACACCGGCAACGGTGAGATAACTTCGTTCAAACAGGGCACCGACAGCTTCTATCTGGCAATCAGTTCGCAATTGAAGGCTGACGAGCGGTCATCGCTGGGTATGCAATTCGAGCAGGACGTACAGGGCTTTCGCGACGTTCTGACGCGGCGCGCGATCGAGGAAAATCGCGGCTGGTTCGACCCCGGAAAACCAACCGAAATCGAAAGCGGGTTTCTGCCTGATTGGTTCGCGAACTCGACGGCTGCCGAAAAACAAAGCTGGAAAATGGCGGTGCAGGACTACAGTCAAGCCTTGCTCGAAGCTCAGGCACCTGACCTGCTGGATCCTTCCGGCTACGCACAGCCCGACCAATTGCGCAAATATGCGCGGCAAAAGCTGCAGGAACGGATTTTGCTCGACCACGGTATTGCAGTGGATCCTGACCATATCAGCGTGCATACCGTCAGCATCGAGATTGATCCAGGCATTATTATTGATACCGATTACGAATATATCGGCCCTTCAGAACTGGAGCCGCATTATGAAACGCATGAGCGCAGCCTTACAGATCTGTCGCTGGAAAACATTGCACTCACCAATATCAACTTTCTGCTCACCAGCCGCGCGTTTGACGATCAGGGGCAACTGGTCAGTTTCCTCAACGCCGGTTATCTGTTCGGCCTGATTCGTGATCTGAACATTGGCGAAGATTATTCAAGATACCTCCGCACAGTACTGTCCACGTCGGCGTCAGGGCAATGGCACCGTGAACGTTATGCACGCGTCATGCGCGCGCAAATGCGCCTCGATGTGATAGAGGCGAAGATGGCGGGTGACTTTCTGGGCGATGGTGGACTTCCTCCCGAGCTGGCGAGCAGGGGCTACAAATGGGTTGCTGCCGTGCTTGATCACCCAACTGACAGTGATGACCGCGCAACGGTAGAGGGGCATCGCATTCAGGTCAGCCAGTTATCCATCAATGACGTGTCATTGAGCGGCGTACTGGTGATCGGCGCAGAGTCGCGCTCGAGCGTCGCCGCTTTTGTGGTTTTCACCCCGCAGGCTCCTGACGGAATATGCTTCCGGGAAATGAGCGATCCGCAGGAGTTTCAGCAGCGGATACTGCTTGAACCGGGTTTGCTGGACTATCTGGTGGGCAGGGCGCCTTTGGCCTCCCGGGACGATGTCAGGCGTATTCTGACCGTCCGCCGTGAAACGCTGTTCATGGAACTGCAGCCCTGCACTGGAAGTTTTCTTGAGGCAGTCTATGACTCTGAAGTCGGGAGGGTGATTTCTGCTGTCGATGAACAGACCAACACCAACTGGGAAACCTATTGGGAAAGTGCTTGGGAAATCACCAAAGTCGTTGGCGACATCGTGCTCACCTTCGCGCCTTTCAAGGTAAGGCTGCCGATTGCAGCATTGCGCAGCTTTTATGCCATCTGGCAGGGCATCGCAAAAGCTGGCGGTGAAGAGCAAGGTGCCCCCTTGTATTTTGTCCAGGCGGCGTTGCTGCTGGCTGAAGGTTTGACGCTGCCCAGAGCACGAAGGGTCCAGACATCGTCGACAACATCAATCGGCCGTTCTGTCCTTGATCCTAAAACAGCAGTGGCAAAAACACCCGGTGGATTGAAACTGCTCGACAGCGGGTTTTACAACGGCGTTTATGAAAAGACTCATGAAGGTGCGCCAAGCCGCTTTTATGCTGTGCAACAAGGTAAGACCTATGCCGTCAGATACGATGCCGATTTCGCAGCATGGAGGGTGATCGATCCCCGGCGGCCAGATGCGCATTATCAATTGCCGATTCAGCTTGATAGGCAAGGGGTCTGGGTACATGCGTCGGCAGGGTTGCGCGGCGGCAACAAACGATTAAAAGGCAGACCATCGAGCGGCTCGGGGAGTGATGGCGATTCCTCGGATAGCAATCGGGTAAAAAGATACAAAGTGGACACCGATGGCTTTTTTGCAAGTAGGCGTTTCAGGCATGCAGAAAATGACCTCCCTAACGATGACCTTGAAGCTGCTGTCAAAAAAGCAGTTGATAGATATGTGCTGGATGGCAATGGCAGTCTGCACAAGTATGGTAAAAGCCAGTTCTCGCTGGACCTTCCCGGTATAGGCAGGAGCACCGGCAGAGGTGCCTGGCGCCTGATACTTGCCCCGGCTGAAAAAGGCGTTATCAAGGCGTTTGACGTCATAGATCCCCACAAATAGCGCAGGCCCGCCCCAGTCTTACGCCGGGCGCGGAGCTGTATTGGCACAGCAAATCGGCACGATAGACAAAAGGCACGGCTCTTGCCGTGCCTTTTGCGTCGCGCTCTGAGAAAATGCCGGCACTTTTATTGCGGATGCCGACATGACTGCCCTGAAGAACGACCGTTTCCTTCGCGCTTTGCTCAAGCAACCCGTAGACGTCACGCCGGTATGGATGATGCGCCAGGCAGGCCGTTACCTGCCTGAATACCGCGCCAGCCGCGCCAGTGCCGGGGACTTCATGAGCTTGTGCAAGAACCCGCAGTTCGCCTGTGAAGTCACGCTGCAGCCACTGGATCGATACCCGCTGGATGCGGCGATTCTGTTCTCCGACATCCTGACCATTCCCGACGCAATGGGCCTGGGCCTGTACTTCGAGACCGGCGAAGGCCCGCGCTTCAAGAAAACCGTCAGCACGCTGGCTGACATCGAAGCACTGCCCATCCCGGATGCACAGAAGGACCTGGGCTATGTGATGGACGCGGTCAGCACCATCCGTCGCGAACTCAACGGCCGTGTGCCGCTGATCGGTTTTGCCGGCAGCCCGTGGACCCTGGCGACCTACATGGTCGAAGGCGGCTCCTCGAAGGACTTCCGCAAATCCAAGGCCATGCTCTACGACAACCCGCAAGCCATGCACCTGCTGCTCGACAAACTGGCGCAGTCAGTCACGGCCTACCTGAATGGCCAGATTCTCGCGGGCGCCCAGGCGGTGCAGATCTTCGACAGCTGGGGCGGTAGCCTGTCTTCGGCGGCGTATCAGGAATTCTCGCTGGCTTACATGCGCAAGATCGTCAACGGCCTGATTCGCGAGCACGATGGGCGCAAGGTGCCGGTCATCGTGTTCACCAAAGGCGGCGGGCTGTGGCTGGAAAGCATCGCCGACATCGGCGCCGACACCCTGGGCCTGGACTGGACCTGCGACATCGGCGAAGCGCGTCAGCGTGTCGGCAGCAAGGTTTCGCTGCAGGGCAATATGGACCCGACCGTGCTTTACGCCCGCCCGGAAGCCATCCGCCAGGAAGTTGCACGCATCCTCGCCAGCTACGGCAGCGGCACCGGTCACGTCTTCAACCTCGGCCACGGCATCACCCCTGAAGTCGACCCGGCCAATGCTGGTGCGTTCATCAACGCAGTACATGAGTTGTCGGCGCAGTATCACCAGTAATTGTCCGGCTGACGATGCGTCGATACATCAGGGCGCATCGGCTCTTTTCAGCGCCGACGCTTACGTCGGCGCTTTTCCATCCGTAAAGCCCTCCAGCAGCGAACCGCTGCGCGGCAGGAATCTACCCTGTCGCTCGCCTTGCGGCTTGCCTTCGGCATAGCTCAATCGGCCGTTTACCCAGACACCATCAATGCCCTGTGCCGCTCGCTGAGGGTCTTTGAAATCTGCCACATCGCGCACGGTTTGCGGGTTGAACAGCACCAGATCCGCCCAGTAGCCCTCGCGGATAAAGCCGCGCTCGTGCAAGGCAAAGCGCGCTGCCGAAAGCCCGGTCATTTTGTGTACCGCGGTGTGCAACGCAAACAACCCTTTGTCCCGGCTGAAATGCCCGAGCACTCTGGGGAATGCTCCCCATAAGCGCGGATGCGGAAACGGATCTTCCGGAAGGCCATCGGAGCCGATCATCGACAGCGGGTGAGACATGATGCGTTCGACGTCGCCCTCATCCATGCCGTAGTACACCGCACCCGCAGGCTGCAACTTGCGTGCGGCGTCCAGCAATGACAACCCCCAGTCGGCGGCAATGTCCTGTAAATCCCGGCCGCCCTGATCCGGGTGCGGCGTTGACCAAGTGATGGTGATACGGAATGCGTCGGTGACCTGCTTCAGGTCCAGCGTCGAAGAACTGGCTGCATAAGGGTAACAATCGCAACCGACCGGATGGTCCTGCGCAGCTTTTTCCAGGGCCGCCAGCAGTTGCGGGCTGCGGCCCCAGTTACCCGCGCCAGCGCATTTCATGTGGGAAATCACCACTGGCGAGCGCGCATGGCGGCCTATGTCGAAGGCCTCCGCCATCGCCTCCAATACCGGCTCGAATTCGCTGCGCAAATGGGTGGTATAGATCGCGCCAAAAGCGCTGAGCTCTTCAGCCAGCTGCTTGACTTCGCTGGTCTCGGCCGAGAAGGCCGAAGCGTAAGCAAGGCCAGTCGACAAACCCAGCGCGCCGGCTTCGAGGCTGTCGCGCAACTGCTCGCGCATCGCGGCGATCTCTTCCGGGCTGGCGCTGCGAAACAAGTCATCCATGTGGTTGCTGCGCAGGGCCGTATGGCCAATCAAAGCGGCCACATTCACGGCGGGCCGGGCGTTATCCACGGCTGCGCGATAGTCGGCGAAGCGCGGATAGACAAACGCTGCCGCGTCGCCCAGCAGGTTCATGGGGTCTGGCGGGTTGCCGAGCAGCGAGACCGGTGACGCGCTGATCCCGCAATTGCCGACGATAACCGTGGTCACGCCCTGGCTGATCTTGGGCAGCATGTCGGGCTTGCGAATCACTACCGTGTCGTCATGGGTGTGGACGTCGATAAAACCTGGGGCCAGCACGCGACCGGCAGCGTTGACCTCTTCCTGCGCAGTGGCATCGATCAGGTTGCCGATGCGCTGGATGCGTCCGTCGCTAATCGCTACATCGGCGCGTACTCCCGGCGTATCGCTGCCATCGATGACCAGCGCATCGCGAATGATCAGGTCGTAAATCATGCTTCAGTCTCCCAGCGGCAGGCCGTCTTCGCCGCCACGGTATTCATCCAGTGCAAGCTTGATCCGACGCAGCCGTTCCTGATTGTCTTCAGGGCTCAGCAGCGCCAGTTCAGTGGCCAGCACATCAATGGTCAGCAGCATGCCGTAGCGCGCGGCGGTGGGTTTATAAATGAAATTGGTCTCAGCAATTTGCAACGGCAACACCACCTCGGCCAGTTGCGCCAGAGGGGAGTCGGGCAAGGTAATGGCCAGCACGCGAGCACCATAGCTCCGCGCCAGAGTTACTGCGTCGAGCAGTTCCGGCGTGCGCCCGCTGAGCGAGCAGACAATCAGGCTGTGTTGCGGACCAAGCGTGGCCGCAATCATGCGCATCATCACCGGGTCGCGGCAGGCCGCCACCGGGTAGCCCAAACGTACCAATCGGGTTTGTAGCTCCTCGCTGCACAGGCTGGAGCAACCGCCCATGCCGAACGCATGAATCATGCGTGCATCGCTGAGGCACGCTACGGCTGCGGCAAAGCGCGACTCATCAAACCCGGCCAGGTGCTGATGCAGAGTGGCTTCTATGTCACCGACAATCCGGGTGAAAAAGGCCGACTGCTCCGGGGCCGGTTCAGGGTTGAGAAATCGGCTGCCCACGCCGCTCGCCTGGGCCAGTTGCAGGCGCAAGTCGCGCAGGTCCCGACAACCGATGCTACGCGCGAAGCGTGACAACGTAGCGCTGCTGACCCCGGCGCGGCTGGCCAGCTCGTCCAGACTGGCACTTGCGGCGAAGGCGATATCGCTGAGCACCAGCCTGGCGATCCGGCCTTCTCCCGCGCTGAGTGAATCCTGACGGGCACGTATCTGGTACAGAATGTCCACTCAGAGCACCTGCGCCAGACCCAGCGTCAAAGCAAAGGCGACGATGGAGATCAGCGTCTCCAGTACCGTCCAGGTCTTGAAGGTTTGCGCTACGGTCATGTTGAAGTATTCCTTGATAAGCCAGAAACCGCCGTCGTTGACGTGGGAAAAGATCACCGAGCCTGCGCCTGTCGCCAGCACCAGCAACTCGGGGTGCGGATAACCCAGGCCCATCGCCACTGGTGCAACGATCCCCGATGCTGTGGTCATTGCTACCGTCGCCGAGCCTGTCGCCACACGCATCAGTGCAGCGAACAGCCAGCCCATCAGCAAGGGCGAGAGGTGAAAGTCCTGCGCCAGACCAACGATCTGGTTGGTGACACCGCTGTCGACCAGAATACGGTTCAAACCGCCACCGGCACCGACCAGCAACGTGATGCTGGCGGTCGGTGCCAGGCACTCATTGGTGAATTTCAGGATCGAGTCGCGATTGAAACCCTGAGCGATGCCCAGCGTCCAGAAACTCAGCAGGGTGGCCAGCAGCAGGGCGATCACCGAGTTGCCGATGAACAGCAAAAAGCCATTGAACGCACTGCCCGGTGTGCTGATCAGGTTGGCCCAGCCACCCAGCAGCATCAGCACCACCGGCAATAGAATGGTCGCCATGGTCAGGCCGAAACTGGGCAGTTTTGCTCTTGGTTCGCGGTCGAGAAACTGCTTCGCCAACGGGTTTTCAGCCGGTAGATGGATATGCGGCACGATGAATTTGGCATATACCGGACCGGCGATGATGGCCGTGGGTATGCCGATCAGAATGGCATAGAACAGGGTTTGCCCTACCGACGCCTGATAAGCCTGAACGGCGAGCATTGCCGCAGGGTGCGGCGGCACCAGTGCGTGCACCACCGACAGACCAGCGACCATCGGCAGGCCGACCATCAGAATCGACACCCCGACACGCCGCGCGACAGTAAAGGCAATCGGCACCAGCAGAACGAAACCCACTTCGAAAAACAGCGGCAAGCCCACCAGAAACGCAATGCAGACCATAGCCCAGTGCGCGTTACGCTCGCCAAAGCGGTCAATCAACGTGCGCGCCACCTGCTCGGCACCACCGGACTCGGCCATCATCTTGCCGAGCATGGTGCCCAGCGCCACGACCAGCGCGATATGCCCCAGCGTCTTGCCCACTCCCGCTTCGTAAGAGGCGACCACGCCACTGGCCGGCATCCCGGCAACCAGCGCCAGACCGACCGACACCAGCGTAATGACGATAAACGGATTGAGGCGATACCGCGCAATCAGCACGATCAAGGCAATGATTGCGACAGCGGCGTAGACCAACAGCGAAATACCGGGTGACGGCGACATAGCGGCGGTTCCTTGCAGAATGGGTAGGCGAGGGCGCAATACCGACGGCTGAAGCCGTCAGCCGGAAGGCGACTCGGGAGTACTCGGCAGGGATGACGCAGGAAAAGGAGTGAAGCAGGTTTCGAGGCGATCACAGGTATTCATTATTTTTATCTCTGTTTTCGTGATGAAAATAAATTACACGAAAATGAAATATAAACAAATATATGAAAATAAATTTCTTGCTCAATGTTGTGAATGACCGATGGGAGGACGCGCAATGCGTCTCCCTAGCCCTGCTTTCCGGACTGACTGCCTCTACGCCAGTAATTGTTCCGCATAACGTGCAATCACATGACCAAAGCTGATCGGATTGTTGGCAGCTTGCGATCGCAGGCTTTCCAGAAGGTGCCTAAGCTCAGCATCGCTGGCGCTGGATAAGAATTGTTCATCGAACACACTCGTTATGGCCTCCTGACGTCTTTTAGTCAGATACGCGATATCGAGTGCGAGCTTTTCGATCATCGTCGTGGCGGGAAGATCTGTGTGGGACGTGCTTTGGATTTTCCCTGTGAGCAGATAACGGAAGCGCTGCTCGCAATCGTCCTCTGTCGGGGAAATGTGCAGGTCCTCATCGAACCAGTTGCCTTTATAGTGGCCGCAGTGCAACGGGTTTCCTGGTGTGGTCTCGCGCAGGCAAGACGCATGAAGATTGCTGTATTCCAGTGCCAATGGCAGATAATGATCCTGCGGTCTGAAATGTTCGATGTGGCTGCTATCAAGCTCTATTTCCCTGCCGCAATAGCAGCATGAGAAGTTCTGCTCTTGCAGCAAGCAATTATGCAAGTCGCGTTTTTGCGGGTTCTGCAGGGTTGGATAGGTGGGCGTCCAGTCTTCGTTTGCGCTGGCTTTCCATTCGGTGAGTGACGCAGGCTCAGTTCCCTTGATAACGCGTCTCATCGTCCAATGAGCTCCTTGCGTTTGAGCAACGCTTCGGCACCTGCGAACTCGGGCAGATCGGGCGCTTTCTGTTTTAACGCATCAAGCTGCAGTCTGGCTTTTTCAAGCTCGTTGTTTTCCAGTGTGCTGAATAGCTCGTCGAGCAGTACTTCAATTTCAGGCTCGCGCTGCGGTACACCCATGACTTCTTCCAGAATACTGCTGGAGTCCAGGCCGTAGGTTGCTCTTGGATGAGAGCCGTCATGGTTATTCAGCAGGATGACCTCGCCCGGCTGCAGGCTGCCGATGACCTGTGGTGAGTGGCTGGCGGCGATGAACTGGATGCTGGGAAATGCTTTTTTCAGTGCTGGAGCAATGGTGCGTTGCCAGCCGGGGTGAAGATGGATATCGAGTTCATCGATGACGATGATGCCGTTTGTCTTGCTTAGCACATCCTTCCCCATGTGCGGGTTGAGCAGGCATATACGGCGAGCGATATCGGCGAAGAGTGCGACCATTCCGCGTTGTCCGTCGCTCAGGTCGTTGAACGGGATCGATTTTTCGCCCATATCGACAACCAAGCCTCGAAGCTCCATGTCGTACTCGATCCCCCTGGAATCAGGTAATGCGCACTGGATAGCTGTATTTATCCAGGTCAGCTCGTCGTCGAACACTCCGTTATGGCGTGCCCTTGACATCCTTTGTAAGCGCTCCAGTGTTTTTCCTATAAGCCAGTTTTCAAAGCTCTCTAAATTAGAGGCAGCGTCAGACCACCCGGTATAAGCGTTCAGTCTTGACGGCTTGCTTTGCGCTGCATGCTCTGGGGATACCGGAGATGCTAGCCAGCGTCGATTGGCTTTATAGAAGGCGAGCACCGGTAAGTCAGTCGGTAGAGTCGAGTCTAATGTGCGTAGCTTTTCCTGAAGTTTCAGGCTTATGGGCACGTTGTAGCTAGGGATGGGGCTGTTGCGTTCAAATGATACGTCCCAATTCGGGAAGTCAAACGCATCACCTTTAGCCGAAAGTTTCAGGGGGAAATTGCGCTCAAAACGAATTCTGTCCTCAAATCTCACAATGGTGAATCTGGCGTCATTCTCAGTAATAAGAGAATGATTTGGTGAGTAGCTCGTATCCATCGTTTGTAGAAAATTCCTGAAACAACAAGCCACCCCCAGCAACAGCGACGTCTTCCCACTGCCATTAACCCCCACCACCAGATTGAACCCCGGCTGGAAATCAAAATGAGCATCTTCGTAACAACGAAAATTCTGCAGATGGAGGTGGTCGAGGCGCATGTCGGTTTCCTTTACCAGAACTGGCGGATGCGCCAGTGTACCTTGGCTCACTCTATCCGCCATCGCCCTATCTGTGACTAAACCTTCGCCCCCAGCGGTGGCAACCTCGCCAGCCGCAACGCTACCCCGAGGGCAATCAACAGCAACACGCCGATAAACAGCCCGATGCCGCTCCAGCCCGCGTAATGCCAGAACACTCCGCCACCGGTTCCTGCTACGCTTGAGCCCGCGTAATAGCAGAACAGGTAAAGCGAAGCAGCCTGACCTCTGGCCGTTGTCGCTCTGCGTCCCACCCAGCTGCTGGCTACCGAATGCGCACCAAAGAAGCCGAAGGTGAATATCAGCACGCCTGCGATAACCAGTGGCAGCGGTGTGAACAGGGTCAGCAGCAGGCCGGCCAGCATCATCACGATCACGGCCCATAGCACCCGTCGGCGGCCAAGACGGTCGGCCAATGAGCCGATCTTTGCCGAGCTGTAAATACCCGACAGATACACCACGGAAAACACCCCGACCACGGCCTGGCTCAGGTTGTAGGGGGCGCTCAAAAAGCGGTAGGCGATGTAGTTGAACAGCGTGACGAATGCGCCCATCAGCAGAAACCCGACCAGAAACAGCAGCGGCAACCCGGCGTCTTTGAACTGCACCACAAAGCCGTCCAGCAGGCTGCGAGGGTGCAGTGAGCGGGGGCGGAAGTTGCGCGATTCCGGGAGGATCTTCCAGAACACCACAGCTGCGATCAGGGCCAGTCCGCCGACCACCAGCATCGCCGCGTGCCAGCTTACGTAATCGATCATGACCCCGACGATCAGCCGCCCGCTCATCCCGCCGACCGCGCTGCCGCCGATATACAGCCCCATTGCCAGGCCCAGATGCGTGGGGTGGATTTCCTCGCTCAGGTAAGTCATCGCCACTGCCGCCAGACCGCTCAGCGACAGGCCCACCAGTGCCCGTGTGATAAGTACGCCTTCCCAGCTGGGCATCAGCGCGCTGGCGATGGTGAACAGCGATGCACAGAATAGTGCCATGACCATCACCGATTTGCGCCCCAGCCGGTCGGATATCGGTCCGGTGATCAGTAGGCCGATGGCGAGCATCGCCGTGGCGACGGACAGAATCAGGCTGCTCTGGGCTGCCGAAAGGGAGAACTCGCCGGACAGCGTGGGCATCATCGGCTGGACGCAATACAGCAGGGTGAATGTCGAGAACCCGCCAGCGAACAGCGCCAGTGCGGTGCGTTTGAAAAGCGGCGTGTTTTTCTCGATGTAAGTGTCGCCAGACGGTTTAGCGGAGGCATTCAAGTCTGTGGTGGGCGGGGCGACGGCAGGATTCAAGGGAGACCTCGGAGCACGATTGGGCAGGCAATGAAAAAATCATATAGCCCGCCAATCATTCCATCCAATATATTGTTCGACCTGTTTGATAGGTAAAACGACTTAATGGAGGCAGCATGGAATTGCGCCATCTGCGTTACTTCATCGCGGTTGCCGAAGAGCTGCATTTCGGTCGTGCGGCACAGGCGCTGGGTATCTCCCAGCCGCCGCTGAGTCAGCAGATCCAGACGCTGGAGCAGGAGCTGGGCACGCGTCTGTTTGATCGCACCAACCGGCGTGTCGAGCTGAGTGAATCCGGCAGGTTGTTTCTCGATGAGGCGCGGCTGGTGCTGGCGCAGGTCGATAAAGCCACTGATGTTGCCCGGCGTGCGCAACTGGGTGAAATCGGCGAGCTGAAGATTGGCTTTACTTCGTCGGCACCGTTCACTTCCAGCATTCCACAGGCGATTTTTGCCTTCCGTCAGGCTTATCCGGATGTGCACCTGACCCTGACCGAAATCACCAGCCAGGAAGTGGCAGCAGGGCTTGAGGACAAGACCATTCAGGTCGGCATCATGCGCCCGTTGGCGTTACCCGACTCATTGGTGGTGTTTGAGCTGCTGAACGAGCCGCTGGTGGCGATCATGCGTGCTGACCATCCACTGGCGGCAGAAAGCGAGAACGGGATCTATATGTCGGCCCTGGCCGCTGAGCCGTTCGTGTTCTTCCCGCGCACTTATGGCAGCGGCATTTACGCGCAGGTTCTGAGTCTGGCGCGCGCCGCGGGTTTCAGCCCGCTGATCACTCAGGAAGCGGGTGAAGTGATGACCATCATCGGTTTGGTGGCGGCTGGACTGGGCGTCACCGTGCTGCCAGCGTCCTACCGCCGAATGCGCATCGACGGCGTGGTCTATCGCAATGTCCTCGACCCCGGCGCGACAAGCGCGGTGTGGCTGGTACAGCGCAAGGACGAACAGTCACCGATGGCCAAGGCGTTTACCGAGCTTTTAACGCGCAATGTCGCACGGTAGTTGAGGTTATCGTTCCGCACGCTCCGCGTGGGAATGCCTGTCGTGACGCTCTGCGTCACAAATCTGCGCCGCGCCGCAGACTCAAGACCGGACGCAGAGCGTCCAGAGCTGCATGCGACGCAGAGCGCCGCACGATAGATGAGGTTATCGTTCCGCACGCTCCGTGAACTGCCCCCCAAAAGTTGGACGGTTTTAGCTTGCCGCCTGAGCCCTGTACTTTACGGGGCTTTGGCCGTTGAGCTTCAGCTTGATGCGGTCATGGTTGTAGTAGTGGATGTACTCATCCAGACCTGCTTTCAACTCATCGAT
>NZ_JAWHOP010000030.1:0-62892 GCF_032586995.1 Pseudomonas syringae group sp. J248-6 | reverse complement strand
TCCTTCAGTTTTCTGATGAAGCGCGGAGGTGGCTCAACCTGCGAAAAGAAACGAGTTGCTACGTAAGTCCGAGAACATGCTTTCCATGGTCTCTGAGCTCGCCTTTGGGACCGACATATCGGTAGAGAGTGACGCGCTCGATGCCGAGTTCCTTGCAGAGATCGGAAACTGAAGTATCGCGCTGGGCCATGGCGGCTTGCGCGAGACGCACCTGAGCTTTGGTGAGCGCGAATTTTCGTCCGCCCTTGCGACCGCGCGCTCTCGCGGAGGCGAGACCCGCCATGGTGCGCTCTCGGATCAGATCCCGCTCGAACTCGGCCAAGGTGGCGAAGATTCCGAACACCATGCGACCGGACGCAGTCGTGGTGTCGATCTGAGCGCCCTTTCCAGTCAGAACCCGCAGGCCGATCTTGCGGTCTGACAGCTCCTTCACCGTGTTGACCAGATGGGCAAGCGATCGTCCGAGGCGATCGAGCTTCCAGACCACCAGCACATCGCCGTCACGCAATGACTTGAGGCAGGCAGTCAAGCCAGGGCGATCATCACGACCGCCGGAAGCAAGATCATCATAGATATTGTCCCGTTCGACACCTGCGGCGCGCAAGGCGTCGTGCTGCAGGTCGAGAGACTGCGAGCCATCGGCTTTGGAGACGCGGGCATATCCGATCAGCATGTATCACAAACGTTGGTTTGAGGCGGCGCTTCGGCCACGATTGCATTGACCTCTGGAAATGTATCTCAACCAGCTTCATAAATAAAGCGTCTTGAACGCTATCAGATTTTGAAAAAGGAACATGTATGCCGCGTCGCGTCACTCTAACCGATCGGCAGAAAGACGCGCTGTTGCGCTTGCCGACTTCACAGACGGATTTGCTCAAGCACTATACGCTGAGTGATGAAGACCTTGGGCATATCAGGCTGCGTCGGCGCGTTCACAACAGGTTCGGCTTCGCCCTGCAATTGTGTGTCCTGCACTATCCCGGCCGGGTGCTGGCTCCAGGCGAACTGATCCCTGCAGAGGTCATCGAATTTATCGGAGCGCAGCTTGGCCTGGGTGCCGACGATCTCGTAGACTATGCTGCCCGCGAGGAAACACGGCACGAGCATCTTGCCGAGTTACGGGGGCTCTACGGCTTCCGCACCTTCTCCGGGCGTGGTGCGAGCGAGCTGAAGGAATGGTTGTTCCGAGAAGCGGAGATGGCGGTGTCGAACGAGGATATCGCCCGTCGCTTCGTAGCCGAGTGCCGACGCACCCGCACTGTCCTTCCCGCGACATCCACGATCGAGCGGCTTTGTGCCGCGGCTCTCGTCGATGCCGAGCGACGCATCGAGACGAGGATCGCCAGTCGGCTGCCTATGCCGATCCGAGAACAGTTGCTGGCATTGCTCGAGGAGACGGCTGATGATCGGGTGACCCGTTTTGTGTGGCTGCGCCAGTTCGAGCCTGGCTCGAACTCTTCGTCGGCCAACCGGCTGCTCGACCGGCTCGAATATCTGCAACGCGTCGATCTCCCCGAGGATCTGCTTGCCGGCGTTCCTGCCCATCGGGTGACTCGTCTGCGCAGGCAGGGTGAACGGTATTATGCCGACGGCATGCGCGATCTCCCGGAGGACAGGCGGCTTGCGATCTTGGCTGTTTGCGTCTCGGAATGGCAGGCGATGTTGGCCGACGCAGTGGTCGAAACCCACGACCGGATCGTCGGCCGTCTCTACCGTGCTTCGGAGCGTATTTGCCATGCAAAGGTCGCAGACGAAGCGGGGGTGGTGCGTGACACCCTGAAATCCTTCGCCGAGATCGGGGGCGCCCTGGTCGATGCACAGGATGATGGCCAGCCGCTGGGCGATGTCATCGCGAGTGGGTCAGGGTGGGACGGCTTAAAAACCCTTGTTGCAATGGCAACCAGGCTGACCGCCACCATGGCCGACGATCCGCTCAATCATGTGCTCGACGGTTATCACCGCTTCCGCCGATACGCTCCACGCATGTTGCGCCTGCTCGATCTGCGAGCTGCGCCCGTTGCACTGCCGCTTCTGGAAGCTGTGACGGCCCTTCGTACCGGTTTGAACGATGCCGCGATGACCAGCTTCTTGCGGCCCAGCTCGAAATGGCATCGCCACCTTCGGGCCCAGAGGGCTGGCGACGCTCGCCTATGGGAGATCGCGGTGCTGTTCCATCTGCGCGATGCGTTCCGCTCCGGAGATGTCTGGCTTACTAGGTCCCGGCGCTATGGCGATCTGAAACACGCACTCGTTCCGGCACAAGCCATCGCGGAAGGCGGTCGTCTCGCTGTGCCATTGCGGCCGGAGGAATGGCTGGCAGACCGGCAAGCTCGCCTCGACATGCGGTTGCGCGAGCTTGGCCGTGCCGCTCGCGCAGGCACGATCCCGGGCGGGTCGATTGAGAACGGCGTTCTGCATATCGAGAAACTCGAAGCCGCCGCGCCGACAGGCGCCGAAGATCTGGTGCTCGATCTCTACAAGCAGATCCCGCCCACGCGCATCACCGATCTCCTGCTGGAGGTGGATGCGGCGACCGGCTTCACCGAAGCGTTCACCCATCTGCGCACAGGAGCACCCTGCGCTGACCGGATCGGGCTAATGAACGTTATCTTGGCGGAAGGGATCAACCTCGGCTTGCGCAAAATGGCGGATGCGACAAACACCCACACCTTCTGGGAATTGATCCGCATTGGACGGTGGCATGTCGAGGGCGAAGCCTATGACCGGGCGCTGGCCATGGTGGTCGAGGCACAGGCAGCGTTACCCATGGCCCGGTTCTGGGGCATGGGCACGTCGGCTTCGAGCGACGGACAGTTCTTCGTCGCTACAGAGCAAGGTGAGGCCATGAACCTGGTCAACGCGAAATATGGCAATACCCCGGGCCTGAAAGCTTATAGCCACGTCTCCGACCAATATGCGCCGTTCGCAACCCAGGTAATTCCTGCAACGGCAAGCGAAGCGCCTTACATCCTCGATGGCCTGCTGATGAACGATGCTGGACGCCATATCCGCGAGCAGTTCACCGACACGGGCGGCTTCACCGATCACGTCTTTGCCGCATGTGCCATTCTCGGCTACCGGTTCGCTCCGCGCATCCGCGACCTGCCATCCAAACGGCTCTACGCGTTCAATCCGTCGGCCGCCCCGGCGCACCTGCGAGCGTTGATCGGCGGAAAGGTCAACCAAGCCATGATCGAGCGCAATTGGCCCGACATCCTGCGCATCGCCACCACCATTGCTGCCGGGACCGTCGCGCCAAGCCAGATTCTGCGGAAACTCGCCTCCTATCCGCGGCAGAACGAGCTCGCGACAGCCCTGCGGGAAGTCGGTCGCGTCGAGCGCACCCTGTTCATGATCGACTGGATTCTGGATGCCGAACTCCAACGGCGTGCCCAGATCGGGCTCAACAAAGGCGAAGCTCATCATGCGCTGAAGCGGGCAATCAGCTTCCACCGCCGCGGTGAAATCCGCGACCGTTCCGCCGAAGGCCAGCATTACCGCATCGCCGGCATGAATCTGCTCGCCGCCATCATCATCTTCTGGAACACCATGAAGCTCGGCGAGGTCGTTGCAAACCAGAAACGCGATGGAAAGCTGCTATCGCCCGATCTCTTGGCCCATGTTTCGCCGCTCGGATGGGAACACATCAATCTCACCGGAGGATGCCGCCCCCTCCCGCAAACGACCCCAAGCTGATCGAATACTTCGAATACAGCACGAGCGAGCTGGGCGGCTATCACTATCACGATGTGGCCTATGAGCTGCGCGCAATTCGCATAGAAGCCATTGCCAAGCTGCCCGGCTACGCCGAGGCCCCTGCAACCCTGTAAAGCCATAGCGGCGTTGCGCAATGCACGCCGCTTTCCACCCTCGGGCAGTCCGCGACGGATTGCCAAAACGTGATTTATAAATTACAATATGCACATGATTGAAATCAAACAGACCGCAACCTTTCAGGCTTGGGAACGCAAGCTGAAAGACAGCCGCGCTAAGGCTGCAATCGCCGCCCGGATCTTTCGTCTGGCCAATGGACTGCCCGGCGACGTGTCGCCGGTTGGCTCCGGCGTTAGCGAGCTGCGAATTCATTACGGGCCAGGTTATCGGGTTTACTTCCAGCAGCGCGGGACAGAAATTGTCATTCTGCTTTGCGGTGGCGACAAGAACAGCCAGGCCAAAGACATCGAAGCGGCAAAACGATTGGCTAGCGAGTGGAGGCCACAATGACCGAACAGATTTTTGACTATGATCCAGCCCAGGCACTGGATGGCCCCGAGGCTATCGCAGTGTTTCTCTCAGATGCACTCGATACCGGCGATGCTGCGTATATCGCCAAAGCTATGGGCGTGGTTGCGCGTGCCAGAGGAATGACCGAGCTGGCCAAGGAAACGGGTCTCGCCCGTGAGCAGCTTTACAAGTCATTCAGCGAACAGGGAAATCCAACGCTGAAAACAATGCTTGTTGTGATGCGTGCGCTTGGCGTTGATTTGACCGCTCGCCCTCACGCCCAGTAGATCTACGCGGGCCGCTCGCTCCAGGGCGTGCCCCTGCGGGGGCGGCTGTCGTGAACCAAGCCCGGCAAAGAGCGCGCCGGTCTTGGCCCTGCGGGCTTCCATCCTCACGCCTCCGGCCGCAAGCGGCCTGCGCGCTCCGCTTGCCGGGGTTAAAAAAACACATCCCACCATTTACTGGTAGTCAGGCCATCTTTGCGACCCTTGGCCATCCTGTACAAGTACAGGATGAGCCTGCCGCCAATAAGCGCCACTGCGCAGATGATCAACCAGACCCATTGCTCCCCGAGCTGGACGACCAAAGCGTCATAGAAGGGGTTTGGGGAGCAATGGAACCAAAAACCAACATAAGCCCTACCACCTCCGCTCAGAGCCCTCTTCCCAGGCATCTGCCTCGATAAAGCAATTACGCATCTCGGCCTCTTGGCTGATCTCGGTCAGCAGATCATGTACCGTCTTATCCAGTGCCTCATCGTTGCGATAGGGAATGCTCAGCGCGTAGTTGCCCGACTCAAGCAGCTTCATGCCGTAAGGTTCCAGGCAGTAACGCTCGATATTCTCCAGTGCCCGTTTTTTACCACGCACGAACTTGCTGTTGTTCTCGACGGCCAGGCGCAATATGACCGTCGCGATCCGTTCGGCATTGTCCACTGCCGGTGGGACCGTGATGTTGAGATGCTGGGTGATTTTTGCGGGTACGCCGATCGTTATGCCGCGATGCCGGAGGTAGCGGTAAAGCGTGCTTTTGGAAATGTGCAGTTTCTTGCCAATGGCGCTCACACTTAACCGACCCTCTCGGTACAGCGTTTCTGCGGCCATAGCGGTCGCTTCCGCCTGAGCGGGCAGCCCCTTCGGGCGGCCACCGACTCGACCACGTGACCGTGCAGCGGACAAGCCTGCCTGTGTGCGCTCACGAATCAACTCACGTTCGAACTCTGCCAATGAAGCGAACAGGTTGAACACAAAGCGGCCTTGCGCGTGGGTGGTATCGATGGGGTCATTCAGACTTTGCAGGCCAACGTTACGAGCGGCCAATTCACCGACCAGTTCGACCAGGTGCTTGAGCGAGCGCCCTAGACGATCCAGCTTCCAAATCACCACAGCATCACCGGCCCGTACATGAACCAATAATTTGTCCAGTTCCGGACGTGCGCTTTTTGAGCCGCTGGCAACGTCTTGATAGATCCGCTCGCACCCTGCCTTTGTCAGAGCATCGATCTGGAGGTCGGCGTTCTGATCCCGAGTACTCACCCGCGCATAGCCAATTTTCATCAAAAGTACCGTTTACTCAACAGAGAAATTGAAAATAGAACCTTGATTAACGATACCAGTATTTAAAACCATAATATGGGCTAACTCGGAGCTGGGCATGTCATTTTCAGAAGACGACTGCACGGAATATCAGGAGTCGGCTGCACTGGTGGATTGCAGCGCGGTGTACAGGGCCGTCTTGCTCACCTTGAGCCGTGTAGCGGCCTCTCGGACATTAAGCCCGTTGGCGATGTGCTCCCGCGCTCGCTGCAACTTGTCGGCGGTGACAACCGGCTTTCGCCCGCCCTTCCTCCCACGAGCGGCGGCGGCAGTCAACCCGGCCTTGGTGCGCTCGCGGATCAAGTCGCGCTCGAACTGGCCCAGCGCGCCGAACACGTGGAAGATGAGCCGCCCGCCTGGCGTGGTGGTGTCGATGGCTTCCGTCAGAGAACGGAAGCCGACGCCTCGCGCTTCCAGCGCGCCTATCGTTTCGATTAGGTGCGGCATAGAGCGCCCGAGCCGATCCAGCCGCCAGACGGCCAGCACGTCGCCGTCGCGCAGGTAGGCCAGCGCATCAGCCAAGCCGGGGCGGTCGGCCTTGGCCCCGGAAGCCGTGTCCTCGAAAACGCGCTCGCAGCCTGCCTTGCGTAGCGCATCCGTCTGCAAGGCGGTGTCCTGTTCCGCCGTCGATACCCGCGCATAGCCGATCAGTGCCATTTGCCGCCTCTCTTGTCCGTCATTCCGTCCGCCTATCTTAATGTCCGACAACCCGTTGTGCAATAACTTTGCTGGACAGTGTCCGGCATGGCCGACTAATGATCGTTTGACGGACATTGACGGTAAGGCATTTTTGCATTACTATGTGAAGCATCAACCTTGATTGCGAGGGCAAACCACCATGACCACATTGACCGTTACCGCACGGGGACAAGTGACGTTTCGGAAGGACGTACTGCAACACCTCGGCATCAGGCCAGGCGACAAGATCGAGCTGGACTTGTTGCCAGACGGTCGGGGCGTGCTCAAGGCGGCACGGCCCGCAGGGACGATAGCCAACTTTGTCGGCCTGCTCGCGGGCAAGACGCAGAAGGTTGCCACCATCGAAGAAATCAACGAGGCGGCGGCGCAAGGCTGGGCAGGTAAGCAATGAAGGTCGCAGTCGATACCAACGTCCTTGTGCGTGCGGTTGTGCGTGACGATCCCGCACAAGCGGACGTTGCCGCCGCAGTCTTGACCGACGCCGAGTTGATCGCGGTCGCGCTGCCGTGCCTATGCGAATTTGTTTGGGTGCTGCTGCGTGTCTACGGCTTCCAGCAAGCCGACGCGGCCAGCGCGATCCGGGCACTACTGGCCGCCGCGAATGTGGAAGTGAACCGGCCTGCCGTGGAGGCTGGCTTGCTGGTGCTCGACGCGGGCGGAGACTTTGCCGATGGCGTCATTGCCTACGAAGGCAACTGGCTTGGCGGGGAAACCTTCGTTTCCTTCGATAAGAAGGCGGTGGCACTTCTCACGGCGCAAGGGCAATCAACGCGCCTTTTGTGACGGACATGAGCATGAACGAATTCCGCCGACTGGCCGCGAAGATCGACCAACACATGCAGCAGCTTGCCGCCCAGGGTGTCAGCGAGGCCCATGCCATCATCAATCGCATGATGGGGTACGGGCCTGACCTGCACAGGATTTGGGTCGGCACATCCGATCAGCAGCTCATGGCGCTGTCCCGCGAGTTCCCAGGGTTCTACCGCTACGCCCGCATCATGGAAGAGGCATCCGAAGCCGAGCGCCGCAAGGCTTCGCGGCCCTATGACGGCATGGCCGAGTTCTCCGAACAGCACAAGCAAATGGGCGCGCAACTGCTGACCACGGCGGCCACGCTTGAGCGTGGCTACCAGGCGTTTCGTGCGAGCGGCAGTCTCCAAGACTTCCGGCCTCAGCTCGACGAGCTGGGCCGCCTGCATCGGCAATGGCTGTCCGACCTGGAAGCCTTCAAAGACTCGCTGCGCACGCAGGGCGCAGAACCCAAGGTGCTGGAATACGTGAACGAGGCTTTCGGCCGCCTGGCCGAGCGCATCAAGCAGCTTGCCGGTTGATCGCCGGAATTTTCGGCGGTTCCGGCTTTGTCGCGCCGTGCACAAGAGTTCTGAGCAATTCCGATCTCTCGCGGCGCTTCGTGCATAGAACTTCTGACCGTTCCCGGTCAGAAGTTCTATGCACACACGGCGGCCAGCCCAGTGAACTGGTGCAGTCGCCTTCTGAAAACGACACGGCGATTTTGTCGCAAAAATCAGGAATTTCGCGACAAATTGATCGCGCCCCGGAATGCGAAGCCCCGCTGTCGGCCATTGTCTGAAGTTCCTCACGGGCAGGCGCTTGATACTTTACTAACTTGTCTGTAAAGTTTGGCTACTCTCACTGAATGGTGCTATCATGCCTGCCGCCCACTCGAACCGCTGGGTTCTTCTGGTGACCGTCGCCGCCGGTCTCCTGCTTATCGTTCTGGACAATTCGGTCCTCTACACGGCCCTGCCTACCCTGACGCGCGAGCTTGGCGCGACGGCAACGCAAGGGTTGTGGATCATCAACGCATACCCCCTCGTCATGGCCGGCCTGCTGCTCGGCACCGGGACGCTGGGTGACAGGATCGGTCACCGGCGCATGTTCCTCATCGGCCTCGTGCTGTTCGGTGTCGCGTCGATTGTGGCGGCCTATTCGCCTACAGCGGAAATCCTGATCGGGGCGCGGGCCTTTCTGGCGGTCGGCGCGGCGGCGATGATGCCCGCGACACTCGCCCTCATCCGCGTCACCTTCGAGGATGACCGGGAACGCAACATCGCCATTGCGATCTGGGGGTCGTTGTCGGTCGTCGGCGCTGCGCTCGGACCGATCATCGGCGGTTTTCTGCTCGGCCATTTCTGGTGGGGGTCGGTGTTCCTCATCAATGTGCCGGTAGTGGTCGCTGCCTTCATTTCGGCGCTGATCGTTGCGCCGAAGGTGGCCGGCGATGCGACCAAGCCTTGGGACGTGGTGTCGTCGTTTCAGGCATTGGTGGCGCTGTCGGCTTTTGTGATCGCGATCAAGGAATCTGCCCATGCCGGGCAGTCGTGGGCCGTCCCCGCTATTTCGCTGCTGGTTGCCATCCTCGCCGGAGCGCTGTTCGTCCGCCGGCAACTGCGCCTGCCGTTCCCGCTGCTCGACTTCTCGATCTTCCGCAATGCCGCGTTCACATCGGGCGTTCTAGCGGCCGCGTTCTCCCTGTTCGCCATCGGCGGTGTTGAGCTTGCTACGACGCAACGCTTCCAGCTCGTTGCGGGCTTCACGCCGCTGGAAGCCGGGATGCTGGTTTCGGCGGCGGCGCTCGGATCATTGCCGACTGCGCTGCTCGGTGGTGCATTCCTGCATCGTATTGGCCTACGTATCCTTATAGCTGGCGGGCTTGCGGCGGGATCGCTGGCGGTCCTGCTTGCGACATGGGGCATCACTCATGGCCTTGGCTGGCTGATCGCCGGTCTGGCGCTGACCGGTGCCGGCGTAGGTGCAACAATGTCGGTGGCATCAACGGCTATTGTGGGCAATGTGCCTGTGCATCGCGCCGGCATGGCGTCGTCGGTCGAGGAAGTGTCCTACGAGTTTGGCAGTCTGTTCGCTGTCACAATTCTCGGAAGTCTTTTGGCCTACCTCTATACGGTCAACGTCGTGTTCCCCGCCGGAACCTCGGAAGCGGCCCGCGACAGCATGGCGTCGGCGCTGGTCTTTGCCAACGAGGCGGGGGCCGATGGTGTTGTCGTGCGTCAAGCGGCAGGAATCGCATTCGACCACGCCTATACGGTCGTCATGTACGTGGCGGCGGGTGTTCTGGCCGTGGGTGCCCTGATCACCGGCATCCTGTTGCGGCGCTACGGTCCCGGCTCGCAATCGTCAGCCTATCCCACACAACACTAAGGAAGCCGACATGGCGAGAGCCAGCAAGCGCCTCGAAGTGCTTGAAGCCATTGTGAGCATCATCGAGCGTGACGGCCTCACCGCCGTCACCCTCGACGCCGTAGCGCTCGAAACCGGCATGACACGCGCCGGCCTTCTGTATCATTTCCCGTCGCGCGAAGCCCTGATCCTCGCCACCCATGAGCATCTGACTCGCTCATGGGAACAGGAGCTGGAAGCGAGCGCCGGCAACACCTCGGACAGGGCGACAGACGCCGAACGACACGCCGCCTACATCAACACCTGCGCAAGAGCTGCCCGGCGGGTCGAACTACTGCTCATGCTGGAAAGCTCCGACAATCGGCAGCTTGGCGATCTGTGGCAACAGGTCATCGACCGCTGGGCACCTCCTGCGCCGATTGGAAACGACGCTGCCGAGTTGGACAGGTTCATTTCGCGCCTTGCCGCCGATGGGCTGTGGATTCACGAGGCGCTGTCGTCGCGCCCGCTCCCCGAGCAACTGCGCAAGCGTATCGCGGCGCGCCTCGTCGCGATGGCCGCCGGACCTGTTGAGGCGGAAGAAAACCTCCCGAAATAACTGGTGTCCCCCCACAACCCTACTGCGCCGGTGCTGCCGGCGCTTTCACGGTGATGGTGCATTGCTGATCTGAACCGGCCGTGCGCGCGGCCTCGGCGCATTGCCCGATCGCCTCGGCATTGTCGCGCACGAGCTGCGAGGAATCGGCCACGCCGCGCCAGCTTCGGGGATCGGCCACCCGCATCATGGTGACGCCGGCGTTCCATCGGTCCTGACCTATGACGGTCGCCGCAACATGGGTGTCGGCCGAGAAGGGCAGGAAACGCGGCAACAGCAAAATCAGGAATATGCCGACGAACAGCCCGACAAGGCCGGCCATCCATATGCGGAAATCCTGACTTTTCCGGTCGTAGGCGCTTTTCGTATGAGCGGCGAGGTTCCGGCCGGCGCGCTCGAGGTCGGACGCCTGCCGCTCGAGCTGCTGCGCGGCGGTGCGTATCAGGGCCTCGCCGCTGCGCTCGAGGAGCGCCGCATAGTGTGTCGCACCCTGCCGGAGAATAGGCGATTGCTCTACGCCGTGCAGCCGCTCCGCAACATTGTCGAGCGCCTGCACGAGCTGGGCGAGCTGGGGCTTGTAGTCCTGCGCCGGCTCGATCTTTTCGAGCTGGTCGAAAGCCGCTTCCAGCCCGCGCCGCATCACGGTCATTTCCGCGCCGATCTGCGCGCCCTGCGTCTCGATCGTGCGCCGGAGCGCGTCGAACGCGGCGGCCGGGTCGCCGGCGTCCTCGTCCAGTGCTTCCGGCTCGATTCCTTCCCTGTCGTCGTCCAGCTCCGCCATATTCTCCGTGCCTACCTTCCCAAACCGATGCCCCGGCTAAGTTGCCGGCTGCGTGACATTTCCTCTTGCAGCTCGTGGGCGATGCTCTGCCCCCGGCGCTGCTGCTGCCCGATTCCGAGTTCCTGACGGCGATTGCGCAGGATGGAATCTACCTGCGGGTCACGCTCAAGGCTCTTGGTCATGCCGTTCATCTGGCTTTCGACCTTGGCGCGGGCATCGTCGTGCTGCCAGCCGCGAAGCTCCCGGCGCTGGCCCTGTAGCTCCTGCCAGCGTTCAACGAACCGCTCGGCCCTGATATTCGGGTCTTGCAGCGCCGCGTTTTCGCGCTTCATCCCGTCGATAACCTGCGCGACACGCTCCCGGCCGGAAAGCTCGGTCATGGCGCGCACCGTCGCCGGGTCGTTTTGCAACGTCGAGCGCAGCAAATCTTTCATGCCGCCCTGCACCTGGTCGAGCTGCCGGCCGGCATCGCCTATTTCCTGCCGCTGCATGTCGAGGACCGGCAAGCCCTCGCGCCGGTGCTGGTCGATCGACTGATAGGCCCGCGAATAGCGGTCAACGGCGGCCTCAAGCGGCGACTGCCCCCGCGCCCGCTCGGCCAGCCGGTCGGGCGCAGGCGCCTTCTGAAAACGACAGGGCAGGTCTTCCGTTAAAGTTCTATAAAACGAGGGTTTTATCGAACCGTTGCGGCGCAGTGAGGATCGAGTGTATAAACACATAAACACCTAACATTGGAAAAAGTCATGAATACCACTCGCTGGAACGTCGCCGTCTCCACCGACACCGACCAATCGCTTCGCATGTTTCTGGCCAGCCAAGGCGGTGGCCGTAAGGGCGACCTGTCGCGCTTCATCGAAGAAGCGGTGCGGGCACACATCCTGGAGCTGAGCGCCGAACAGGCCAAGGTTTCCAATGCCCATCTGAGTGAGGCCGAACTGACCGAAGCGGTTGAAGAAGCGCTCGACTGGGCGCGTAAGCGCTGATGCGGGTTGTATTGGATACCAACATTCTGTTCAGTGCGCTGATCTCACCGCATGGGTCTCCTGATGCGATCTATCGGGCCTGGCGTTCAGCTCGCTTCGAGGTGGTGACTTCACGGGCACAGCTCGACGAAATTCGTCGCGCCAGTCGTTACCCCAAGCTTCAGGCCATCCTTCAGCCTGCCAAAGTGGGGGCCATGATCAATAACCTGCAACGCGCCGTGGTATTGGAGCGGTTGACCATTGAGGTTGAAGCCGATGATCCGGATGACTCTTTTCTGCTGGCCATGGCTTTGGCGGGCAATGCGGACTACCTAGTAACCGGTGATCGACGCGCAGGCCTCTTGCAGCGCGGACATATCGAACGCACGCGGATTGTCACCCCCGCCGTGTTCTGCGCCGAGGTACTGTGATCGATGCCGGTTGGTTTTCTGACTCAGGAGCAACGCGACGGCTTTGGTCGCTACATCGATGCGCCCAGCCGTGATGAACTGGAGCGCTACTTCCACCTGAGCGATGAAGACCGTGAAGCCGTCCAGGTACTACGGGGCAACCATAACCGCTTGGGCTATGCCGTTCTGCTGACTACCGTTCGCTTCGTCGGTGTTTTGCCGGACAAACCCACGGCTGTGCCGGTGGAAGTCCTGCTTGTGCTTTGTCGGCAATTGGCAATCGCCGACCCTGACTGTCTTGTACGTTATAGCGATCATCGTCGCTGGATACATGCGGCCGATATTCAAGAGCGCTATGGCTATCGCCACTTTACTGACCCAGGCATCGGCTTTCGTTTGAGCCGATGGCTGTATGCCCTTTGCTGGACTGGTACTGATCGTCCTGGCGTGCTGTTCGAACGAGCTACCTCATGGCTGCTCACACAGAAAGTCCTATTGCCCGGAATTTCCCAGTTAGAGCGCTTCATTGCCCAACTGCGTAGCCGGGTTGAAGAACGCCTCTGGTACACCTTGGGCCGCAGCGTGACCGAGGAGCAAAGACAGCACCTACAAGACTTGCTTCTGGTGGCCGAAGGCAACCGTAGTTCCCGACTGGATCAACTACGCTCCGGCCCGGTGATGGTCAGTGGCCCTGCACTGGTTCGGGCGCTGCGTCGGCTGGATGATGTACGCGGGTTGGGTATCGCCTTACCGGCAGCTGCGCATATCCCTCCCAGCCGCATTGCCGCCCTGGCTCGCTTTGCCAACACCGCGAAGGTCACGGCCATCAATCGACTGCCGGCGTCGCGCCGGTTGGCGACGTTGGTGGCATTCGCGGTTTCCTTGGAAGCCAGTGCGCACGACGATGCTCTGGAAGTTCTGGAAGCGCTACTGCGTGATATCTTCAACAACGCAGAGAAGGCTGACAAGAAGGCTCGGTTGCGTAGTCTAAAAGACCTGGATCGCTCGGCGGCAATGCTCGCCGCTGCGTGCAAGGTCGTGCTGGATAGCTCGATCAGCGATGACAATGTCCGTGCCCGGCTGTTCAACGACCTGCCACGTGTCACGCTGGAGAAAGCCCTGGAAGAGGTCAATGCGTTGATCCGTCCGGCCAACGATGTGTTTTACCTCGCTCTGGAGGAGCGCTACCGCAGCGTGCGCCGTTTCCTTCCTGACTTATTGAAACATATTCGCTTCGGCTTCAGCCCGGCGGGTAAGGGTGTGGCGGCTAGTTTGGACTGGTTGCAACTGAACTTGCCTCGCAGGAAGCCGGAGGATGACGTGCCGCAGGAGATCGTGGCCAAGGCTTGGCAGAACCACATCACTCGCGAAGATGGCTCCCTCGACATGGGCGCCTATGTCTTCTGCACGCTTGATGCACTACGCACGGCCCTACGCCGCCGCGATGTCTTTGTTGCACCCAGTTGGCGCTATGCCGACCCGCGTATCGGTCTGCTCGATGGTGCAGAATGGCTGTCGGCGCGACCGATCATCTGTCGCTCACTGGGCCTGACTGTGAACGCCAAAACCACCTTGGACGCCTTGTCTGCCGAGCTGGATGCGACTTGGTACGCAGTCGCCGCTCGCCTGCCCGACAATCCTGCGATCCAGTTGAGTGAGAATACAGAGGGCAAAACCGAGCTGTCCCTCGGAGCGCTGGAGAAGCTGGAAGAGCCCAACTCGTTGCTGCAACTGCGTGCAGCCGTGGCCGACTTGATGCCGCGTGTCGATTTGCCGGAAATCCTGTTAGAAATCGCCGCTCGTACCGGCTTCACTGAAGCCTTCACCCATGTGTCCGAACGCAATGCGCGGGCCGACAACTTGGTGACGAGTTTGTGCGCAGTGCTCTTGGGAGGAGCCTGTAACACCGGCCTGGAGCCCTTGACTCGCAACGACAACCAAGCGCTGCGCCGTGACCGAATGTCCTGGGTGAGCCAGAACTATCTCCGTGACGATACCCTGTCGGCAGCCAATGCCATTTTGGTGGCTGCGCAGAGTCAACTGGAGCTGGCTCAGGTCTGGGGCGGCGGCGAGGTGGCCTCCGCCGATGGCATGCGTTTTGTCGTACCTGTGCGTACCGTACATGCCGGCCCTAACCCGAAGTATTTCGGTACCGGCCGGGGCGTCACCTGGTACAACCTGATCTCCGACCAGTTTTCCGGTCTTAACGCCATTACGGTGCCCGGCACCCTGCGCGACAGCCTAGTATTGCTCGCGGTTGTGCTGGAACAACAGACCGAATTGCAGCCCACACAAATCATGACCGATACCGGTGCTTACAGCGATGTGGTGTTCGGGTTATTCCGTCTGCTCGGTTATCACTTCTGCCCGCGCCTGGCTGATGTCGGCGGTACCCGCTTCTGGCGCACCCGCCCGGACGCGGATTACGGCAAGCTCAACGGACTTGCTCGCCAGTCAGTCAAGCTCGACCTGATCGCCGAGCACTGGGATGACCTGTTGCGTTTGGCTGGCTCACTCAAACTTGGCCGAGTGCCGGCGACAGGCATCATGCGCACCCTACAAACGGGAGATCGTCCGACCCGTCTGGCCCAGGCGTTGGCAGAGTTCGGACGGATCGAGAAAACCCTGCATACGTTGACCTACATTGATGATGAGTCCAAGCGCCGCGCCACCCTGACCCAACTGAATCGCGGCGAAGGCCGACACAGCCTGGCTCGCGCCGTGTTCCATGGCAAACGAGGCGAGCTTCGCCAGCGCTACCGAGAAGGCCAGGAGGATCAACTCGGTGCCCTGGGCCTGGTGGTAAATATCATTGTGCTATGGAATACCCTCTACATGACGGCTGCCGTGGAGCGGTTAAAGCAGCACGGCTACCCGGTACAGGACGAAGACCTGGCTCGTTTGTCGCCGCTGATCTTCGAGCACATCAATATGTTGGGACGGTACTCCTTCGCGGTACCAGAAGAGGTCGCCCGAGGTGAGCTACGGCCACTGCGTAATCCAGACGACGATATTTAGGTGCGCAGGTCGAACTCAGTGGGCTATGTTGTCAGATAGCTTAGATGGGATTGACCACAGCATTTCTCAATAAGTAGAAACACTGTGGCTTAGAGAGTTATCTCAGCGCAGCAGCAATACAGGCATGGTGGCTGTTCGAAGCATCGTCGTAGTCGTGCTTCCTACCAAAAACTGCCTGATGCGTGAATGCCCATAGGCACCCATGACCAGCAGATCAATGCCGTGCTCTGTCTGATAATCGTGCAGAGCCGACTCCACCTCACCTTGTCTGATTTCAGCTTGGACTAGGAAGCCAGCCGAGAGAAGCATGCTTTGTGCTTTTCCCAGTGCCTCGTGATTGCTCACCGAATCTGCACCGACCGTAACAAGATGAATGGGCAAGTCTTTGCAAAGCGAACTGGCGGCAAACATTTGGATGGTTTTGTAGGCTGTGGAGCTGCCGTCAAATGCGAGCATCACCTTTTCGGGCTTTTTATAGCTGTTGGCTGTGATCAGGATAGGCCGGTGAATTGTTCGCACTACAGCTTCTATCTGGCTGCCAAGGCTGTGCGCGTTGCGTGAGTTGTCTTCACCCACTCTTCCTATCACCAACAGTCGAATATCCTCCTGAAGGTCGCTCAGACTTTCTACCAAGTGTCCGTGGCGCTGCTTCAGCTCAGGAAACGCAGCGCCGGAAATGACCGTTCGCTCCCTGGCCTTTTCCAGCATGTGTTGGCCCTGTTCCAGAGCGAGTCTGGCGCGTTGGGCATCCAATGTAGCCAGCTCCTCCAGCAGATGCTCTCGACTGCCGAGACCAATATTTCCACTTAGGTCAGCTGCTGCTGGGTATTTCTCTTCATCCAATACGTGAAGCAAGGTAAGAGGCGCGTTGAGTCGCTGCGACGCCCATGCTGCGTAGTCGCAGACCGCCAATGAGGATTGTGAGTTATCAATACATGCCATTACGTGGGTCATTGTCGATCTCCTTAGTGGCTCATGAGCTTGTCGATGGCGCCAGGTTTGTCATGCACGCCAAAGCGGTCAACGATTGTGGCGCTGGCCTCATTTAGACCCAGCACTTCAACCTCGGCGCCCTCGCGACGGAACTTGATTACCACTTTATCCAGCGCGGCGACGGCGGTGATATCCCAGAAATGCGCCTGTGTCAGATCGATGGTGACCTTGTTGAGCGCTTCCTTGAAGTCAAAAACTTCGGTGAACTTGTCTGCCGAGCTGAAGAACACCTGGCCTACCACGCGGTAAGTCCGATGCGACTCCGTCTCTTCAAGACTGCTCTTGATATCGAGGTAATGTCCGACCTTGTTCGCAAAGAACAACGAAGCCAGCAGTACGCCGACCAACACGCCGTAAGCCAGATTATGCGTTGCCACGACCACCACAACGGTCGCGACCATGACGAGGTTGGTCGACAGTGGGTGCTCTTTCAGATTGCGCAAGGAATCCCAGCTAAAGGTGCCGATGGATACCATGATCATCACAGCAACCAATGCAGCCATCGGGATCTTGGAGAGCCATTCGCCGAGGAAAACGACCATCAGCAGCAAGAAAATGCCCGCGCACAATGTGGAGAGACGGGTACGTCCACCGGATTTCACGTTGATGATCGACTGGCCGATCATGGCGCAGCCTGCCATACCGCCGAGCATCCCGGCAGCGATGTTGGCAATGCCTTGACCCTTGCATTCACGGTTTTTGTTGCTGGTGGTATCGGTCAAATCGTCGACGATGGTCGCGGTCATCATGGACTCAAGCAGACCTACTACGGCCAAGGCGGCTGAGTACGGGAAGATGATGCGCAGAGTTTCAACGTTCAGCGGGACTTCAGGCCACAGGAAAATCGGCAGCGTGTCCGGCAGTTCGCCCATGTCACCCACAGTGCGGATATCCAGACCGAGGTAAATAGCAATGGCCGTCAGGGCCAGGATGCACACCAGCGGCGAGGGAATCAGCTTGCCGATCTTCGGTACATACGGAAACAGATAGATTATTCCGAGGCCCACTACGGTCATGGCGTAAACGTGCCAGGTCACGTTGGTCAATTCAGGTAACTGCGCCATGAAAATCAGAATCGCCAATGCATTCACAAAGCCTGTGACTACCGAGCGCGAAACAAAGCGCATCAGAGAGCCCAGTTTCAGGTATCCAGCGAGGATTTGAAGCGCCCCGCAGAGCAAGGTGGCTGCCAGCAAATACTGAAGCCCGTGATCTTTTACCAGGGTGACCATCAGCAGTGCCATCGCACCGGTAGCTGCCGAGATCATGCCGGGTCGACCGCCGACGAAGGCGATGACAGCACAGATACAGAAGGAGGCGTAGAGACCGACCTTGGGGTCGACGCCGGCAATGATAGAGAAAGCAATGGCCTCCGGGATCAGCGCGAGCGCGACCACGATCCCCGCGAGCACGTCTCCACGGACGTTGGAAAACCACGTTTGTTTGAGCGATTGCAGCATCAGAATATCCAAGGCAATGCACCACACGCACACCAGGCAGATGGCGAGCGCGTCGATACGAATTCAAGTTGTGAGGATTATTTGGCTGTGTGCCTTGGGTGTAAAAACCGGGCATACAGCAGTACGCGACCGCGAGCGAAACTAGCGGAAGCGAGATGTTGCGAGGGGGCGTAGCGCTAAGGCGGCGTAGGCTGCCAGTAGATCGTTTGGAGTACAGTCATGCTGGTGTTCCTGTAGCTCAAGAGGTATGGCTGAGCGATAAAGTATACAGTGAAGATATCGTCAAATGCGACCTGCTGCCTCGTTTGGGTCAGTTCTTCCAGCCGTGCTGATCTCCCTAGGGCAAGTCTTTCTAGATTAAACCGCGACGAACTCCGCTGTCAGGCAGTGTACACATGGTGGAGAGATCAATTCAGATCCTCCTGGGGTCGATAGAGAAATCGGAAAAAATCGTACGCTAAGCATTCGGCCTGTCAGGTTGAGGCCATAGAGATTGACGCCTTGGCGTCAGAAAATGCAGAAAGCGGCCCTAGTCTGACGCGGTGCCAGTGAACCGCCTGACGCCGAGTTGAAGCCGTAAACTCAGCAACCTTCGATCAACTCGCCGAACAGTTCCTTAACCTTTGCACGTGCCTCGACCAGCGCAACTTGGCCTTGCTCAGTGATCTCATAGACACGCCGTTCACGTCGCCCGGTGCGTTCGTGGCGTGAGGTCAAATAGCCCTTCTTTTCCAGCCCGTGCAGCATTGGGTATACCGTCCCGGCGCTCAGCTCGTAGCCGTGTCGTTGCAGTTCTTCGATGATTCCCAGTCCGAAGACGGGCTTCTCGGCTGCATGGTGAAGTATGTGCAGGCGGATCAACCCGCCGTACAGGTCTTTATCTGTCATTTTTCGTGCCTCACAGCGCGATACTCAACAGCCAACCCGCTGCACCGCTGCCGACGACAACTAGCCACGGCGGGAGCTTCCAGAACATCAGTGCGACAAGGGCGACCAGGGCCAAGACAAAGTCTTGCGGCTGAAATATGGCGCTAGTCCATACAGGGTGATAGAACGCGGCCAGCAGCAGGCCAACCACCGCCGCATTGACCCCAGCCAGCGCGGCTTGCATGCCTGTATTGCGACGCAGGCGCTCCCAAAATGGCATGGCTCCCACAACCAGCAGAAAAGAGGGTGCGAAGATAGCCAGTAGGCACACAATACCGCCGACCCAGCCAGAGGGAGCGGTGCTCATCGAAGCACCAAGGAACGCGGCGAATGTGAACAATGGGCCGGGCACCGCTTGAGCCGCCCCGTACCCCGCGAGGAAGGATTCATTACTGACCCAGCCGGAGGACACCACTTCGGCTTGCAGCAGCGGCAACACAACGTGGCCACCACCGAACACTAGTGACCCCACACGATAGAAGGCGTCCACTACCACCATCGTTGGACTTGGCAGCAATTTTGCCAAGATCGGTAGGCCAATCAGCAGGGCAAAAAATAACGATAGCCAAAGTGCGCCGGCCCGGTGACTGACCGTGATAGGTAGTGGGTCGTGCTCAACAGTATGTGCTGGCTTGAACAATAGTCGGCCTATGATGCCTGCGGCAACAATCACACCAACCTGCCCCCACGCGGACGGTACGAGCAGGACAGCACAGGCGGCAATCGCCATTATTGTGACTCTCAGCCCATCCGTACACAGGTTGCGCGCCATGCCCCATACCGCTTGGGCGACTACGGCAACGGCCACCACTTTTAGGCCATGCAACGCGCCCGGCGAAACGGAATCCCCATAGTTGGAAATGCCCAGCGCGAACAGGATTAAAGCTACGGCCGAAGGCAGCGTAAAGCCTGTCCAAGCAGCCAGCGCCCCGCTATATCCAGCCCGTGATAGCCCCAACGCTATGCCGACCTGGCTGCTTGCTGGGCCTGGAAGAAATTGGCACAGCGCCACTAAATCAGCATAGCTGCGTTCAGACAACCAGCGCCGTCGTGTGACGAACTCGTCACGGAAATAGCCTAAGTGCACGATGGGGCCGCCGAAGGAGGTCAATCCAAGTCGTAGAAAAATAAGAAAAACCGACCATGGGCTGCGGTCATCGGTGGAGGTATTAGTCATGCGTTGGCCTACCTGATTTTCCACAGATTAATCCATAATAATCGAACTTCGATAACGAAATTCGATTTTATAGCTGCCCAAAACGACTGGAGTACCGTGCAATTCGTACTGGGTGTCGCAATGCAAGTAATCGATGTTGTGCTAGCCGCTGGTTTTGTCTGCTAGCACAGTTCATTAGCAAAACACGCTTGGCCTTAGCGTACGATTTTTTCCGTTTTCTCTATTGCCCCCCTCCTGGTCACTCCGAATGCAAATAACTGGTCAAGAATGCAGCCGGCTGGTCAATAACGGCGCCAATGGGTGGTCAAGTTGCGCAATGGTTTTATCGAGTCGGATGCCTGGGAAGAGGGCTCTGAACGGAGCTAGTCGGGCTTACGTTGGTTTTTGGTTCCATTGCTCCCCAAACCCCTAGAACACTGCGATCAGCGCGAAAACCAGCGCAACCAGGCCCACCATTTTCCTCAGATTTGACATACAAGCGCCTACCTCAGATTTGTGTCGTACGTTACACGGGAAATCGCCCGGCCCGCTGACGCGGGCGCTGGCCTGGCCAGCGTCGGGCATCGGTGTACGACTCAGGAAATCACCCTGCGCCTGACCACCGCCCAGGTATAAAGCGCACCTGGCCCGTGGACAGCCGCACCGTTCGCTCCTGGCCTCTTGCGGGCCTCGCTCACTGGATGATTTTGTGTGCGCAGTCCAGGCCAGCATGAAGCGTCTCCGACGGCCAAAGGGCTGCGCCCCTTGGATCGGCAGTTAGCAGAGCCTCCGGCCTTCGGCCTGCGCACCGTCCTGCAGGACGGCTTGCCGTCGACCAGCTGCACCCCTGCGAAGCTATTCAGCCTCCGGCTCGGGCTCCGCCTCGACCTCGACGAACTCTTTCGCGTCGATCATGGCCAGCTCGCAAGCCATGCAGCCTATAAGCCCGGAAAGCCCGGGCTTTCCCCACACCTGTAATTTGCAGTTGGGGCACAGGTACTTGCGTTTGTTCTTCGGGTCATCCTTGGGCGTTGCGGGCTGGAGCAGTCCGGCAGAGGTCAGCGCCTCGATGTCGATAGTCGGGTCTACCGGCTCCGGCTCGCTGGGCTCACCGCCCGGCCCGTAAAGCAACGCAGGCGACATCGGAACACGCTTGGCCACAATGTCGATCCACGACAACATGCCACCCGAGGCCAGCAATTCCTTGCAGGCCACATCGAACGGCCCGCCCTCGATGATGTAGTGGGTCATCTGCTGGCCGTGCCGGGCTCCACCCGGCTCGCCGGTATTGCTCGGCATCAGGCCGACCGCTTCCATCTTGTTGGCCCATTCAGCGTTGTGATACCCGCTGCGCGAAGGCTTGCCGAAATACGCCTGCCACTGGTGGACTTGCTCATGCACCAGGGTAGATAGCGTTTGCTCGATCCGGCGGTGCGCGAAGTAAGCCGGGTTCAGTGCCAGCTCATCACTCTTGCCATTGCCGTTCCTGCGCAGAAAGCGGGAGGGGGAGTAGTAGCCGAATGTGTGACTTTTGCGCTGCAACGTGAACAAGCAGCCGGGCAGTTGCCCGGCAAAGAGCCGGTCGTTGAAGAACGCATAAGCCCCGGAAATCTCATCGTACATTTCATCGCTTGGGTTGTTCATTTGCCACCTTTCTCGCACGCGAGAATGACCCCCCAACCTGATCGCCTGGCGGCGGGGAGTGGGGATCACCCTAAGTCAATCCTGTATCGTACGATACAGGAAATGACGCCAAAAAAGGGCGCCCCCTTGCGGGCGGCGCCGACCCTCACATGCCCAGGGCGAGACGGGCGCCGACGAAACCGCCCAGCAACCCCGCGCCTAGCGCCGTAGCAATGCCTATGCCTGCCAGCATCAGCACCCGACGCCGCAGATCATCGGCAGCGAGCATCACCGAGGCGCTGCCACGGTTCAGCTCGTTCCCGATCTTCGCGCTCGCAGCCTTCGCCGCTTGCAGCAGATCGCCTTGTCCGCGCTCCAGCACAGATTCAAAGTTCATCTGCGTCTGCAAGAGCGCCTTGCCCGAGGCGTCGAGGATCGCTTGCTCGCACCCCTCGCGCACGCCTGCGCCTACTTCTTCCAGACGCCTGACAAGGATGTCGATTTCTTCCAGCATCTGCACGGCCAGCGCTTCGCGCTGGGTGTACGGATCATTGCCAGCCATATCGCCCTCACTTCGCCTTGCCGAAAAGCGTCACGTACACGTCGTCGAGGTTCTGCCAAGCCGACAGAGCCAGGCGCTTGACCGAAATCATGCGTACCGCATGTTGTTTCGCGTCATCGTCAGCCGCCTCGCGGAGTTGCGTGCGGTAGTCCGTTTCGTCTGTCACGACATCGGCAATGTTGCGTTTCAGCGCCCGCAGGCGCTCAAACACCTCATTGCTGTAGATCACCGCGCTGGGCTTGAGCGTGAATTTCTTGTCTAGGGCATGGAAGCCGAACACCGCGCCAAACAGCTCCGGCACGTCGTCCGCTTCGTCGATGTCAACCTTGTTGAATACAACCAAGATCCGCTTCGCGGGAACGCCCAGCGCAGCCAGCGTCTTGATCGTGTTGATCGTATCGGCCTGCTGCTTCTTTTCAGCCACAGCCGGGACGAGGAAGAAATCGAATTCCTCCTGCGACCCTGCGTACTGACCCATGTACTTCATGAAGTCCTCGACGTTGGATGCTCCAACATCGACGACGGCCTTGTCCGTGGTCATCAGCCATTCTTGCAGCTCGCCATACTGGCGACCCTTGATGCGCTCGATGTCGGCGCTGGTGTCGGACGCACCGGCATTGATCGTTTCGACCGCGTACCGTGGCGCATCCAGACGCGGGGCCAGGAGCTGATCGGATACCGTTGTCTTGCCGGTGTTGCCACTGAAATTCACGACTGCGATTTTCATGTCTTCCTCCGCTGCTTTTTGCCCGCACTCTCGTAGCGGGCCATATCAGATGCGTTTGCATCGTCTCCAGGGTTCATGACTCGCCCCAGTTCACCAGGCCCGACTGGGCTGGGTGGGGTTGCGTCTGCATCCGGCTCTGTATCGTACGATACAGACTCCGGTTCGCTGGGTATCGTCGGTGCCTGCTGCGCCACGGGTTCCCGTGGTGCGCTCGGCGCTTTGCCCTCCGGTTTGTTGGTTTTCCTGTACCTGGCCAAGTAGCTCTTGAACGTCGCTGGCGTCAGCTCGATCCCCTGCGCCTTTAGCACTTCGAGGATTGCTTGCTGCCTAACACCAGCCTTCAATTGCCTCTCGATGATCGGCATTACTTCGCGGACTTTTGCAGCCTTCGTTACTGGCTCCACACCCTGCAATGCCTTCTCTAAATCTGCCTTCGCCATTCTACAGCCCTCTATTGCATCCTACCTGCATCCCTTGTGCATTCTACTCGACCCCCTACAGCTTTCAAGCTACAGCCGCTCTGCTTTCATTCTACAGCCTTCTAGCCCCCTTCTAGCCCTCATCCTGCTACGGCCTTCGGCCTATGCCGTCTAGACGCCCTAAAAGCTATGGTTTTGGCTCCTTAACAGGAGCCTATAAAACCAATACACAACACGCACCTCCCTGTCGGGAGGGCAGAACCGCGCCGGGCGGGGCTTTCAGCCCTTTTGCCCGGTTTTTGTGTGCTATACAGTTGTATTACGAATATACACTCTGACCCAGTAAAAGCTAGCTTTTTGCGTCATACATACGCTATACAGTAGCATGTTTGTCGTGAACCTTGAGTGAATTGTGGGTTCAGAGGCTACAAAACGAGGGGGAGCCGTGGGTAAGACAGTACCGATCCGGTTCAATGACGAGCAGGTCGAAAGACTCGAAACCGCTGCTGCGCTGGCTGGCTACAAGCACCTTTCAACCTACGTCAAAGACCGCCTTTTCAATCAGGTGAACGCACCAGGTCAAAGCGTTGAGCAATGGGCAACCTTGGACAGATTCACCTACCAACTGGAATCCATTGAGCGCAACCAGCTCAGTCAGCAAACCATCTTGGCCATCGCGGTCTACCTGCTCCAGAAGGGTGGAACCGCAGGCATCTTGAACGGGCTTCGCGCCGAACTGGCGAGCCTTGGATCAGCGGAAGAAGTAATTGGCGCTTTGCTGCCGGAGGTAGCTAGCGACATCGAACGCCTTTCAGGAGACGATTGAATGCACAAACAAGAAGTCGAAGGCATGACCATGACTTTTGGTCTTGGCCTGCCGGTTGTTGGCTGGGCCGCAGGTGCCTACTTGGCCAACATGCCGTTCGCCCCATTCCCCGAAGCGTTCAAGGAAACGCTGCACTCCACGTTGAGCAATCCAATCATGTTCAGCTCGACCGCCCTATCTGCCGTGCTGGCCGGTGGCCTGGTCTACTACCTCAATGAGTATTGTGATGATGGATTCCGTGGCGAGCGCTTCATGCAGCACTTGCGCGGTACGCGCATGCGCAACTGGCACTACGTCAAATCAAAGGTAAATAGCCGCAACCGTATAACCAACAGCGAGCGCAAACAGCGTGGGCTGGAACCCAGCCAGCCGATCATGATTGGCAAGCTGCCAATGCCGCTGCACCTTGAAGATCGCGGCACCATGATTTGCGCATCCACAGGTGCAGGTAAGTCGGTTGCGATGGAGGGCATGATCGAGGCGTCGATCAAGCGTCGTGACAAGATGGCCGTCGTCGATCCCAACGGCTCGTTCTACGAAAAGTTCGGGTTCAAGGGAGACACCATTCTTAATCCGTTTGACGAACGATCGGCAGGCTGGACGCTGTTCAACGAAATCCGAGGGATTCATGACTTTGACCGCATGGCCAAGTCAGTCATCCCCCCGCAAGTAGATCCGGGCGACGAGCAATGGTGCGCCTATGCGCGTGACGTGCTGGCCGACACCATGCGCAAGCTCATGGAAACCAACAACCCGAATCAGGACACGCTGGTAAACCTGCTTGTGCGTGAGGACGGCGACACCATCCGCGCTTTCCTGGCAAATACTGACTCGCAAGGCTATTTCCGCGACAACGCAGAAAAAGCCGTGGCCAGTATCCAGTTCATGATGAACAAATACATTCGCCCCCTGCGCTTCATGAGCAAGGGCGACTTCTCGATTCACAAGTGGGTGCATGACCCTGACGCGGGGAACCTGTTCATCACTTGGCGGGAAGATATGCGCTCAAACATGCAGCCACTGGTGGCCATGTGGATTGACACGATTTGCGCCACCATCCTCAGCTTTGAGCCCATGACCGGCAAACGCCTATGGCTCTATCTGGACGAGCTGCAATCACTTGGCAAGCTGGAATCGTTTGTGCCTGCTGCAACCAAGGGCCGTAAGCATGGCCTACGCATTGTTGGCAGCTTGCAGAACTGGTCGCAGCTCAATTCAAGCTACGGCAGGGACGAGGCCGATACGCTGCTGTCGTGCTTCCGAAACTACATCATCCTTGCCGCTGCGAACTCCAAGAACGCCGACATTGCAATGGAGATCCTGGGCAAACAGGAAGTGAAGCGCGTTCGCGTGTCGTTCACTGCCGGTCGCCCGTCGCGCTCCTATGAAATCAAGCAGGAACACGTCGTGATGGACTCCGAGATTGCCAACCTTGACGACCTCGAAGCCTTCGTGACCTTTGGCGAATCGTTCCCGCTATCGCGCATCAAGCTCAAGCATCGAGCGTACCCAAAGCGGAACAAGGCAATCATGGTCAAGGGGCAAACCGCCTGACGGGAGGGCTGAATGTTCAACGTCACGCTGGTGAAGGGCGACAATCAATACGCGGCGGCTCACTACTTTTCAGCCGCCGACGACTACTACCACAAAGACAACCTCGGAGAGTGGCAGGGCGAAGGTGCCGAGCGCCTTGGCCTTGAGGGTGCTGTCGAACAAGCCGAGCTGGCCAGACTGCTTGCCGGTCGGTTGCCCAACGGACAGAAGATCCCGGCATCGTTCGACCCCGAGTCAAAGCAGCGCCGCATGGGTATCGACCTGACATTCTCTGCGCCAAAATCTGTCTCGATGCAGGCGCTTGTCGCCGGCGACAAAGAAGTCACCGCAGCGCATGACCTTGCGGTGAAGAAAACCTTGGAGCATGTGGAAAAACTTGCGCAGGCTCGCCGCAAGGTAAAAGGCAAGTCCATACGTGAGCGCACCGGGAACATGGTGATCGGCAAGTTCCGGCACGAAATGAGCCGGGGCAAAGATCCACAAATGCACACTCATGCTGTCGTGATGAACATGACCCAGCGTGCCGATGGAAAGTGGCGCGCCCTGTTCAATGACGACCTGTACTTGGTACAGCATGAAATGGACGCGATCTACAAAGGCCACTTGGCGCATGAGCTGCGCGAGCTGGGATATGAAATCCGCGTGCTGGACAAGGAAGGTAACTTCGAGCTGGATCACATCAGCCGCGATCAGATCGAGGCCTTTTCCAGCCGCGCCAAAGTGATCGAAGAAGCGCTTGCCAAGGATGGCAAGACGAGGGCCAACGCTACGGCGCTGGAGAAACAAATCATTGCGATGGCCACCCGCCCGAAGAAGGACGAGCGGGATAAGGAGCTGGTCAAACAGTATTGGGTCACAAAGAGCCGCGAGCTACAAATCGATTACGGGCCTCGCAGCCGTCTGGATGGCCGCGAATATGGCTCGGAGACACCCGGTGCACTTGGCGGTAAACGTCCAGGGCAATCGCACGCCGAATACAGCCTGCCGGAAGGTTTGAGCCCCGGCCAGGCTGTCGTCCAGTACGCAATCAACCACCTCACAGAGCGCGAGCAAGTCGTCACCGCAACGGACTTGCGGACAGCGGCCCTACGTCGCGCAATTGGCTTGACCAGCCCGGAAGCGGTGGAGAATGAAATCACGCGGCTGGTCAAACAGGGAACGCTGATCGAATCGGCCCCGGCCTACAAGATGGCCAATGGTGAAGCCAGCTCGAAATCCCCTGTACTGTCTCCTGCAGGATGGATAAACCACCTGAAAGAACTCAAAGGCTGGTCGGACAAACAAGCGCATCAGTACGTCAGCAATGCCATCGAGCGTGGTTCGCTGGTCGAAGCGGAAAAGCGCTACACGACACAGAAGGGACTCAAACGCGAGAAAGCGATCCTGGCCATCGAGCGAACTGGCCGTGGCCAGGTCGAGCAGATCATGCCACTGGAGAAGGTTCGCCAGGCGCTGGAAGGAACGACCCTCACAGAAGGTCAGCGCTCAGCGGTTGAAAGCATCGTCAGTACCACAAACCGATTTGTTGGCATCCAGGGCGATGCCGGTACCGGGAAAACCTACTCGGTAGATAGGGCGGTGCAGCTACTGGAGTCGGTCAATCAAGCGATGTACCAGGGCGAAACACAGACCGGGTTCAGGATCTTGGCACTTGCCCCATACGGCAACCAAGTGTCCGCGCTCAAGAACGAAGGACTCGACGCGCACACCCTGGCCAGCTTCTTCCACACGAAGGACAAAAAACTCGACGAGAAGACCATTATCGTTCTCGACGAAGCCGGTGTTGTCGGCGCTCGGCAGATGGAGCAGCTGATGCGACTTGTCGAGAAATCTGGTGCGCGCCTTGTTCAGTTGGGTGATACCAAACAGACCGAGGCCATCGAAGCCGGTAAGCCGTTCGCACAGCTCCAGCAAGCAGGTATGCAGACCGCACGCATCAAGGAAATTCAGCGTCAGAAAGATCCCGAACTTAAACGCGCCGTGGAATATGCCGCCGAAGGCGATACCACCAAATCCGTAAAGCACATTGCCTACGTCGAAGAAATGCGCCATGCGCATGATCGGCACGCCGCTATCATCAACGATTACATGGCCATCCCCCCGCAGGAGCGTGACGAGGCGCTGATCGTTGCTGGTACAAACAAAGACCGAAAGCAGATCAACGAGCTAGCCCGCAAGGCGCTGGGCCTCACCGGGCTGGGCAAACAGTTCACCACGCTCAACCGTGTTGACATGACGCAAGCCGAACGCAGGTATGCGCCGAGCTATGCCGTTGGCCAAGTCATCCAACCCGAGAAGGACTATGTGAAAGCGGGCCTTGTCCGTGGGGAAACATACAAGGTCAAAGAAGCATTGCCAGGTAATATTCTGGTGCTGACCAGCTCGACGGGCGAGTCACTGACGATCAACCCACGGAAAGTCACGAAGCTAAGCGTTTACAAGGCAGAGAAGCCAGAGCTTGCCCCCGGCGATCTTGTCCGCATCACCCGTAACAATCCGTCACTGGACATCACCAACGGCGACCGGATGCGGGTGCAATCGCTGGAACCCGGATTTATCCACTTGGCTCCAATTGGTAAGGACGGCACAACGGGGCGAGTGGTGAAGCTGGCCACCGACAAACCGCTGCACCTTGAGCATGCTTATGCAGCCACAGTGCATAGCGCGCAGGGGCTGACGAATGACCGTGTGCTGGTGTCTATCAACACCAAGAGCCGAACCACGTCGCTGAACTTGTTCTATGTGGCCATCAGCCGTGCGCGGCTTGAGGCCAGGATCTACGCGGACAACATCAAGGCGCTGCCGGAAGCGATTGCCAAGCGTTATGACAAGTCCACTGCCTTGAGCATTCAGCGCGAGCGGGAGCTACAGCGCCGCGAGCAGCAGCGGTTACGCACGACAATGATCGATAACGGCCTGCGACAGAGAGAGCTTGAGCGGAGCCGACGCGAACGGTCAAACAACACAGGCGACGGGTTGGGCCGAACCTAAGACACAAGAACCCCGCCGAGGCGGGGTTTTTTGTGGGTGCGTGGTTGGAGTCAGCGACTGATTCCGTCGATGCGAGTGTGGCCGTACTCACGTTCGCGTTCTTCAAGGGTTCGATGTTCCGGGGTGCCTATCCCTACTCCCTGGCCGACATAGTGAATCTTGATGTGACCCCCGTTGCGCGCAAACAACATTGATTGGTCGCTATGCAGATCAAGGCGCTTGTGAGCGATCAACACTTTACGCCCGTCCTGCACCGTTTCCTGATAGAGCGTGCCGAATCGGGAATCGACTATAGGCCCGACATAGACGCGCCCAGGTTCGGGCGTCAGACATTCCTCATAGCGGTCATGCGGTGAACCTTCAATGCTGCCGACTTGCCAGTCTGTTTGTGCACGCTCGCGGCTATCGGAAGCAGGCTTGGTGTAGGCCGAATCACCTTCTTTGACTACGAACTCGACCCGAGAATCTGGCAAATGCTGGAGGGATGCGGAATCACTATCAAGGCGCGGTTTGCGATTCTTTTCCCACGGAGGCCGTGCGCGAAGCTGGTTATCGCCTTCGATGTCTTTGGTCATGTGACTACCTCAGCTAATGGCCGTTCTCGCGTGCGAGAACGGCGCTGTCAGTGGGTTATCGGCTCATGCCGCCAAACGCCTTCGGCGCATGCTCGTGTGTTCGCATGGACTTCTCCAGCCCTTCGCGCACGATCCCGACGTTAGCCGAGAATGGATAGCGTACGGTTACGTCCTTGCCGGGCATCATGAGTGCCGAGTGGTTGATTTGCAGATTCTCACGGTTGTGTTCAACAAAAATCGTCTTGTTGCCATCCGCGATTGCTTGCACAACACGACTGCCCTTGAAATCAATTATTTTGCCGGTGTACTGCTTACCCAATTCTGGGCGTTGAAGCGCTGGCATATCCGCTTGGCTTGCGGGCATGCTCAGTTCAGCTTTGGTGCGCTCCAAGCTATCTTTGAATGACTGTTTGAACTCTGAGGCCCCAGGCATATTGTCGAACGGCAAATCCTTGTAGACCTGTCCTTTCTCGGTGCCTGCTGCGGCGTAGAGCTTGGCGCGTCCTTCCGGTGTTTTCATAATCACATTGGAGGTCGGTTCGAGTGCGGCTTTCTGCCAGGCCTCGCCCGCTTTGCCCGCATCGGTGTACACCTGCGGGGCTTTGCCCTTTTCGTTGATGTGGTAGGTAGTTACTCCAGATTGAGCTGCTTGCATGATTCTTTCCTCAGTAATTGGATTGAACTGCTCTGCCCTGATCCCACCGGCTTTTCCAATGGTTCAGGTAACGCTGCGCTAGATCGGGGTCGTTCCACACAACCAGGGCGTTCTCGCTGTTCTTGCGAGCTGCGGCGGCGGTGAAATTGAAACTGCCCGTCTCGACGGCAACGCCATCGACGACAAAGAACTTGTCGTGATGGATCGTGTAGGCATCGACGGTGCGGGTTGGGATACCCGACTTGGCGAGCAACGACAGGGCATGTCGCCCTGCCTCTCCGCGTCGATCCTCGAAATTGCTGCGATGGTCAGCCACCACCGCCACATCGACGCCGCGCTGTTTCGCGGCGATCAGGGCGCTGGTGACTTCGGGGTTTGTGAAGACGTAAGCAGACAGCCGAATCGAGCTGGTGGCCGCCTTGAGAGTTGAGAGGATCAGCGCCTGCGCAGATCCTTCCGGCGAGAAACCAACCTCGATGCGCCGCTCATCCTGCAAAGCATCAGGGTTGGCGTTTGCTAACGGAGTGATGGCCGCGAGTGCCACTGTCAGCACCAGGGCGAAGGGGCGTTGAGTACGCATCAAAAGCCCCTCTGTACAGGGCCCCATTTTTCATTGGCCCTGAATTTTTCCTCCGTGTCGTCTTTGCACTGTTGCAGGAAATCCCAACGCGCTTCCTTGGTACGGCTTGGGCTGAAATGGCCGTGACGGTATTTCTCTATATCGAAATACTTGTCCACGTACTTATTGCAGTCGTCGTCGCGGATCGCAGAGGTCAAGCACAAAGCTGCGCCGCAAGCGTCGGGGTCGCTGCCATCGTCGATGTCAGTGAACGGTTGAACGTCAGCCCATGTAATTGCAGGCAAAAGGATGCCCGCCAGCACGAATGCCGGAATTTTGAGTTTCATGTTTTCCCCTATTTTTCTCGCGTGCGAGAAACGTCAGTTGATGATTTGCACGAACGACGGAGCCGACGACTGTTCAGCACGTCGCGACGGTTGCTTGCCTTGTGGCTTGGGACGGTGGAACTCAGTCACGGGCGGCTTACCACCACCCTCGCTGTCAGTATTCAGCGCGACTTTCACCGTTGATTTTTCATCACCTTCGGCCACTGCCTCGGGATCAGAATCGCTATCAGCCTTATCGAATGAGGCTGGTTGCTCAGCAGGCGATTGGTTGCCGGAGGAACCCGCGACAATCACCCATTGTTCGGACTGTTCTTGTGTGGCTCTACGGGCGCGCTCAGGGCGTTTCCTGGCCTGCTCTGTAGTCTGACGCACGGCTATGGCCTGATCGCCATCAGCGGCTTCCAAAGCGGGCACCACAGGGTCAACCTGATTAGGGGCCAAGGCACGACCGACTACCCGCTGCACATAGCTTGTGCCGCCAGGAGAATCGGACTGGAAACCACGACGTGGATTGCCGCTGTAGTAGCGCGAGAGCGCTCGGCGCAAAGCTCTCTGAGGCTCAGGGGTTTCTTTCAGCGACTGGGTGTAATAACCGACCAGCAATTCGCTGCTGACTTCGAGGTTACGGCAAGCGTCGAACATCTCATCTACGGTCAGACCCATTGCCCGGATGTTCTTGATGTTGAACTGGCCGATACCTACAGAGAAGTTATAACCCTCTTGCTCAAGCCGCTCAGCAGTGGCCACAGCTTCATTACGCGACTGTGGCTGACGTTCAAGGACGCCATCGACCACACCTATTGCATATGGGTTGTACGAAGATTCATTGCCCACCAGGGCGTTCAGGGTTTGATGGTTAACCTTCGGAGCGCACTGCGCCGCCAGCTCCGAAAAGACAACCGACTCAGGGATCGTTGCCGCATCATCCGCATACGCTTGATTGAAAGCGCAGCACAGAGCCAGCGCGGCGATTGTGAATTTAGGCAGCATAACTTTGTACCTCCGAGCCGAATTGAACCTCAGTGATGAAGCGCTTTCCGTCGAAGCCGTATTCCCACTGCACAACAACGTTTACGAGTTGACGGGCATACTCAATGAGCTGGTCTTTGCTCATGTCTGCCCCGCCACGAGCCGCCATTGAGGCGAGACGATCGAACATCATGGTTGGAGAGTCCGCGTGAATCGAACTCAGCGATCCGCTATGTCCGGTGTTCAGCAGCTCAAGGAAAGGAAAAGCCTCACCGCCGCGCAGCTCGCCCATGATTGCCCGGTCGGGAGTCAGGCGCAGGATAGATTCGAGCAGATCAAAGGGCGTGACTTTTGCCCTGCCCTGCCCACCACGGGAGTAGATCAAGTGGACTTTGTTCTGCGCTGCCAAGCTTATTTCGCGAGTGTCTTCGATGGTCACGATCCGCTCTTGCGGATCGATGTGTTGCAAAAGACTATTGAGGAACGTGGTTTTCCCGGCATTGGTGCCCGCCGAAATCATGATGTTCTTGCGAGCCTTGATGACGCCGATGAAGAAGGCTTTCCACTGCCGATCCCGCATCAGCTCCTTGAGGTGATCGTCGGAATAATCTGCGCGATCAACTGGCTCGTTGATCCGCTCGAATGCACCTGAAAGCGCGTAATCATCTAGTGTCATGATCGTGCGGCCGGGCTTACGAATGGTGACGATGCCACCGATATGTTGCTCGACGGCCGGAGCTAGCACTACCTGTACGCGGTAGTCGCCTCGCTCATGGTCTGGCACGTTATCTTCAAGATTGATCGGGATGCGCCCTGACAGTATCGGGGCCATCGAATCAACTTCTTGATTCGTGTGAGCGGCGATTACTTCGGCCAGTGATACGATCAGCGGAACGGTTACACCATCGACCGACACCGGACTCATGAACCGCTGGCCACGTCGACCTACCCACACGTTATCAGGGCCATTGATGGCAATCTCAGTCACCATTGGGTCATCCAGCAGAGCGACCACATTGGCCAGTTTGGCGCGGAAAGAAGCAATCTCAGACATAACTGGCCCTCACTGGATGTAGGTAACGCCGCCGTTCTCGGCGCGCTCTACTTCTTCTTTGTACTGCGACGAGAAATCGAGGTCGCGGTTGAGGTAAATCACCACACGCGAGCCATGCGGTACGGTCAGCGATGGCTGAATGTTGGCGTAGCGGCCCAGGACGGTTTGCGCGGAATCAGCCGCGGCTTCCTGCACTTCCGTGCGGTAATTCGATGCCGAGTTTTCTCGGTCACCACTGCCAACACCACTATTCGACGCGCCTGCACCGATAACGGAAATTGCTGCCGCAACACCGAAAATTTGCGCCCAGTGGTTATCGACTACGCCGCCTTGGCCTGCCGAACCGAGCTGATCGGCACCGCCGCTGTTTAAGGCAACTTCCATTGCTGGGCGTCCGTCCAGCTTGGGAGTACGCAGCCAGTTCCAAATGGTGAAAAGGCGTTCTTGGCCCGGCTTGAGGCTTGCGTTGTAGCTACCGCAAACTGTCGATCCCCAAGGAATCAACACACGACGACCGACTGCTGCATAAACGTCGCGCTGCACACTGACGCACACCTGACCGGGCAGATCGCTTTTGGCCCGAGGCTGCAACACGGCGTCGATGGTCGCGCCTTGAAGAACCTTGAATTCCAGATCCTTCATGGCCCGCGCTTCGGATACGGCTACACCATCGGAGAATGTCGATTGCGCGTATGCGTCATTGCTGTTTGTTGGGGCATTCTGCGCACCACTGCGCGAGCTGCCGCCCAGCATTCCACCGGACTGTCCTGAGCTGCTGCCAGTAGCGCTGCCGGAGCTGCCACCATTACCAGCACCGCCACGGGACTGAGCAACAATGGCCGACCGCTGCCGGGCGGCAAGCATCTTCTGCCGCTCCAGCTCCTTCTGGAACTCCAACTGCCGCCGGCGCTTTTCATCTTCTGACAGGCCTGTCGCCTGTTGCTTGTTCACGGTACTACGAGGGGTTTCAGCCTTCGCTTCTTGGGCACCGTCATTAGATGCAGCGGGCACCGTGGCTTGCTTGCGCGGCTGCACGGGATCTTGCACGCGGCGACGTTCGGAAATGACCAGGTCATCACTGGTCTTTTTCTTTTCGGTGGTATCGTTGCCGCTATGCTGCAACCAGAACACACCACCGCACAAAACAACTGCGGCGACAGCAATTGCAATGCCGCTCAGCTTGTTGGATTTACCGCCCTTGAGCATCGAGTTGCTTTGCGATTCATCCCATTCACGAATTTCTTCTTCGCGGGTTTTTTCTTGATCTGCCATGGTTATGCCCCCCCGCCATCGCGCGCACCACGGGTTACGGTGCGCTTGTAGGGGTTTGCAAGGTTCTCGATGCACACATAAGCGTTACCGTCCCGCAACACAAACATGCTGGCGGTTCGCTCGACTACGATGTAGTCACCTTCGCGGCGCTTATTGACCAGTTTCTCGGTTCCATCGGGCATCACCATGTACACCTGCGGCATATCAGTTCCTTTTTTCAGCAGGAACTTGGTGAATTCGCCGTCATCCAGGGCACCAGTAACGCCAATTGCATCGCGGTCGCCTGAATAGCCATAGTTGATGTTCGGTTCACTTGCCGAAGCTGTATAGGCTGCTTTTGGCGATGGCTTAGCACCTGCAAAAGTGGTCACACGGCTGCCGGGGTATACGAATCGCACCAGATATGACTGGCCTTTAGAAGACTTCGAGCTGTTGAGCTGGAAGTAGTAGGTACGTTTGCTGGTGATAACCGTCAGGTTGGTTTTAGCATTGTCTTCGACAGGCTTGAGGAATAGGCGGTTTTCGTAGGTCACGGTCTGCCAGGCAATGGTATCGCCCAAGGCAACAACCTTGACCATTTCATCAGCTTCAAACTCGATTGAAGTCTGATAATTATAAGTACCAATCAGCTCATAGACCTGATTCGGGTCATATGGGACTTGCTTGACGCGCTGATCGGTCATCAAGGAAGTTGGCTCTTTTGCGGCCTGAGCTGGGAGGATAATTGATCCAACTGCCAGACTCAGGGCAATAGCTGTCACTTGCGGCAATGCGCGGAGATTCATGTTCATTGTCAGTTTCCTTGCGATAGAACGATTACTGGCGGCTCAGTTCTTCGTTCTTGCGATATACGGTGATTACAGTGCCAAGCGGGTTAATCCAACGATCACCCAATGCCCTTGGTTCACCAGTGTGCTGAACTTTTACGGTGGCGACATACTGCGTTGTTTTAGGGTCAGACGTTGGTGTTGCGTAGTAATTGGAGTTGAAAGCAACCTGATACAGATCGCCAATTTTGTTGATCCCGTACGCCTGAGCACTAATCCAAGATTTGTCATCAAGGGTCAGGTAAGGATTACGTGGATTGTCTGCTGCAATTTCATGCTCGTACTGACGTGCGACTTCAGGACTCGAAAACATATGGCAAATATCCGACATTTCTTGCCGGGCACGTGGGTCGAAGGTGTTGCATGAATTGATGAACGTATACAGATCAGACTCAATCAACGCTTCCTCTGAGCTGACATTGTTCTTATCGACCACACGTTGTTTCAGAACCTCACCGTCTGCGCCAATGACCGTAACCACCGGGATAACTGTATGCGTCTTAGACAGAAAGACTACAGCGGCGACCAAACCAAGAATCACAACTGCCTGAATACCTTGGCCGAGCAAAGACCGGTTTCGTTCCTGTCGGACTTTTTTGTTTTCAACTAAGTGTTTCCGGCGAGCTGTTTCGTCGTTCTTAAATGTGTTGTCCATTAGCGAATACCTGCACTGCGGATAGCCATCATTACCAGCGATGCGCCCTGTACACTTGCACCCGAAGCAAGGGCCGCTGCCCAAGAACGAACTTGCAACATGCAAATCACCAAAATCCCGACGACAATCAGAAGCGTGCCGTATTGCTGGGCAGTGATTAGCGCAGCATCAGTTATGGTTGCTGCCCTGGTTACTTCGTCGATTGCGTCACCAAATGCTGCATAGCCGAAGCGAACGATGGCAATCGACATGACGTAAACGAACGAGAAGTTGAGCATCTTGCTTAACCAGTTCATCGCCCATTGCCGGGTAGACTGGAAGAAGAAGAAGCCGATGATGATTGGGAAAATGGCCATACAGATCGCAGCACCAAACTTTGCAATCAGCATGTTCAACAGAGCCACTACGAACAGGATGCAGTTGACTACAAATAGGCCATACCCCATCAGGATCATGCCGAACTGACGCCAGCTCACGTTCATCAAAACGCTCGACACCTTGCCGATGTTGACATACAGAGCATCGAGCATATTGGTAGTCGAACCTCCACTCATGACCTTAGCCGCAAGTGCCTCGGTCGCTTGTGCCCAGCCTTGGTACAAGATCGAACCGCCTTCGCCCCAGTTGAGCCCGGCAAACACCATGAGCGTCATCATGCCGCGCTTACCGAAGTCCCATGGGTCGATGCCTTGGCGACCGCTGTAGACCGAGAAACCCAATGTGGCCCAGTAAAGAACTGCCGCGATGTACACGACGGGAGAAACCAGACCAGCCAGGTTCGGAAAGACCTCGGCTACGAACCGGGTCGATACTTCATCAGAAGCCCCGACCAAGCCCTCTAAGGTCAGGTTCGCCATGGGGCAGCCCCGTAGACTGTCTTGAAGTGGGCAATCACCTCGGGTTTACGGAAGTCATCAGCGCTCAGCTTGTAGCCGGTTTCGCTGGCCACCTCGCGGATAGTCTTTTCGATGCAGCCTTGAACCAGGGCACCGCCGTACGATGACGACTGCATGTAGATTTCAGCGAAGCAAGTACCCGGAAACCAGCGGCTGACATCTTCTTTTTTGGCCGTCAGCAGAGGGTTGCCCGTCACAGGTTGCTGTACAGTTGGGGCACTATCGCTGCCGGAGCTGGTGGTGAAGTAGGTGGACGAGTTGATGTAGATCAGACCGCCTACCACACCGACAGCGACGATCAAGGTAAGGATGTTGGTTACGTTCAGCTTGGGCTTAAACATTGCGATCCTCCTTTGCTGCCGGTACTTCAAAAGGGGTGAACGTGCAGGCACATGGCGACTTGTCAATGTGACCAGTGTTGGTGGTGCACCCAGTGGCTGCGGAAATGAAGACTGCAAGGATCAGTACCTTGCCGAGCTTCCAGACAACCCACAGCGGCAGCCACACAGGGGCAAACAAGATTTTTAAGATGAGTGTCAGGGCTTTCATATGCGTCTCCTTTTCTCGCACGCGAGAATTACTGATCAGACCAAGTGAAAAATTTCTGGTTATCCGCCGTGGCTTGGTTTTCGGCGTTGCTCAGATTCGCTTGCAGATTCATGTTCAGGGCGCTTAGCTTCGACTGCGCCGAGGACAGCATCCCGTTTTCCGCTGCGATTCTGTTCTGTAGATCCGCAGCGTCCTTGGCGTTAGTTGTGGTATCTACCTGCGCTGCCAAGGTGGCCAAGTTGTTCAAGTGAACTTGCACCTCGCTGTACAAGGCGTCCCCCCCTGACATGGCAGCACGGACGGAGTTGGAGCTGAGTTGATAGCCCTTGGCGCGCTGGCCCTCGGGATTGTCAAACAGCTCCTGCGGCATCGTGTTGATAAGGTCTTCGTAATACGACTGTTTGCTGCCGTATGCACCACTGCTCTGTTGCGACACCACTTCTTGCCAAGAGCCAGGCACCACGGACGCGGCATCGAGAGAGTCATCAAGGCCAACCGAACCGCGACCATACGAACCTTCAAGGTTGCCCTGGACGTTCTGCATGGTTTGATACTGTTGCTTGAGCGTTTCGTACTGCGCTTGGAGTTGCATCAACTCTTGGGCCATCGCAGCAGCGTTTGCGTAGTCAAATGTAGGTACACCAGCACTGGCGTTGCCAACTGCCAATGCGAGCGCCAATGGGAGGTAGATTTTCTTCATGCGAGCCATCATTGAACTGCCTTCAAGTTGTGGGTGTTTTTGCTCTGAGCTTCTTGCATAAACACTGGAACCCATTGTTCAGGGTCATCAGTACCAAGTCGCTCGATGATTGAATCCATGAGAGCCACACCAACATCGTTCGACGACAACACCGGAATAAACTCATTCAAACCGGACAAGTCGAATACAGCGCGGATGGATTCTTTGCCGCGCCGGATGAGAAACTTCCGAGACGCGGGGCCAATTTCACGAATCCAAGTCAACTCTGCGGAAGTCAGATTTTCGTGATCTTCAGGTTTTGCGGAATCGTTCGAGAGATAAATTTTTGTTGAGGTTTGTTTATCAATCGAATCGGTTTCACTGCGGAAATACTTCGCATCAGGAGTAACAAAGATCAGCAGGCCGTTCTTGCGACGGATCTGCATGATGAAATTGTCGATACGCTTCTTCCAATACTCGTTTTTGACAAGGTTCTGGCCTTCCTCAAGCACCAGAATGAACGGCGTGCCATCCATAGCCATTTCGATGCGATGCAAGGGGTAGCTCATGAGTACAGGCAACTCAGGGCGGGCCTCGCCACCCTTCAGCAGCTCCATCATTTCGAAGCAGTAATAGCGCGAGCTGGCCAGGTCGATTGAATCCTCTACGTTATCGAAAACCCCGGCATTGGCACCTGTCACGCCTTTGGCTCCGTGCCAGATAGCCATGATGTCGGACAGCTCGCCCTGGCCGTATACCCATGCCACATTGCGCAGGCGGCGATCTTCAAAGGGCAGCTCATAGTTTTCATCTACGAGCTTCTTGAAACGCTTGATGTCGTCTGCGCTCGCATCAGTCGGCGCGTAGCAGGCACGCATCAGCACTTGCAGATCGACCAAGAACGCACGGTTTTCCGCCGTGTCGTCCAACTTGAAGGGATTCCAGCGCATGCCGCTATGGGGCGAAAGGACGGTATGGACACCGCCCATTGCTTTCATAAACACTTTCGCGCCAAAGCGGTTATCGAACCAGAACACCCGTGGCTTAGCTTTATCGGCCTGCGCGATCATCATGGCCAACAGCGTGGTTTTACCCGACCCTGTATCAGCAGCAATAGCCGTATGCCCGGCAACCATGCCTTCAAGCTCGCGGTGAAAATTGAAGTAGTAGGCCGTGCCACTTTCGGTCTCAAAGACCGTAATGGCTGGCCCCCACAGGTTCCCTTCCTTGCGGCCAAGGGCAAAGCTATGGAACGAAGCGAAGCCCGCGAAGTTACTCGACTTGATCTTTCCGCGACGGCCAATCAACGCGGTTGACTGCCCTGGCAGTTGCGACCAGAAAAAAGTCTCAAGGCCGATCCATTCGCGGATGGACTTGACGTTCAGGTCAATGAAGCACTTTTCAACGAGGCTCACCGCTTGGTCGAGGTTTTGCAGGTTCTTCTTGCGGTTTTCCTCGGCGTCCATTGGCAGGGCTGCGACATGCACGAAGATGGTCAGGTGATGCAGTCCGTTGACAGTATCGCCACGGCGCAGCGCCTTGAGCCCTTCGGTCAGCTCTGCCGCGTCTTCGCTCGCCACCCCGTGCTTGTCGCTCACAGTCAAGCGGCGAGTTTCTTGGGTCAGTTGCGATTCTGCTGCAATCCGATCCGTGAAGTAGAAGGACTGAGTGATGATGAACTCGACCGGCTGCTGCATGAATTTATTCATCATGCGCGACGGCGTACGACGTGGCCATTCACCCATGCTCAGCATTGTGCCAATACGAGAGCTAGTGCTGGCTTTGACCTCGCACAGTGTCGCAACAAGCTTGAAATTAAGGCGTGCAGACGGCAGTTGGTCGCAGATTTTCAAGTCACTGATCGGCACTTTCCTGTCTTCAAGGTTGACAAGATAGTGCAGGAAACTCGTAATCTCAGACCATTCTTCGCCCAGGTATTCGACCACTGTTTCAGCCGGATACTGCTCCAGATCGCCATGCTCTTGCTTGAACTCGGCCCAGTTCCAACGGAACCGACGAATCGCTGCAAAAGCGTCCTCACGGCTTACAAACTCTGTCTCGTACACCGGCAGGCGCTGGGCACCCAAACGGCGCGCCCCATATTCGCTTAGTCCACTGACAAGCAAGCCACTAGCCTTGTACAGATCCGCTGCCATAGCCTCATAGCTTTCAGGTTCTGATGCAGTGGCCTTGGTGCCGGTGACCAGGGCAATGCCACGATCCATGAAGCCCGGCACTCCGGCGCGGAAACGGGTGCGTACCAGTGAGATATAAATCTCATTGATGTAGAACCCGTTAGTCCGGTAGCGCTCCCGCCAAGCATCATTGAAACGCCGGGCAAACCAAGTTGACCCCTCACCCTCGACATAATCGAAGATTTTCCGGCGCACCGTATGGACGTAAATGCCGAAGTTACTCGATGCAATGCTGCGCAACAGAGTATTACGGCGACGCTCGAACTGTTTAACCTGTTCAGCACTAAGTGAGTCGAAGTACAAACCATCGAGCTTGATAACTTGGATGAGCGCGCTTTCCTTGGTAATCAGCGTTTCATCGTCGTATGGGATGTCATACGGAATAAATTCGCTGGCTACCAGCTCATCCAAATCCTCACCAGACCCGGAAGGATGCTGTACACCCACTGAGAGATCGAGGTTGCGCGTCAACTTTTTAAGGTACTTGTCAACGAGGTGCATAGCTTCGATACCCCCACAATCTCTTATTACGTGAGCCCTTGAGCTTGTGCAGTGACCAAAGGACGCCAAATAGATAAACATCCTTCGAGCAAATGTAATAAGTGATCGCAAACATGATTGGCATTGTTAGAACAAGCCAAAGGTTTTTGAAGATCATCGCTGCCATGAATGGCAGGAAGATACTGACGCCGATGCTTGACATTGTATAAGGCCCGACCATTGATGGCCTGGCCATCGCAACAACAAGCACCTCCCCTTCATCGGGATCGTGCTCAATACTGGTCATGACATTTGTGTTGCGTTCTGCTTGATTTGATCGACAAAGTTAGGTGCGAAGAAGACGATGAACACACCCGCGCAGCACCAGAGGAAAGTTGACCATTCGATGCGTCCGCTTTTTGCCCGCATGCCTTGAATGGCGATTGCGGCGATGCCGAGGTAGTAACCCAAGTCGTAAATCAGAAATTGCACGGCAGATTTGAACAGGTCTTTGAGTGGGCCAAAGTCCACGTCGGCATGTGCAAATGTTGGCATAGCAGCAAGGGCTAACATCGAACCAGTGACGAAACCCTTTTCTACTTTCGCAGTCCAGTCCTGACGCATCAGAGCTTTATGGTTCATGCCTTTTTTAGGCTGGAACCACTGTTTTATCGCTTTATAAACGCCAGTGGTTTTATCACGGAGAGAGGGTTTAGCGGTTTCGCTTACTGCATCTTTCGAGCTTTGAATTGCAGTTCCGAGTTTCATAGATTACCTCTGTTATGTCATGACGGGGGCTTCCCGTACGTTACGGTTATTGCGTTATTCGGGTTGTTAAGGCACGTCTCTTTTATAAAGTCGATGGCGGTTTCAGGATTGGTAAAAAGCCGTGTCCTTCCTAACGCCGTTACGATGGTGAATGTCTGCCCAGTCGAAGGGCTCTCGATGATCAATACCCACTTCCGGGCCTGCCCTTCCCAATGTTCACGGAGGTGAACTCGATAGTCAGGCTGGGCGACCGTGAAGGTGGTCAGGTCTTTTTTGTCTAGGGTCTGCATCTCATCCTCGGCAAAGCTGCAAGCTAAAAACTGAGGAAATACTGATTGCTTACCCTTTCGTGATCTAGATCCCACCTCGCATTTTCGTCCTCTTTCGTGTTTCGTTGCACAAAAGTCGTGTTTCGTGATTCACCGTAGCTATTACGTTTCATGAAATCAACCTTTTATTTTTTGCGGTTTTGGATCCGAGAAACGATTTAGCAAAATCGCTGCGGATTCCGATGCGATGGCGGCGTGATGGCCATGCGCTGTAAGTGATTGAGTCACGGGCGATTCTTTCGAAGATCAACCCTGCTCGATTGACGTGACAAGAAGCGATGTACCACTTGTCGGATGTTGCGGAATGTGTCTTACCGGCGAGACACGCGCGGTAGACAGGTAGAAGGGGATTTTTCTCACCACCTCGGCAGTTTCTGGACGAACGGTCAAATTTAGACTGAACGTATCTCGACCAAAGTTGTAGGCGTTTTCAGGTACGGCTGTAGGTGATGTCGTACAGGGGGGAAGAGGTGTCGCGGAAAGAGCGGAGGGCTACCAGGGAGCCGCCCCGGCCACCCTCCTAACCGCATCAAGCAGGCTGCAAGGAAACTGAACCCCACCCTGCCCGGCCACGGCTGCGGCAATTGTAACAGTCCAAGCAGGTCGGTTCTCGCAGGCGGCATGAACCCATTTCTCGCGTGCGAGAATCCATAAAAGTAAACCCTTTTTGGTGTTGACATAGGGGTTTACTGTCGGCACTATGGATTCACGTTCACTGATCGGCCATGCCGGAGACGACCATGAAAATCACCACCGTAGCGAATCAGAAAGGCGGAGTAGGAAAGACCACTCTTGAAATTCATCTGGCCAGCTATGCGGCTAACAGCGGCAAGCGTGTCCTTGTTGTGGATCTTGATGAGGGTGACTTGTCGCTTTTCTACGGCGCTGCGGATGAGGGCGATACAACTGAATACCTGATGTCGAGCCAGCTATTCAGCGACGAACACGAAGGCCGCCAGCCGCGCCAAGTCGCACCGAACATCTGGTTGATTGAAGCCGACGTGCCGTTGCTCGACGTTGACGACATGGATCTATCTGTAGTGCTTAACCTGAAAGCAGGCCTTGAGCGTTTCGCTGACGACTTCGACCTCTGCATGATCGACACACCGCCAAACTTGCAGCGCAGGATGGTAGCCGCCCTGGTCGCGTCAGATTCGGTTGTCGCGCCGTTCAATATCAGCCCTTTCACTATCTCGCGTATGCCTAAGCTACTGCGGACGATTCAAACGGTGCAGGAAGAATTTAACCCTGCCCTCCGCTTCTTGGGGTTCATGCCCAATCTGGTCAATAGCAGATCACCGGACGAAATCGAAATCCTGCCCGGGCTCCGCGAAGCTTATGGCGAAATGATGTTCGCAGAACAAATCATTTACCGCCCGTGCATCAACAAGTCGCAAGCATCTGGTAACCCGGTGTGGGTAAAAGCCAATGGCAGTAGTCAGCGAGTAGCCGGGCGAGAAATGAAGCTCGCTTGCGAAGCAATTCTTTCCCAAGTGTGGGCAGACTGAGGACTCGACTAATGACGACTAAAGATAAGCCTGCCAAAGCAAACGCATTCGCTGCGGGCATCACGAAATCTACGGCTGGAGCTGGAGTTACCAAGCTTTCAGACCTGCAACGCAAAAAACCTGTAGTGCTGGAAGGGGAATTGATTCGCAAGGTCAGCCCCGGCCAAGTGGAGTGTAAGAGCCAGATCCGTTCAAAAGACAACCCCGGCTTTACGGAAGAATCATTGAATGAGCTGGGTTCTGACATAGAGCAGAACGGTCAGGGTGAACCCGCTATCGTGCGGCCCCATCCGAACCCTGCCAGCGGCTTCGATTATGAAATGGTTGCGGGTGAACGACGCCTTCGCTCATGCGCCCTGAAAGGCTTGCTGCTAGATGTTGTAGTGCGCGACCTAACCGATGCTCAAGTGAAGCGGATTCAGCGCTCGGAGAACGTGCAGCGTGAAGGTTTGACGATGCTTGAAATTGCGCTCGCGCTTCAAGCTGACAAGCTAGAGCTGGGTACGCTCCAGGCAGTGGCCGACGAGTGGAAGAAAGGCTTGAACTGGGTTGCCGAACGCTTGAAGTACCTTGAAATCATGGAAGCTGACGGCGTTGGCCGCGCTGCCGTCGAATCAGGCATTACCGCTGACGTATCCGTGGTCAACGACTTAAACAGGCTTGAAAAGGTAGACCCACAAGCTGCCGCCGAGTTGCTACAGCGAGCCGAGGCTGAACCCGAACTGAACATCCGCACTGAGGTGCGTGGGGAGCTACAGCGGGCCAAGAAGACGGGGCCAAAGGCAATCCGTATAGGCGGGAAGAAAAATCCAAGTCCTGCTAAACCGGAAGCCCCAACCAGCGTAGATCCAGATTCTGCAATCATCATCGCGCAGTTACAGGAACAAATTTCTGTACAGGCAGCGCAGATCGCCACGCTTGAGAAAGAACGCACCTATCTCCAGAGCGAGTTGCACGAAGCACGGGAGAAGCTGAACACGAACTGGAAGCCTGACGCATGACAGGTAAATTAGCCGAACAAGACCTGCGCGTACCGCTCGATGCGTTCGAGCGGATACGCAGCTCGCCCGAATCTCGAATGCTTGAAAAGTCGTACCAAGTAGCATTCGAGATTCTGGTTGAAGGGAAGAAACTAAGCGCTGTTGCTACAGCGCATGGGCTGACCAAGCAACGGGCTTTGGCCATCCGCGACAAGGTTTACTCAGCCTACTTGATGCAAGCACCCGAAGGCTGGGCATACGCCCATATCTGCGCACCCAAGCCCATGATCGAGCGGTTTGTCCGAGAGGCCGACACTGAACGGCTGAAATACTGGCAAGACCGCGCCCAGGATACGAAGGAGCCAAAATGAAAATTCGCCTGTCCATAATCGCCGCACTGCTTGCACTTTCAGGCTGCAACGACTCAGAGACGAACGACCGGCCTACACCATCGGCTGATCGAGGTTGCCTGCCGGTATCCACCAATTCGATGCCAGGCTACACCCCATCTCAATTGGCTAAAGCGGACTTTTGCCTGCCGGATGGCGAGGTGGGTGTTGATCTAGTTGTTTCCGACATACAGAGCTGGGACGCCAGTAACCCGTCAGGTACGACGCGGGTTGCCTTTTCACCCAAGATCGCATCCCCGCAAATCGCTAGCGTGGTGTTCAGGAGCGACAAAAACACTTACCGCTTCACGCTGAAACCTGATCGTTAAGGAGCTATGCGATGGACGACAGAAGCGAAGCACGCAAGGTTATCGCAAGCGAAGCCCTCAAGCAGATCCAGGCCGAGCAGGAATATCAAGAACTGATGCCAACGATCCGCTACCAAGGCAAAGCTGCACTTGAACGACTGGTCAAAGTTGCACAGGGCCATTCCGGTCAAAGTCGGTACATCGCTCGGTTCCTACTGGGCTGCTACAACGGGTCACGCTTCCCTTTCGACCTCACAGACTTCCGCTGCATTGACCGACAACTGTTCGACGACTGCCTGACCGTGCTGCGCATGGACTTCCAGCCAGAGAAAGACGTGCATGAGTACGTCGTCAACGGCAGTGAAGTGTTTGAACGTCTGGCCGTTGACTGGAATGTAGAGGACATCGAACAGCTCAAACTGATGAAGTGAAATTCATTCTCGCATGCGAGAAACCGACCGCCTCAAAAGTCCACGCTGCTGCGTAGACCTATGCTGCTGGAGGACACCCATGAATCAACCCATCCGATTTTATAAACCTGACAGCTATGAGTTCCCCGATGATGATCTGTTGGAGCTTACCGCTTTAGAGCTGCGCAAAGTCATCAGTAACAACGTGGCGAGAGCGACACATCATGTAGACGGCTTGGGAGGCATAACGCCTGTCATGGTTGATTACGCGCAGGATCAAATCGAACAGGCCCGTGACCTGCTGCTCGACATGGGATGCACGTTCACTCAAGACGAGGTAGATAACCTGCCCTTTTTGGCCTGGCCGTTGAGCGAGGCAGAGCAAGAAGCCGAGGAGAGACAGCGCATTGCTGACAAGATCGAGCGCGAAAGGGTCTACGTGCTTCGGCAAGAGCAAGAGCGCATCGCATTGACCGCTGTAGACGACGCCATAGCAGGCAAGCTCGACAACAGCTCACCAGTCCGCAAGCGAATCATTGTGAAGCTCGGCCAAACTGGGCCATCTGGCGCAGAGGTTCTATCGCTTGTTGAACAGCTTCACGCACTTGGGGAATCGTCCGCGAACCTACGGAGTTGGCATTGCACTAGACCTGAGTACACCTTCGAAACAGATCCCTGCCCTGCCTATGCAGTCGTAGTTGACCTGCCGACCAGGCCCATCATCTGGCTATTCCTATGGGCTTGGTACCACCATCATCGGATTACAACCGGGCCAGTTATCGAGTACACGTTTCAAGACGGCGCAGAACCGATGAGCGGGTGGGCATATCTGACGGATCAGTGGCCGGAATACAAAGACCCCATGCTGTCAGCACTCGAAAAACTATCCGAAACACTCAGGTGCGCATGATGTTTGAAAAGGTGAATTTCCAGACCGGCGAATGCTCGTACGGCACCGGCATTATCGTTCAGCGCGTAGACCAGGGCGACCGCGTGAAGGTGCTGGATGAGTTTGGTGAGTTTTGGATCGGCAGCATCGAGCAGATCGAGCTGGCCCAACCCGATCCCAATGCCCCCGTTTAGGTGTGTTCAACAAACGACCGTTTACTGAACACCAGAAAACCCAGCTCAGTTTGCTGGGTTTTTTTGGCGCCTGAGTGTTCACATTGCCGTAAACTTATCTATGTCCAGATAACGGGTACTGAAAAGCTATGTTAACAGTGAGAGGGTGACCGTCCATGCGCGACCGCTCAGATTCATCTACACCAGACCTCATTGCAGGTGGTATGCGAATCGGGTATGCCCGAGTCAGCAAGCAAGACCAAAACCTTGATCTACAGATTGACGCTCTGAAAGCGGCTGGCTGCACCAGGATCTACCACGAAAAAATCACGGGGGCTAAAGGTAAAGACCCAAGGCCCGAACAAGACAAGATGGTCAACGCGCTACGCCGTGGCGATACTGTTGTGGTCTGGCAGCTATCCCGTCTTGGTCGGAACCTGCAAGAGTTGTTCGAGTTGGTGAACCTGTTTGAAGCCACTGGCGTGAGCTTCGAGGTAATTACTGAACGCTACGACACAGCAACAGCCCAGGGCCGGATGATCTTCGGTTTTTGCGCTTCGCTTGCAGCTTATGAACGTGACCGGCTCATCGAGCGAACAGTTGCGGGCCTGGCAGCAGCTCGCGCCCGTGGCCGTGTCGGTGGCCGGAAAGCAAAACTTGGTGACAAGGAAGGTCGGGAAATCACAGCCCTTCTTGCAGACCCTGATATAACTGTTACCGATGTTGCGCGTCGGTACAGCGTCAGCCGCACCACCATCTACAAGCTTTTAAATCGAGCTGGCCGGAAATGAGGTGATGCGTAGGCGCAGCCGGAGCAGCGCGTCATTTACGGGTAGCCCCCGCCGGGAGGCGACTTTGACGGCCTCAAGGTCAAAGTCAGAGGATCGGACGGTTGAGATCATAAGAAGCATGACTTCAAACCCCTTGATTTACGGGGGCTACAGCGGTGCAGGTAGGTCATGATGTGGCATAGGGTTAGGGCACGGTTGATGCTCCAGGGTAGAGCGCAGTTGGTGGACTACCCTAGGTCATCATGTGACCTACCCCCCCTGTTGACCTACCCCTAGGTCAACGGTGCCTACTGACCAGCAAAACTTGCTCGATAACGTGCAAGGATGATCTACCCCTAGGTCACAGCATGGCCTACCCCTAGGCCAATAGTAGTCACTTTGCCAGCAATATTTGCTCGTTATCGAGCAAGCGTGACCTACCCCTAGGTCACAGTGCGACCTCCCCCTAGATCAAATTTGCTCGTTATCGTGCAGGCTGTAGCTGACAAGCCGCACGCCTTTTACTATAGTGTTGCTTATCAAGCATTCTTGCTCATTATCGAGCACGGATGACCTACCCCTAGGTCACGGTGTGGCCTACCCCTCCAACCTTGAGGTAGTGGAGCCGGATGAAAGACGAAGACAAAGAGGTGCGCAATCTTCACCAACCGAACCCACGCGGTACATGGGTTCAAACCGAGCGAGCTGCACACGAAGCGTTGGCCATCTTGATCGCAGAAGCGCCTCGCGCAGCCCAGTTGCTGCACGTCCTGATCGCCAATATGGACAAAAGCAACGCCTTGATTGCCAGCCACGCAACGCTGGCCAAGCTGTCAGGCGTATCAACCACCACGACTAAACGTGCTTTGCGGGTGCTCACCTCTCAGGCGTGGATTCAGACCATCCAGCTTGGCGGCGACCGTGGCGGTGCGCTCGCGTATATCGTGAACAGCCGGATTGCATGGGCCGATAAGCGCGAGAACATCCAATACGCTCGCTTCAATGCCCGCGTCCTCGTTTCCTCTGCCGATCAGCTCGATCTTGGCACTGGGGAGCTGCGCGGCATCCCCTCGGCAGATCCTGGCGACATTCAGTTACCCCACGGCGATGGCCTTCCGCCGCCAAAACAGGAAGTGATGGACGAGCTGCTGCCGCCGCTTCCATCCATTCCGCATAGCGAACAAGGTTAAGGAGCATCTACATGCACGCGAGAACTCGCATGATTCCGGGCCTTGACGGTGAACCATACGCGGTAGACGTATACCTCGAAAAACACCGACCGCAGAATCAGGAATCGGTCGGCAATGGGTATCCATTTAATCCGATACTCCGCGCAGACTTTGGCAACACCGCCAACGAGTATCGCGAACCGCAGGAGATTGAGGATTGGGAGGGACTGCCCTACATCGAGAGCATGAGCTGGGCGCAGCGTGAACAGCACGACCGCAACACGCAAGATCGCCATCGAGCAGAGAAAAACGAATTTGTAATTAGTGATTCTGAACTTGAAGCCAAACTGGCCGAAAGGAAGGCGAGCTTTTACGAGAAATACCCCGAAGGCATCCAATATTTTGTGAGCTGCCTGGACGGCGGTGCATGGGATCGCCCTACGAACTGGGGTTGCTTCGCCACGCTCGATCAGGCGTTGGAATGCTGCGAGCTTGGCCCCGACTGGCGGCGCAGTAAGTAGTCACATAGGGGGGGAGGGGTGAAACCCGCGCCCGGCAAGGCTAACGGGTTTCGGGCTCTCTGCGAAAGAGAACAGTGGCATTGTACCAGATCCCCCCGTGACAGCAATTCACTCGATAGCGCGCCCAGGTGCGCTTAATGGGGGGGCAATGACCGACCGACACCCAATAGAGATTGTGAAAACCACCGGCCCGCAGGTTTACACAGTCAGCTTCCAAACAGATAGCAAATTCGCTGCGCAATGGCAGAGCGCCTTGCGCAGCGCTCACCAAAACAAGCTGCATGTGTCCTGCTGTTGTGCTGGGACTGGGCCGCGCCGATTTTCTGTACGCTATATGTCTGGCAGTGATAGCTATCACCTTGCCAGGTACGCTCACACCGGCCAGGAACACGCACTAGATTGCGGTTACTACACACCAGATCCTGACAAGTCAGGCCTAAGTGGCTACAGCAAAGGCGTGATCGAGGAAACCAGCGACGGCGACCTAAGAATCAAGCTCACGCTGTCACTGCGCAAGCAAGATCCTGCCGACGCCGGCGAGCCGCGAGCAGAACGCACTGGCACCCAAAATGCCCGAGCAACAAAACCAGCTATGACACTGCTTGGCCTGCTGCATCTGTTGTGGACGGAGGCAGAGCTGAATGTCTGGTCGCCGGGCATGGCCGGAAAGCGGGATACATCACTCATACACCGCAGGCTTGCCCTGGCGGCGAACCGAATCACCACTCACAGGCTGCGCCTTGATGATTCGCTTGTGGTTGCCACCGTTGTATCAGGCGGGACGCAGGAGAAAGCGAACGCCGGGAAGGTTGCGAGTGCGATCCGCAACAATCGCCGCTTGCTGGTCATCGCGCCGTTAGCTGCATATTCCCTGGAGCGCGCAGAAGGTACGCCAGGCTTTATCGCTATCAAGGGGTTTCATGGCGTTCCCAAGCTGTCATATGACGCCGAAACCTGGGCATCTGTATGCCGCCGTTTCAAGCGCGAGCTTTCTGCATGGAGCCAAGGCAAGCGCGTCATTGCCATTGTGCAGACGGACACACCTACCAGCTCCGAAGCCGCGCAAGCACTCAATATCGCCTTGATGGTTGTGAGTGATGAATGGGTTCCGGTCGATTCCTCCTATGAATCCGTCATTGAGGCGAAGCTACGCACGGAAGGTAGGCGGTTCTATAAACCGCTCAGATACGATGCAGAGGCCGACGCCGTATTCCCCGATTTTTGGTTGCTGGACTTGCCCAGCAACAGGGAATACCCAATGGAGGTTTATGGGCGAAGCGATGACAAATACCTCAAGCGAAAGGCTGTCAAAACAGAGCATTATGCCGCCGAGTATGGGGCTCCTGGCTGTTGGTCATGGAACGCTGCCGATGACACCAAAGGCTTGGCCATCCCTGACTTTCCAGCCGCAAAGCAGTGATCGTACCGCTTTAAAATGTGTCGTACGGCACACGGGAAACCCTTGATTCCCCCCACTTCCCGCCGCAGGGTAATCAAGCTGGGGGGGGGATTCTCGCGTGCGAGAACGGGCAATCCCCTGTCCACCGCCCAGGTATAAAGCGCACCTGGCCCGTGGACAGCCGCACCGTTCGCTCCTGGCCTCTTGCGGGCCTCGCTCACTGGATGATTTTTGTGTGCGCAGACCAGGCCAGCACGAAGCGTCTCCGACGGCCAAAGGGCTGCGCCCCTTGGATCGGCAGTTCACAGAGCCTCCGGCCCTTGGCCTGCGCGCTCCGCTTGCCGCCATTCCGCAACATTTGCGCGGGCTCATCGTCAGCAACTGGACGTGGGAGCCGGACGGTATACCCCCGGTCAGAACATCGAGCAAGGGACGCTGCGCTCAGAAGACCCCTTGCTCGATAACCTGCCCGTGTGTCTCCCTGGCTCTACCACGCCCAGCCGCCGCCGACGAGCAGACCCACCAGGGCAAGCGCGCTCCAGGGCGAGGGGAAGAAGAAGCCGCCGCAAGCGGCGACGCTGAAAAGCGTTTATTCCCACACCTGCCTTAGCACTCCAAGCAGCACCCGAGAGCGGCGGCGCGTCTAGGTTTTCACCTTCCAGAGTTGGTTCCAATCGGTCATGTAACTAGGGCTTAGAAATTCCCGCCTCATGCCCCAGTCTGGAGACATCGGCACCGCAGCCGTGCGCAAGCACTCACGACCCCAGCGCCGGTTGATCTTGTCCATCAGGGCCATGACCGCATCTGTCTTTTCCGGTTGATTCTCGGTGAACAGATCGCCGCTGAACTCGCCACGTTTGCGCAGATCCATCAGCAGAATTTCAGCCTTGCTATATGCAAAACCGGGCCGAAAGATCGACTCAAGTCCGCGCAGCGCGTGTTTCGTCAACAACCGCACATCGTCAGTTGGATATTCCGGTGTGCAAGTGACAGCCTGCGCGTACTTCGGCCCATCGCCGTGAAACGAAGTCTGTATGCCCACCCGGAAGCTCCCGCACAGCGAACCTTGCGACCGCAGCTTTTCCGAGGCGCGGTGCATGTAGGTCGCCACGGCCTGGCGCAGCCCTTCCAGATCCTGCACGCGCTTGCCGAACATCTTGCTTGTGCATATGGACTGTTTGGCCGACGCCGCCTGTTCCAGATCCAGGCACGATTCCCCGTTCAGCTCTCGAATGGTTCGCTCAAGCACGACTGAGTATTTACGGCCCATTGCACGGGCATCAGCGCGTGACAGATCCCAGGCAGTGACGATTCCGTCAACGGCCAGGTTCTCTTTCATCCGGCGACCTATACCCCACACGTCTTCTACCGGCATCCGCCGCAAAAGCCACTCGACAGCATGCGGCTCTCGCAGATCGACAACCCCACCCGTTTTCTCTCGCCAGACTTTCGACGCATGCTGCGCAGCTTTCGCAAGGGTCTTTGTGTGGCCGATGCCAACCCCCACCGGCAGGGCAGTCCATTGCAGCACCCGCGCTTGAATGGCCCTGCCCAGGTCAATCAGCGGCTCAGGGAAGCCATCGAGCTTGGCGAAACTTTCGTCCACGCTGTAGACCTCGATGGAGTCGGTCAGCGATGCAATGGCCATAGTGACCCTATGGCTCAATTCGCCATAGAGCGTGTAATTGCTGCTGAACACCGCGACGTTGTGTTGCTCAAGGAAGCGGCGAACCTTGAAATAGGGCTCGCCCATTTTCAGACCCAGCGCTTTAGCTTCAGCCGTGCGGGCCACAATCGCACCATCGCTATTACTCAAAACGACAACGGGACGATTGCGCAGCTCAGGCCGAAAAATGCGCTCGCAGGAACAATAGAAGCTGTTCACGTCGATCAGTGCGAAGACAGGCCGCAGCCCCTTACAAGGTAGAAAAGAGGCACCAGGTGACAACGCCGAATACCTCGATAGATTCATATTCGCCGGGAGTGATTGGCTTGTAGTCAGGATGCTCAGACACAAGCACCCAGCCCCCCGCAGATTTTTCCAATCGCTTCACAAGCGGTTGATTGTCCACGTAAGCCAGCACGATCAGGCCCGACGCGGGAGTGATCGAGCGATCAACAACCAGACGGCTCCCGTGATGCAGCCCAGCTCCCCGCATGCTCACCCCTTCGAGCTGGACGATCCAAACGTGGGCAGCTCGGATGTTCAGCAAATCATCCAGAGAAATCGGCGGCTCGTAGTAGTCAGCAGCAGGACTTGCGAAACCACCGCTGGCACGGCCTGACATCAGCGGCACGAGCTGGGCAGAGTCAAGCAGTGGGGTTATCGACCTTACGTTCATAGGGCACCAAGAAACTGTTTATCTATACAGTATCGCAAGGCGTTCTCGCACGCGAGAAACATAGACGCTCAATCCGACAGATGGTAAAGCAAAAGTAAAATTAGATTTTACTAAAGGTTGACGATTGCCTGACGCTTTGAGACACTAAGTTCGTCGAAGCAACACCGCCTCGGCACCCGGATTCAAGCGGCGGCAACCGCTCCGGGCTCTCTGCGAAGGAGTTTTGAAATGGATACCCGCGACATCGAGCTGCAAATCATCACCCTGATCCTGGCAGACGCATTCGCTGCCGGTTACGTCGTTAGCGTCAAAGATGGCCATGACTGGGTGCTGCGCGAATCAACCGACCAAGACGAGATTCTTGGCGTCATGTTCACCTCCGGGCATGACGTACTGTCATTCAAACATCCACATACCGGCTTTCATGGCTGGGTCAAGCTGGTCTATGGAAACGGCGACGGTTCCGAAGTCGTGGCCGATAGCTCTCCCGCGCTTCAATCGCTTCTCGACGGTGCCACCAACCTTGCCGACGAGCTTGCCGCTGTCGCCTAACCCACCCTTTCCCCCGGTTCGCCGGGGGCCTCAAGGAGAAAAGGCATGAAGTATTTTGAGTGGGAATCCTCAGTGGTCGAAGCGGTGGCCAACGCTATGGCCATCAGTCACTCCGATGCGTCGGGCGTGGTCGAGGCGCAGCCTTTCTACATGCAGCAATATTGGGTCAAGGGCATGGACGCGGAGCTGACCGCAGCCAGGGTCATTGAAGCCGCCCAGGAAAAAGCTGAGCAACCGGCCAAGACTCAAGCACCGAAGCAAGCGCGCATGTTGTTCGGAGATGAAGCTGACGCGCACGCTTTTTGGAAAGACAAAGAATGGAAGACCTACGCCGTTGACCTTGTGCGCGGCAACGGGAAAAAGCAGAAGCTGGTTCGCACGATGTATGTGCGCGCCCGGACGGCAAAGGGTGCGGCTGAATGCGCGAAAGCCAATGATTGGTCAACCAAGCCAAAACCTTACTACGTCCCCCGGCTGGCCGGGCCACGCGAGCTGGGCTGCACCCCCTCCGAAGGTTGACGGCTTATCTGGCTAACTTGCCCGGAGACTGCGGCGGCAACCGCACCGGGCCTTCTGCGAAGGAACAACGACGTGATCAAATACCGGCTGAAACACTTTCATTTCTGCTGCGGCCTGGGCGGCGGCGCTAAGGGATTCAACCAGAACCGCGAGATTGTTGGCCACATGCAGGCGGATTGGCAGTGCATCGGCGGGATCGACGTAGACGGGGCAGGGCTGCGTGATTTTCAAAAGCTGGCCGGTGTGCCAGGCACACAGATAGACCTGTTCACCCGCGACCAATACACGCGCTTTCACGGCGTTGAGCCACCGGCAGGCTGGAGGGAAGCCACCCCCGAAGAGATTCGCCGCGCCGCGGGCAACCAAGATCCCGATTGTGTGTTCATCAGCAGCCCCTGCAAAGGCGCGAGCGGCCTGCTCTCGGAAGCTATGAGCCTGACCCCGAAGTATCAAGCGCTCAATGAGCTGACCCTGCGGTGCGTCTGGCTCATGTGCGAAGCCTGGCAGCATTCCCCAGTTCCCTTGATCGTGTTCGAGAATGTTCCGCGATTGGCTACCCGTGGCCGTCACCTGCTCGACCAGATCAATCAGATCCTGAGTTTCTACGGGTATGCAGTGGCCGAAACGACACACGACTGCGGCGAGATAGGCGGATTGGCTCAGAGTCGCAAGCGGTTCTTGCTAGTAGCCCGGCACGAAGAAAAAGTGCCGCCGTTCCTGTACGAACCAGAAAAACGCACTCTGCAATCAGTCGGCTCGCTGCTGGGCCGCATGCCGACCCCCGGCGACATCGAGCGCGCTGGCCCAATGCACCGTGTTCCGTCGCTGCAATGGAAAACATGGGTTCGCCTCGCACTTGTCGAGGCCGGGAAAGACTGGCGCAGCCTTGAGCGGCTGGCTGTCGAAGATGGCTACCTCAAAGACTTCGTAATCGTGCCAGAGGCGTATTCCGGCTATCTCGGCGTGAATGACTGGACAGATTCGATGGGCACCGTTGCAGGGCAGTCAGGCCCAACCAATGGCGCGTTTTCCGTGGCTGACCCACGGGCACCGGCAGGCGCGGCGCAATACCACCAGTACGGGGTTCGCCAATGGGGATCATCCAGTGGTGCCATTATCGGTGTGAAGTCGCCGGGGCAGGGCACTTTCTCTGTTGCTGATCCGCGCCGGGCCGGTAAGGGGTTCGGCAAGTACCAGGTCACGCCCTGGAACAACTCAGCCGGGACGGTGATCGCCGGTAGTACAACCGGACAAGGCGCGTTCGCGCTACAAGATCCGCGCCCAGGCATGCGCCGGGTCAAAGGCGATGCCTACCTGACTGGGGGGCACTATGGGGTTGTTGACTGGGCAGGGCAGGCCGGGGCCGTTTCGGCAAGCGCACGACAAGACAATGGGCGATGGTCTGTCGCAGATCCGCGCATGCCTGCGCCCAATGATCGGCTGACGTGCGTGATCGAAAGCCTCGACGGCACATGGCACCGTCCATTCACGACATTCGAAATGGCCGCGCTGCAAAGTCTGGTCGATCCAGAAGAGCAGCTTGAACTTGATGGCTTGAGCGATCAGGCATGGCGCGAGCGTATCGGTAACGCCGTTCCCCCTGATGCAGCCGAGGCCATCGCCGGTGTTATGGCCCGCACCTTGTTGATGGCCAAGCAGGGCGAAACCTTCTTGCTCAGTCACACGCCGGTATGGGTTCGACCAATCGCTGTTGGCCTGGCCACAGCTACGCGGCAAATCTGAATCAAACCCGGCGCACAGTCGTGCGCCGTTACTCAGCCCGGAAAGAGCGGCGGCAACCGTGCCGGGCATCTGCGAAGGAGATACATCATGCACTTCCGTGACCTCACACCTAGCAAAGCAGAGCGTTCAAGCCTTGCACTGTCCACCGCCGCACGGCTGGCCGAGCAATCACAAACATGGAACACTGCCGCCGAATTTTATGAGGCCGCCGCTGAGCTATGGCCTACGGGCACCGGTCGGTTCCGCTCCGGTGACGTGGCAAAGCTGTTGCGCAAAGCCGAACGCTGCCGGTCGTTGGCAGAAGTGACCACCTCGCCTGATGAAATGGAGTTTTAGGCAATGTCTGATCGAGAGCAGCAATCCGACTTTTTAAACGTGCTGATCTGGCTCGAAACCGCCTCTGAGGAGCAGATTCAGGGCGCGCTGCATCTAGCAACCGGACAGGTACGAACGGATATCGAAAACGGTATAAAAGCTTTGATGGCGGCTGACCGCCCCGTTCTGGCAAGAATCTTCACTGACTTAGTTCCGCATGCGGTCAGCTTGGAACAAATTGGTGAAAGTCATCATGGATTACGTTGTGCATTGCGTGAGGTCGCCCATAACACGCTGGCCAGCAATGTAGACCAGCAGGGGACTCCCGTAGGGTATTGGCGTGCCGTTCGTGAGCTGCGCAAGCTCTACGAAACCGGGCAGGTAACACCGCCGCAATACCAACTTTTGACCGACGAGCTGCACACGCGCGTCAACGTGACAAAGGAGGTTGCATTGTGGGCTTCCTAACGAAAGTCATACTTGCAGTTTCGTTCGTTGCTTTGTTGGTGGCCGAGTGGCATTTCTCAAAAGCCCGCATTCAAACTCGCGTACGCGAAAACAAGATTCACCAGGAAAGCCAGCAACCGCGCAGCAACGACCAAAAAACCGGGATCGATGTTGATTTTCCGCCGGGCACATCGGTAGTAACGGAGCAGAAAATCCGTAAATCAGTAGAAGGTGCAACTCATGCTGAATGAAAAAATGGAACGACATGTAGGCATGACGCTTGGAGTCATCGGCGTAGCTGTCACTTTAGCTATTGGGGTTGTGTGCGGGGTTGCCCTGCAGAACTACAAATCGGAAAAGCCGATATCTGCACAAGCGCTTGCTAACAGGGATTCTTGTCTCGCATCGATCACCGCAATGGCCGAGAGAAACGCGAATAGCCAAGGTGGCCATGTTATGAAGCTTCACCAGGTGATTTACGTCAGTGAAGCGAACGACGGGATCGTCTGTTCTGCCCAGTTCGACATAGATCGAGACGGTAAGCGCGAAATCTCGACCGGCTACACCTCCGCTGTATCGGGTCGAGAGGGGTGATTGCCCAGGGCGTGCCCCTTCGGGGTCGGCTGTCGTGAACCAAGCCCCGGCCAAGAGCGCGCCGGGTCTTGGCCCTTCGGGCTTCCATCCTCACGCCTCCGGCCGCAAGCGGCCTGCGCGCTCCGCTTGCCGCCATTCCGCGACATTTGCGCGGGCTCATCGTCAGCAACTGGCCGTGGGAGCCGGACGTGATACACCCGGTCAGAACATCGAGCAAGGGACGCTGCGCTCAGAAGACCCCTTGCTCGATAACCTGCCCGCGTGTCTCCCTGGCTCTACCACGCCCAGCCGCCGCCGACGAGCAGACCCACCAGGGCAAGCGCGCTCCAGGGCGTAGGGAAGAAGAAGCCGCCGCAAGCGGCGACGCTGAAAAGCGTTTATTCCCACACCTGCCTTAGCACTCCAAGCAGCACCCGAAAGCGGCGGCGTCAAGCGATCCGGGGCATTTTCTCGCGTGCGAGAACAGGAAAATAAGTAGCATATAGTAAAATCAGATTTTACAAAAGGTTGACGTATGGGGGCAATTTTGAGATACTAACCACGTCGAAGCAATAACGCCTCGGCACCCGGATCAAGCGGCGGCAACCGCTCCGGGCTATCTGCGAAGGAGTTACTTTTATGTCTTACCGTCTTGCTAGCCGTTTCGGCAATCCTCAAATGATCCGCAGCCATGAGCCGCTGACCAATGAGCAAATTTTCAAGGTGGCCCCGTCGATCTTTGCGACCGAGGCACACGATAGCCGATCCGATCGTTATCTCTACATCCCAACCAGCGAAGTGCTGGAAAGCCTGCGCGGTGAAGGCTTCCTGCCTTTCATGGCTTGCCAGACCCGCGTTCGCAACGCTGACAAGCGCGAACACACCAAGCACATGATTCGCCTGCGCCACGCTGACCAGATCATGAGCAAAGAGGCGAATGAAATCATTCTGCTGAACAGCCACGACGGCACCAGTTCGTACCAGATGATGGCTGGATGCTTCCGTTTCGTCTGCGCTAACGGTCTGGTGCTGGGCGACAAAATGATGGATCAGAAAGTGCGCCACAGTGGCCGCGCTGACCTTGTAGGCGAAGTGATCGAAGGTGCCTATGAGGTTCTGAGCCAGTTCGAGGCCATCGACGAAAAGCGCGACGTGATGAAGCAAATGCACCTCGGGCGTCATGAACAGCTTGCCCTTGCTGCTGGAACCCTGGCTTACCGCTACGACGAGAAAGACGGCCCGGCCCCTGTCACTGCTGAACAGTTGCTGATGCCGCGCCGCATCGAAGACCGCAGCGATGACCTTTGGACAACCTTCAACCGCGTACAGGAAAACACCATTCAGGGCGGTCTGCGCGGTCGCAACAAGCAGGGACGCCGCACCACCACCCGGCAGGTCAATGGCATTGACCAAGACGTGAAACTCAACCGCGCAATGTGGGCAATGGCCGAGATGCTTCGCACCGGCAACCTCAACGCCGCGTAATCACCAGGCCGGGCGCTAACGCGCCCGGCTCTTGTCGTCTTGGGAGATAGCCGTCATGACCGCAAAAGTTTTCTATGTACCCGGTGACACCTCGATCATCGACTATGCACAAGAGATAGGCCCGAATGTATGGGTAAGCCGGTGCCGCTGGCTGATGCTGCCAGAAATGCAGATCCGACACCCCGGCGCGGTGCTGGGCGATGAGGAAAGTTTTCTCATCGCCCAGGAGGCCGCACACGGCACGGCCCCCGCCGAGATAAGCGCGGCGCGATATGATTACGCCATTAGCCACCTGCCGGTGGCCGACTTCGCCGCCGACGCCCATGCCGAGACATTCAAGATCGAGCAATGCGAAGTCGGCAATGTGACCCGAATTTACGCGCACTGGAACGGGCGTTATTGGACGTTCCTCGGGCTGGCCAACGTACCCCACCAGGTCATCGTTAGTCGGCTTTCACAATCCCCAGCGGCACACCGCCACGGCTGGCCGTGTCCGCTACCTGATAGCCGGAGAAATTAGATGTCGAGATCGAGCAAATACACAGCGGAACAATGGGACAAATTCAGCGGCGCTTTTCGGGATTTGTCTATGGGAACCGTTTCAATGGCTCGTTCTGTTCTGGTCGATGGGCTTCGCCCGTCTGATGTTGCGAAAGAGCAGGGCGAGTCACGGCAGCTTGTTTACGCCGCCGTGAAGCGTGTAACCAAAATTCTAAATGACCAGGGCGCCCAGGAACTGGTGCCGGTGATGGTCTGGCTACCGCCAGAGCTTGCCGCACAGGTTGAAGAAATGGCCGCGCCGTACAACAAACCGCCGAGTAAGCCGAGCAAGAAAACATGACCTTCACCGACAGAGGTTCAGCAGTTGCAACGCAGTCCGAAGTATTCACCCAGTGGCTCAAGCAGAAAAGCGAACAGCTTCCGGCACTATTTGTCACCGGACCTGTTAAAGAGTTGTACCCGAGTAAAATCATCGCCCTGAGCAGTGAAGTGCAGTATCTCATTGCGCGAGCGCATGCCCTGCACCTGGCTGCAAAGGATGCGGATTGTCCTGATGCTGACGAGCTGGCCCGGGAAATGAATCAGGCGCTTCGATTCGTCACGGTTTCAATGTACGACCTTGCGCTAGGCTACAACTCCGCGAAATCTTCGCGGTAGATCTATTCATCACTGAGCGAGGCGAACATGCTGAACAAATTCATGGAGCGGATTGATCGCATAACTGCGCGCTGGCCCTGGACAAGAACCGCCGTTTGCGTGCTGATGCTGGTCATCCTGGCACGGCAGCTTTCTCGGCCTTTCATGCTGGATGAAACAACATTTATCGACTGGGCATCATTCGCGTTCTTCGCGTTGCTTGGGAGCTGCTTTATCGGCCTTGAATACTTTATGCGGATAGTTTCGCCGCGAATGGATAGAGCGCGCCGCTCCAATTTTCAAAACCTGCCTATCAGAAAGTGAATTTTTGTTGTCTGCGGCCTCAGCCCTAGGGCGTGCCCCTTCGGGGTCGGCTGTCGTGAACCAAGCCCCGGCCAAGAGCGCGCCGGGTCTTGGCCCTTCGGGCTTCCATCCTCACGCCTCCGGCCGCAAGCGGCCTGCGCGCTCCGCTTGCCGCCATTCCGCGACATTTGCGCGGGCTCATCGTCAGCAACTGGCCGTGGGAGCCGGACGTGATACACCCGGTCAGAACATCGAGCAAGGGACGCTGCGCTCAGAAGACCCCTTGCTCGATAACCTGCCCGCGTGTCTCCCTGGCTCTACCACGCCCAGCCGCCGCCGACGAGCAGACCCACCAGGGCAAGCGCGCTCCAGGGCGTAGGGAAGAAGAAGCCGCCGCAAGCGGCGACGCTGAAAAGCGTTTATTCCCACACCTGCCTTAGCACTCCAAGCAGCACCCGAAAGCGGCGGCGTCAAGCTGATCGCTGGTTTTTTCTCGCGTGCGAGAAAGAAGCAAAAACAGGGCTTTGATTTTACAAAAGGTTTACAAAATAGCCGTAATTTGAGATACTAAATCCGTCGAAGCAACAGCTAAGACATCCGGAACAGAGCGGCGGCAACCGCTCCGGGTACTCTGCGAAAATGAGGCCAGACCATGAATCTACTGAGTAACTGCCTAGATGTTCGGACACGGTACGAACAGTATTTGATAAATGCAGACAGCATGGATGCGGTAACGCGGGACATCCACTATCAAGATATTGCCATGACAGCAGACTTGATCGGGGGTGATTACCGCGAAATGGGCCGTCCTCTTGGAGATGTCCCGCCATTGTTGGCAAGCTGCACCCTTTTGGCCGAGTGGTGGAAAGAAGGCTGGGAGGATCGTGACCATATGATCGCTCTTGAGGCTGAAATGGCGCACTGCCCGCAGTGCACCGGCATTGGCGACTATCCCTGCCGCATCCACGACTAACCTAAATCTAAGCCCGGCATACGCGGCGGCAACCGCGCCGGGCTCTGCGAAGGAACCACCGGCATGACTACTACAACTCGCACCGCTAAATCTAAGCTGACCGCTTACATCGCCCACCATGACGAATGGCTGGCCGTACTAATCTGCGCTCTAACTTTGCTGGTGATCCCGCACGCTCTTGGTAATGGGGGCCAGGTGTCTCCAGAGCTCAATGCCTTGTGTGAATGGTCAGCCATCGGCGCTTTTATCGTTGCAGCGGTGCTGGCCTCGATGACACCACCTGACAGAAAGCAGAAACATAAGTAAAATTAGATTTTACAAAAGGTTGACGGTTTCGGCGGGAATTGAGATACTAATCCCGTCGAAGCAGTCCCGCCTCGACACCCGGATTCAAGCGGCGGCAACCGCTCCGGGGATTCTGCGAAGGAGTTACAACGATGTCCGTAGTCACCCAGCTTCAACCGAACCTGACCCGCGCTGACTTTCTGAATTTCTGGAGCGGTCGTCCGTCTGCTGAAAAACCAGTTTCCGATTTCGACTCAGCGGCGGTTATCAGCCATCACATTGATTCCTGCGTTAAGGGCAGCGGTTGTCATTACGAGTTGTACGAGGCTCGCTTGCTGCGCACACTGCGCCAGGAGTTCGATAGCTTGCCCCGTGACCATCGCATCGAGTTTCAACAAGCGCTGATCCTGCGAGAGATCCGCATTGACGACGAAGCTATCGACGAAGCCGAGTGCATGGCCGAGATTCATCGCGAGCAAGCATAACCACTAAAAGCGCGAAGCGGCCCCGGATAACCGAGCCGCATCGCTGCTAGGAGAGAAACCATGAGTGACGGAAAACATCATGGCGGGGATGGCCTAAGCTTCACAGAGAAGCCCAAGAACCCCCGTAATCATCAGAAATGGCTGGCCTCAATAGGTGCGGGATTCCTCCTTCTGGTTCTGCCAAAACTCACTGCTGTATTAGGCAGACCCTTTCCCGGCTGGATAGATGCTCTCGCATTCTCGTTGATGTTATTTGCATTCGTATACGGCACGCTCAGACTGCTTGAGTTAGATCTACCGTTCTGGAAAGTGTTTTCGATCCTTGCCACAGTTGGCAGTGTGCTGATCGGCTTGCAGGTTCTCGACTGGTAAACCTCATCGAGCTTCAGCAAGCGTAGATTTGAAAATTCCGCAGTATGGAGAACCGAATCTGTCGGGCACTTCGACATGGGCACCCTGTTAAACATTGGCCTAGTGCTGTTCCCGATTGCTGTAGTCATCCTGGGAATTCGTTATTTCAAGCGTAATCCGCTCTGATCGAACCCAATAAATCACGCCGCGCCGGCATTCGCCAAAGGCGCAAATATGTAAAATCAAATTTTACAAAAGGTTGACATTTTCGGCGGGGGTTGAGATACTAACCCCGTCGAAGCAATTCCGCCTCGACACCCGGAACCAAGCGGCGGCAACCGCTCCGGGCATCTGCGAAAGAGGGTTAATCATGACCGCTACCACCGAACACGTTTTCTACCAACCCGGCAAGCATTGGCCGTGGTCATACGCGGAGAAGTCCGCAACTGGCGACTGGGTAGACCAGTGCGGAAAATCGCTCGACGACCTCACTACACGCTATCCGGGCATGACCATCGTCACAGAGGACGAGTGCCGCGAGCAGATCGAGGCGCTGACCCGAGAAGCGCCGATGCTGATCGACGCAGAAACATATGACGATGCGCTGAACATCCTTCCTCCCATGGGCTGGGTTCACAATGGTGATACCGCTTCATTCCGCATGAGCGAACGACTGAACGGCGACATCACCCGGATCTATGTGCGCCTTGGGCAGCACTATTTCCGCTTTGCCGGTCACTTCGCCACTTCCCATGCCGACGCTGTAGCGACCGTTCGCGCAGCCGCTCCGGCGCTTCTGGCTCGCGCTGCGAGCTGATCCCACCGGGAGCGGCCTTGCCGCTCCCATCCGCTGGAGACTCTACCCATGACCCGCAAAGATGCACTCGCACACATCAAGGTTGCTGGCTACCACAACGACCAGCGAACCGCGATGCGGATCTACACCGAGAATCGCGTCAGCTTCGAAAGCTACCGGGAGGCTTTCGCCCGCGGCGCAGAACTCAAGCAGCAGGGCATGGGCTGCACCTGCTACCAGTGCAATCGCTAGGAGAAATCACCAATGGCTATCAGCATTTTGTCCGACGCCCATATCAGCGCAATCGTCGGCTTTGCCCTCAGCGGCTGGATTACACCTGACGAGCGCCGCCGCGCTCAGTCGCTGGCCGACTTGCTCAAACGGGCGAATCATGACGCCTACGACGAGGCCGACTTCGACGGGCCGGGCGTAAACTTTAAGCCCTGCGAACTGATGGACACCCCGCCGACCCTATCCCCGGTCGAAGCGCTCAAGCTGGGGTCGTTTGCGGGAGAGGGCGAAATCCTACGCTAAGGCTTTGGCCAACGATAATCTCCGGTAAGATTGATGTGTTCCGAGG
>NZ_JAWHOP010000029.1:64476-64648 GCF_032586995.1 Pseudomonas syringae group sp. J248-6 | reverse complement strand
AGAATGCAGGCCGCCAAGGCAGCGTAGGTGGATAATTGTCCAACCTTCGGGGGTCATACCAGAGCGTGAGGAACGATAACCTCAACTATCGTGCCCGATGCTCTGCGCTTCTGCCTGAAGGGCGTGCGAGCTTGCTCACGAAGACGCCGGTGCCGGCGCGACTATCGTGCGG
>NZ_JAWHOP010000029.1:0-64376 GCF_032586995.1 Pseudomonas syringae group sp. J248-6 | reverse complement strand
CGCTCTGCGTCGTATGCCTTTCTGGACGCTCCGCGTCCTCTTGACGACGCAGAGCGTCGAGAACTGCGTTCCCACGCTGGAGCGTGAGGAACGATAACCTCAACTATCGTGCCCGATGCTCTGCGCTTCTGCCCGAAGGGCGTGTGAGCTTGCTCACGAAGACGCCGGTGCAGTCGCGACTATCGTGCGGCGCTCTGCGTCGTATGCCTTTCTGGACGCTCCGCGTCCTCTTGACGACGCAGAGCGTCGAGAACTGCGTTCCCACGCGGGAGCGTGAGGAACGATAACCTCAACTATCGTGCCCGATGCTCTGCGCTTCTGCCTGAAGGGCGTGTGCGCTTGCTCACGAAGAGGCCGGTGCAGCCGCTGAGCACTCCGCGTGGGCGTGCCGCCATGCGCTATCGCAAAACCCGGTAACCAAGCCTTACCCCTTCACCATACGACAACGACTAGCCTCATCGGGCCCATTCCTAACGCAAGGATGCTTCGATGCTGCCCACCATTTGCCTGATGACGTTCGCTCTTGTGTTTCTTCTGCCCGGCATCGGCCATGCCAGCCAATGCCCTGGCTGGTCTGCAGCCAAGGCACGCAGCGAGGTCACGGCCTTGCAACAGCAGGTTGCCGCGTGGGACGACAGCTACCATCGCCAGGGCATCTCGCAAATCCCGGACGAGCTTTACGATCAGGCGCGGCAGAAGCTGAGCGTGTGGCGCTCGTGCTTTGCCGTTTCCACACCCGAGTCCGATCCGCTAACGACAGCTGTTGGCCCGCTGCTTCATCCCGTACCGCATACGGGCGTTAACAAGCTGGCGGACGAAAGCAGTGTCGAGGCCTGGCTGAAAGGCCGCAACGACCTGTGGATTCAGCCCAAGATCGACGGCGTGGCAGTCACACTCGTTTACGAAAAAGGTCAGCTGGTGCAGGCGATCAGTCGCGGCGATGGGCGCAAGGGCCAGGATTGGACTTCGCAGGCACGACTGATAAAGGCCATTCCTCAGCGTCTACCCCAACATGACTCCCTGATCCTGCAAGGCGAGCTGTACTGGCGGTTGACCGATCATATTCAGGCAATATCCGGCAGCGTCAACGCGCGCAGCAAGGTGGCAGGCATGCTGGCGCGACAGACAATCAGCCCGCAGCAGGCTGATGCCATCGGGCTATTCGTCTGGGACTGGCCGAACGGGCCTGCCGATATGGCTCAACGACTCGCAGGCCTGCAAGCCATGGGCTTTGAGGACAGCGAGGCGTACACGCACCCATTGGAAAATTATGTTCAGGCTGCGAAATGGCGCGAGCACTGGTACCGCAATCCTCTGCCGTTCGCGACAGATGGCGTGATCATGCGCCAGGGCCAGCGCCCACCGATGCAACGCTGGCAAGCCAGTGCGCCCTACTGGATTGCAGCCTGGAAGCACCCTTACGCCCAGGCACTGGCCGAGGTGCGCAAGGTCAGCTTCAAGATTGGTCGCAGCGGCAGGATTACCCCTGTGCTGGAGCTGACCCCGGTACGTCTCGACGACCGTACCGTCAGCCGCATCAGCACCGGTTCACTGCAACGCTGGCAAACGCTGGATATAAGGCCTGGCGATCAAGTTGCCGTAAGCCTGGCCGGGCTGACGATTCCGAGACTCGACGGCGTGATATCCCGCGCGGCCGAGCGAGTTGAAATGATCATTCCGCAAGCCGATGACTTTCATGAGTTGAGCTGCTGGCAAGCCACACCAGGCTGTGAAAGCCAGTTCCGCGCCAGACTGATCTGGCTCAGCGGCAAGAAAGGCCTTGCGCTGCCCGGCGTCGGTCCGGGGACCTGGGACAAGCTTATTGAAAACGGCCAAATAGAGAGCCTGCTCGATTGGATGACCCTGAATCATGCTGAGCTTGCTAACATTCCCGGCTTCGCAGAGCGCAGCAGCGCTAAACTGCTCGCCAGCCTGCAAACAGCGCGCGAACGGCCGTTTCAGACGTGGCTCAAGGCCATCGGACTGCCGCCTACAGGAAGCGCAACACTTCCTGACAATTGGCAGGAACTGGCCGGGCGTAGCGTTGAGCAATGGCAAGCAGAGCCGGGCATAGGGCCTGGCCGGGCAGCGAAACTGAGGTCTTTTTTTCAGGCCCCAGAGGTGCAGGCATTGAGCCATCAATTGCAGGCTCAGGGTATTTCAGGTTTTAAGTAGCGGACGTCCATTTTTTGTCCGTGTTCAAACGGAGTTCATATGCAGTTTTTATCACCACTGATCCTTTTCACCAGTTGCACGCTGCTGGCTACAACGCTGCTGGCAGATGAGCAGGCACCCGCACCTTCCGAGTGCCAGATCAAAAGCCAGGAAATCAGCAGCAAGATTCAGGACGCCAAAACTGAGGGTAACAAGGCCGAGCAGACCGGGCTTGAGAAGGCCCTCGCCGAGGTCAATGCCAACTGCACCGAGACCTCATTGATCAAGCAGAGAAAGCAGAAGGTGCTGGACGCCAAGCAGGAAGTCAGCCGCCGCCAGACCGACTTGAACAAGGCCATGGACAAGGGTGATCCGGAGAAGATCAACAAGCGCAAGGACAAGCTGGCCGAGTCGCGTAAAGAGTTGCAAGAAGCCCAGACCGACCTTGAGAAAGTCCAGCCGGACGATTGATCAAGGTCGCGGCGCTGCTGCTTATCCGCAGCGCCGCAACCTGGCTGTCAGGATACGGCCGGGAAAGCCGACACGCCGAACAGCGCGACGATGAGCCCCATGCCCACCAGCCAGACTATCGAACGCAGTGCGGCGAGGTCAGCCAGATAGAAGATGATGTAAAGCAGACGACTGGTGATGAACAGCACGGCCAGTACATCGATGGTCACCAACTGCGCATTGCCGGCAATGTGCGCAATGATGACCGCTGCTGCGAACGCCGGGGTCACTTCAAAGCTGTTCAGTTGGGCAGCATGCGCACGGCGCGGGAAACCCTCCAGCTTGTCGAGAAAGGCGCGCGGGTCATGATTGTGCCCACTGCCGAATTTGCCGCTGCCGAACTTGGCGATACCGGCACACATAATCGGCAGCAGGATCGCGACCAGCACGCACCAGAAAGCAACTGTCATACGTCCATCCTTATAGGTTCAGCTTCATCTGAAGCATCCGGGCAATACCCGCTCACAAGCTATGAGCCGGGGGGCAGCGAAAGGTTCTTGAAGAACGACCAGCAACCTGACGCATTACACCAGTTTAGGAAAGATCAGGCTGAACGTAGTGAAGTGTCCGGGCTCGCTCTCGACCGTCACCTGCCCTTCATGCAGGCTCATGATGGAACGCACAATCGCCAGCCCAAGCCCCGTCCCGCCCTGCTGTCGCGCGCGGCTGACATGAACCCGATAGAAGCGATCGAACAGCCGCGGCAGGTGTTCGGCATCGATCCCCTCGCCCGCATTGCGCACCGCCAGTGACACTTCATCTGCATGCGTGGCAAGGGTGATAGTAATGACGCTGCCGGACAGACCGTGGCGAATAGCGTTGGACAGCAGGTTCGAAATCGCTCGCTGAATCATCAGCCGGTCGCCTGTTGCCTTCGCGTTGCCCTGAACCTGCAAGGTGATGTCGCGCTCTTCCGCCGAAGATGAAAACAGCTCGGCGACCTTGTCGGCCTCTTCGCGCAGGTCGATGACCTCAACCGGCAACGGCGCGGCAGGCTGGCTGACACTGGCCAGAAACAGCATCTGGCTGATCATGCGCGACATGCGCTCCAGCTCCTCGGTACACGATTCCAGCGCCTGCTTGTACTCTTCCGAAGGGCGCGGCCTGGACAGCGTGACCTGCGCCTTGCCCATCAGGTTGTTCATGGGCGAGCGCAACTCATGCGCGAGGTCGTCCGAGAACTGCGCCAGTTGCTGCACATCGCCGTCCAGCCGGTGCAGCATGAAATTGACCGCATGCGCCAGGTCGCGCAACTCATCAGGCAGGCCCTTCACTTTCATGCGATGAGACAGATCGCGAGCCGAGATCAGCGCCGTTACTTTTCTGAAAGCGCCCAACGGCCTGAGACCACGACGCACCACCCACCAGGCACCGAAGCCGACCAGCAGCAAGATCACCGGCAGTATCAGGAAAGTCGATTTCAAATAAGCGTGCAGCAGCGTGCTGTCGCTTTCCCGATCCATCGACAGCCTGACGAGAATGTCCTGCCCTGTCTTGAGGTGTATTTCCCTGTAACCCATCAGAATCTTGTGGCCGTGTACCGACTGCAATTCCTGAAAGCCTTGAGGTATGTGATCTGCCTCGGGGACAGGCAGGTTCCGGCCTTCCTCGTTACCGACCATCATCAATTGCTGCCGAGGGTTGCCCGCGTCGAGCACCATCAACGAATAGCTGTCGTGTCCGATGATCTGGTCACGCAGGGTATGAGGGTATTGAACAATGTCTTCGATGCCGAGAAAGCCCTCGCTCATGCTGTGTTCGATCTGCGCGAACTTCTCGTTCAGGCTGTCTTCGGCGCGCAGATCGAGCTGACGGGAAATAGCCGCATAAGCGAGCATTTCCATTACCAGCACCAGGCACGCAATCAGCGCAGTAACGGTCAGCCCCAGGCGCGTCGACAGACGCGTCGGTTTCATTCACGCACTTCCAGCACATAACCCACGCCGCGTAACGTGTGGATCAGCTTGGTCTCGAAAGGATCGTCGATCTTCGCGCGCAGGCGACGGATCGACACTTCCACCACATTAGTGTCGCAATCGAAGTTCATGTCCCAGACCAGAGAAATGATCTGGGTACGCGACATGACTTCACCGCTGTGACGCATCAGCAAGTGCAGGAGCGCGAACTCCTTGGTGGTCAGGTCGATGCGCTGGCTGCCGCGAAACGCCCGGTGCCGCCCTTGATCAAGCTCCAGATCGCCAACCTGCAACACCTTGGAGGTGGTGGTCTGCTCGCTGCGCCGCATCAACGTGCGGACCCTTGCCAATAGCTCGGGAAACTCGAACGGCTTGACCAGATAGTCATCTGCGCCCAATTCCAGGCCCTTGACCTTCTCTTCCAGGCGCCCTCGTGCAGTGACCATCATGACACGCGTACTGACCGTCTTCCTCAGGCGACTCAATACCTCCCAGCCGTCCATTTCCGGCAGGTTCACATCCAGTATCACCACATCGTAAGCCTGATGCTGCGCGAGATAGAGGCCATCGAGCCCGGTTGCAGCGATATCGACGATATAGCCACTTTCGGTCAGACCCTGATGCATGTACTCGGCAGTTTTCGGCTCGTCCTCTACGACAAGGATTCGCATAACCAGGCTTCCTGTTTGATGAACGGATGATGACGATGCCGTGCAGTGTACTGAAAAGAAACGCTTATCTTGCTGGATAACAAAATCGTAATTTTCCAGCAATCCCTGTGATAGCTCCGGTTACATAAAGTCCCCACAGCCAACTTCAGCGCCAAGGTGCCTGTTTGTTTTTTGTTTTGATGGGGTGCTTCATGGACAGGGTAATTCATGCGACTGAAGAACAACGTACGCACTCGGCGTACCGGTCTGGTAACAGGGTGCCCGGCATGAAAGTCGCCGCACTTTGTCTGCTGCTGTTGCCATTTGCTGCTCCCGGCATCGCAGCAGCCCAGGGCATCAGCCTGGCTCAGGCGCTGGACGCAGCCTTCGCCCGCAACCCGGAACTCGCCGCCGCGCAATGGGAGATCGGCGTTGCCGAAGGTGATCGCCAGCAGGCCGGGCTGATCCCCAACCCGGTGGTGTCTTGGGAGGTTGAAGACACACGCCGCGAGACCAGCACCACCACCGTGATGCTCAGCCAGGCACTGGAACTGGGCGGCAAGCGCGGAGCACGCATCGAAGCCGCCAGCAAGGGCCAGGACGCCGCCCGGCTGGAGCTGGAGCGACGCGGCAACGAACTGCGGGCCGAAGTGGTTCAGGCGTTCTACGCAGCGGCGCGGGCGCAGGCAGGTCTGGACCTGGCGCGCCAGTCCAGAACACTGGCAGAACGCGGCCTGCAGGTTGCCGAGGGGCGTGTTCGGGCAGGCAAGGTGTCACCGGTGGAAGCCACGCGTGCCCAGGTGCAACTGGCTGAAACCGACCTGCTGGTACGACGCGCCGAGACCCTGAAGATCAACAGCAATCGTGAACTGGCGCGCACCACCGGTTCGCCGGTCGCCTCTTTCGAGCGTCTGGAATACACCGATCTGTCGCCAGGCAAGCTGCCACCGAGCGCAAAGCTACTGAGCGCCATCAACCAGTCTGCCGAGCTACGCCTCGCTCAGGCGCAAATAGAACAGCGCGAAGCCGCGCTGGGTTCAGAACGCGCCAAGCGCATCCCGGACCTGACCGTCAGCGTCGGCAGCCAGTACAGCCGCGAAGAGCGCGAACGGGTCAACGTCGTGGGTCTGTCGATGCCGCTGCCGTTATTCGACCGGAATCAGGGCAACGTACTTGCAGCATCACGCCGGGCCGACCAGTCACGCGATCTGCGCAATGCCGTTGAACTCAAGCTGCGCACCCAGACCCAGTCCGCCCTCGATCAGTGGAGCACTGCGGCGCAGGAAGTCGAGTCCTTCAATCAGGTCATCCTGCCCGCCGCGCAGCGCGCCGTCGACACCGCAACGCGCGGTTTCGAAATGGGCAAGTTCGGTTTTCTGGAAGTGCTGGATGCGCAACGAACGCTGATTTCAGCGCGCAGCCAGTACCTGGAATCACTGGCGACTGCAACCGAAGCCCGAGTGGCTGTCGAGCGAATTCACGGTGATCTCAACCGGTTCAGCTTCAACCCCTGACTTTCCTTTTCCGCCTGTATCGAGCGTATCGCAAGGTGCCGCAAGCACCTGATCGCCGGGAGCATTTATGAACAACAAACGAAGCATTGCCATCACGCTGGCGGTGGTGGCCATCATTGGTCTGGGCAGTCTGACGCTGAACCCGCAGATGCTGCCATTCGCAACTGGAACAGAGCCGTCAGCCGATGAGCACGCGCATGAATCCGAGCAGGGCCATGCTGAAGAGCCAGACCACGGCAACGAGGCGAAAAAACCGGACGCCGCAGCCTCCGAGTCTTCCCATAAAGAAGAGGAAGAAGGACACATCGAACTGAGCGCCGAGCAGATCAAGACTGCCGGCATCGAGCTGGCAAGTGCAGAACCTCGACAGATGAGCACCACTGTGACCTTCCCCGGCGAAATCCGCTTTGATGAGGACCGCACCGCGCATGTCGTGCCTCGGGTCAGCGGTGTGGTCGAATCAGTGAAGGTCGATCTGGGTCAAGCCGTGAAAAAGGGCCAGGTGCTGGCGGTGATTGCCAGCCAGCAAATCTCCGATCAGCGCAGCGAACTGAACGCCGCACAACGCCGCCAGGAACTGGCCCGCCTGACGCTGCAGCGCGAGAAAAAACTCTGGGAAGACAAGATTTCCGCCGAGCAGGACTACTTGCAAGCGCGCCAGGAGTTTCAGGAGGCCGACATCAACCTGGCCAACGCCCGACAGAAGATCAGCGCCATCGGTGCCAGCCTGAACCCATCCGCGGGCAATCGCTACGAATTGATCGCGCCATTTGACGCCATGGTCGTGGAGAAACACCTCGGCATCGGCGAGATGGTCAGCGAAGCGAGCAATGCTTTCACGCTGTCCGACCTGTCGCGTGTCTGGGCCACCTTCGGCGTAGCGCCCAAGGATCTGGACAAGGTGGTGGTCGGTCGTCCGGTCATCGTCAGCGCGCCCGATCTGAATGCGCGGGTCGAAGGCAAGATTGGTTACATCGGCAGCCTGCTGGGCGAGCAGACCCGAGCTGCCGCCGTGCGCGTGACCCTTGCCAACCCGCAGGGTGCCTGGCGTCCCGGCCTGTTCGTGTCGGTGGAAGTCGCCGCCGAGCAGACCAGCGTGGCGGTCAGCGTTCCCGAGTCTGCGATTCAGTCGATTGAGGACAAACCCTCGGTCTTCGTACGCAACGCTGAAGGTTTTCAACTGACACCGGTAACGCTCGGTCGCCGCGATGGCGGCTACGTGGAAATCGTCAAAGGCCTGGCTGACGGCACACAAGTGGCTGCCGCGGGCAGTTTCATCCTCAAGTCGGAGCTGGGCAAAGGCTCCGCCGAGCACGCCCATTGATCTGCGTCACACGAGTACACCTCCATGTTTGAACGGTTGATTCAATTCGCGATTGAACAGCGCATCGTCGTGATGCTTGCTGTGCTGCTCATGGCTGGGCTGGGCATTGCCAGTTACCAGAAACTGCCTATCGATGCCGTCCCCGACATCACAAACGTACAAGTGCAGATCAACACGTCGGCACCCGGCTTCTCGCCGCTGGAAACCGAACAGCGCATCACGTTCGCCATCGAGACCAACATGGCAGGCCTGCCCGGTCTGCAACAGACGCGCTCGCTGTCGCGCTCGGGCCTGTCTCAGGTCACAGTGATTTTCGAAGACGGCACTGACCTGTTCTTTGCCAGGCAGTTGGTGGGCGAGCGCCTGCAGATTGCCAAGGACCAGCTGCCTGAAGGCGTCGACGCGATGATGGGGCCGATTTCCACCGGCCTTGGCGAGATATTTCTGTGGACGGTCGAGGCCCGAGAGGGCGCACTGAAAGAAGACGGCACGCCTTACACGCCGACCGACCTGCGAGTGATTCAGGACTGGATCATCAAGCCGCAATTACGCAACGTACCAGGCGTGGCCGAGATCAACACCATCGGCGGTTTTGCCAAGCAGTATCAGATTGCGCCCGATCCGAAGAAGCTGGCGGCCTACAAGCTGACGCTGAACGACCTGGTGGCTGCGCTTGAGCGCAACAACGCCAACGTCGGCGCAGGCTACATCGAACGCGGCGGTGAGCAACTGCTGATACGCGCACCGGGTCAGCTGGGCACCGTGGACGACATCGCCAACATCGTCATCGCCAATGTGCAGGGCACGCCTATCAGAATCAGCAGCGTGGCCGAGGTCGGTATCGGCAAGGAAATGCGCTCCGGCGCAGCCACCGAAAACGGCCGTGAAGTCGTGCTTGGCACCGTGTTCATGCTGATCGGTGAAAACAGCCGGACGGTGTCACAGGCCGTGGCCGCCAAACTCGCCGACATCAATCGCACACTGCCCGAAGGCGTCGAAGCGGTAACGGTTTACGACCGCACCAACCTGGTCGAAAAAGCCATCGCAACAGTGAAAAAGAACCTGATCGAAGGCGCAATTCTGGTCATCGTGATTCTGTTCCTGTTTCTGGGCAACATCCGTGCTGCGCTGATCACCGCCATGGTGATTCCGCTAGCCATGCTGTTTACCTTCACCGGCATGTTCACCAACAAGGTCAGCGCCAACCTGATGAGCCTGGGCGCGCTGGACTTCGGCATTATCGTCGACGGCGCGGTGGTGATCGTCGAAAACGCCATCCGCAGGCTGGCGCATGCCCAGAAAAAATACGGCCGCATGCTGACCCGCTCCGAGCGTTTCCACGAGGTCTTCGCCGCCGCCAGAGAAGCCCGTCGGCCGCTGATTTTCGGTCAGTTGATCATCATGGTCGTGTACCTGCCGATCTTCGCCCTCACCGGTGTGGAAGGCAAAATGTTCCACCCTATGGCGTTCACTGTGGTGATCGCCCTGCTCGGTGCCATGATCCTTTCGGTGACCTTCGTGCCTGCCGCCATCGCCATGTTCGTCACCGGCAAGGTCAAGGAAGAAGAAGGCCTGGTGATGCGCACCGCTCGCCACCGTTACGCGCCGATACTGAGCTGGGTATTGGGGCATCGCTCGATAGCGTTCGGCTTGGCCTTCGTGCTGATTGTCTTGTCGGGGTTCACCGCCAGCCGCATGGGCAGCGAGTTCATCCCGAGCCTGAGCGAAGGCGACTTCGCCTTGCAGGCGCTACGGGTTCCCGGCACCAGCCTGACCCAGTCGGTGGACATGCAGCAACGTCTGGAAAAAGCCATCATCGACAAGGTCCCGGAAGTGCAGCGCGTGTTCGCCCGCACCGGCACCGCAGAGATCGCCGCCGACCCGATGCCGCCCAACATCTCTGACAGCTACGTGATGCTCAAGCCGCAAAGTGAATGGCCGGACCCGGACAAGTCCCGCGAGGCACTGATAGCCGACCTGCAAAAGGCCGCCGCCAGTGTGCCGGGCAGCAACTACGAACTGTCCCAGCCGATCCAGTTGCGCTTCAACGAGCTGGTTTCCGGTGTACGCAGTGACGTCGCGGTGAAAGTGTTCGGCGACGACATGAACGTGCTCAACCAGACCGCCGCAAAAATTGCCGCCACCCTGCAAAAAGTGCCAGGCGCTTCAGAAGTGAAAGTGGAACAGACCACCGGCCTGCCGGTACTGACCATCAACATCGATCGCGACAAGGCCGCGCGCTACGGCCTCAACGTGGCCGATGTGCAGGACGCCATCGCCATTGCGCTGGGCGGTCGTCAGGCGGGAACGTTGTATGAAGGTGATCGCCGCTTCGACATGGTGGTGCGCCTGTCCGAGCAACTGCGCACCGATGTGAACGGGCTCTCCAGCCTGCTCATTCCGGTGCCTGCGAGTGCCAACAGCAACCAGCAGATCAGCTTCATCTCGCTGTCCCAGGTCGCCAGCCTCGACCTGGTGCTCGGGCCGAACCAGATCAGCCGCGAGAACGGCAAGCGTGTGGTCATCGTCAGCGCCAACGTGCGCGGTCGCGACCTTGGCTCGTTTGTCGAAGAAGCAGGCACCACTATCGATAACGGCGTGCAGATCCCGGCCGGCTACTGGACCAACTGGGGCGGCCAGTTCGAGCAACTGCAATCGGCCGCCAAACGCCTGCAAATCGTCGTGCCGGTGGCGCTGCTGCTGGTGCTGGCGCTGCTGTTCATGATGTTCAACAACCTCAAGGACGGCCTTCTGGTGTTCACCGGCATCCCGTTCGCCCTGACCGGCGGCGTCATGGCCCTGTGGCTGCGCGACATTCCGCTGTCGATCTCCGCAGGCGTGGGCTTCATCGCCCTGTCGGGTGTGGCGGTGCTGAACGGCCTGGTGATGATCGCCTTCATCCGCAGCCTGCGCGAAGAAGGCCGCTCGCTGCACGACGCCATCACCGAAGGAGCCCTCACCCGCCTGCGCCCGGTGCTGATGACCGCACTGGTCGCCTCGCTGGGCTTCATCCCCATGGCCCTCGCTACCGGGACTGGTGCCGAAGTGCAGCGACCGCTGGCGACGGTGGTGATTGGCGGGATTCTGTCGTCGACAGCGCTGACGTTGCTGGTGTTGCCGGCGTTGTATCAGTGGGCGCATCGGCGGGAGGATGAGGTCGAGGCGTTGAAATAGGGTTTCAAGTAACCGCCAAAGCTTCAGGAGGCTAGTGCTAGAGCATCCTGAAGCTTTCACCTGCCCGCAATGAACTTTCAGTTAGAGGAAGGTCGAAACACTCGCCATTGAAAGTAGAGTTCGTCCGTAGCTTTTATCCCACAGGATTTTCAGGGTTTTCCTGCTCATCAGTCGGCTCAGAGATATAGGCCGGTCCCGTTAATGTGCTTATCGTCCTGTTACAAATGGGCCGCGGGGCAGTACGTTGCCTGCATAAGGAGATGTAGCAGTTGATGAACAAGGTTCAAGCCGCATGACGCGCACCAGTCTCTACGACCGTATCTCTGAACGCCGACTGGCTGACGAAGCACTGGCGCGCGAGGAAGCCGAGCGGGCTGCCGCGCAACAGGCGCTCGACATCATTCAAGCGGCTATCCCCGTCCCACAAGCCTTGCGCGACGCAACCTGCAGTTTCAATTTCGGCGGGTTCCACTTCGGCTTCCCTGAAGATTTCCAGTGCAACGCGATTGAAGCCACCGTTCAAGTGGGCGGAGAGCCTGTCGTCGTCTCCATTCAACGTCGCGATGTACCTGAAGAGGCAACGCTTGCCGAAGCGTTCGCCGAAGCCGTCAAGGCGCTGCAGCCACTGCATGGCGAAGTCCAGGTCATTCGCCACTACGAAACGCTGTTGGCGGGCAATGCAGCGCTGGCGCTGGATTTTCATTTTCGCGCAGGCCTTGAAGAGCGGCATGGACGCCTGATCGGTGCCATCGTGCCGTGTGCCGATCACAACGAACGCCAATGGCTGAGCGTGGGCTGCGTGATTGACTCCGAAAAGCCCGCGCTGAAAACCTGGTTGCTGGATTTCGACAGCATGCTTGAAGGCCTGACCGCCCCCTGAACTCTATTTCATCGCCGACAGGACACGCTTTAATGGACTATCCGCTGCAGAACATCAGCGTCACGCCAGGTGATCGCACCTCCACTACTCGCAGCCCGCAGGAGTAACGGCGATGTTCGAGGCCGCGCGGTTACTGGATGATATCGAACACACCGGAGCGATGGCGGGCTTTGTGCTCGGAGCGATCGTGGGCATCGCGGCAGTGGCGTATGTCTCGCTCACCGTCGCCACGTGCGGGTTCGGCGGTTTTTTACTGGCCATGGCAGTCGGCCTGGCCGGTAATGCCATCGCCAGTATCGGGGAGAGTATCGGCAGCGCCTTCAGCTCTCCCGCGGGGCAGATCGAATCTGCCTCGCCCAACGTGTTCATCAATGGCCGCCCTGCTGCCTTTGCCATCGAAAGCACCGCCGTGTGTGACAAGCACTCGCCGATCGTCAAGGTGGCCGAAGGCTCCAGCAACGTCTTCATCAACGGCCAGCCCGCTGCGCGCAAGGGCGACAAGCTGACCTGCGGCGCGAAGATAGGCACCGGCTCGCCCAACGTCTTCATCGGCGGCGGTACCCAACGCTACCTGCCGGTGGACGACGAAGTCTCGGCGATGGCCCGTTACACCGTGGACATTCTGTTGGTCGTGGCCGGCGGCGCCAAGGCCGTGCTCAGCATTGCCAAGCTGGGCATGCAGGCCGGTCTGAAAGCGGCAGGCCCTTGCGCGCTGCAGTTTATGGGCGGTGTCTTTCTCGGGGACGCCATTTTTCGCTTCGGCGTCGCCCCCGTGGCCGAAAAAGTGCTGGGCGGCCTGCACGGCAACCCGGTCGACACCACCACCGGACGCAAACTGCTGATCGACGAGTCCGATTTCAGCCTGCCCGGCCTGATGCCGATCGAGTGGACACGCTTCTACGCCAGCGACCTTGATGTCGACAGCGCGCTGGGCAAGGGCTGGGTGCTGCCCTGGGAACAAAGCCTGCGGCGCAAGGGCAGCTTTCTGTACCTCAGCGACAATCAGGGCCGCAGCGTGCCCTTCGTGACACTGGACTACAACCAGCGCATCTACAACGCACAGGAACAGCTGTACCTGGTGCGTACCGAGGGTGGTCATTACCTGCTGCAAACGCTGGATAACGTCTTTTACTACTTCGGTGAAGTACCCGACGACAACCAGCCAGTTCCCCTGCAACGCGTCGAAAACGCCCTCGGTCATTTTCTGCATTTCGTACGCAGCGAAGACGGCGTTCTGACCGACATTTGCTCCACCGGCGGGCATCGCGTGCACCTGCACTACGACGAGGTGACCAACCGTCTGAGCACCGTCAAGCGAATCGTCGGCGACCAGGCCGTCGAGACACTGGTGCGCTATGGCTACGACAACAATGGCCAGTTGAACAGTGTATACAACCGCAATGGCGACTCGGTGCGCAACTTCAGCTACACCGACGGCCTGATGACCCGCCACGCCAATGCGCTGGGGCTCAGTTGCGAATACCGCTGGGAAGTTCTCGACGGCAAGCCGCGCGTGGTCGAGCACTGGACCAGCGACGGCGAGCACTTTCATTTCGATTATGATTTCGAGGCGCGCCGGACGCGCGTAACCGATGTGCTGGGACGTCGCGCCGAGGTGACCTACAACAAGGACCGTCGCGTCATCGCCAGCACTGATTTCGGCGGTGAGCAGTACCGTATCGCGCTGGACAACACTGGCAATATCACCGGCCTGACGCTGCCCGATGGCAACCAGCTGGGCTTCGAGTACGACGATCTGTCACGCCTGACCGCAGAAGCCGACCCGCTGGGCCGAACCACGCGTTATCAGCATCACTACAAGACCACACTGGTCAAACAGATCACTTACCCTGACGGCGCCATCTGGACGGCCCGCTACGATTCGAAAGGCAATCTGGTTGCCGAGATTGATGCGCTGGGTCAAAAGACCGAATACCTCAACAGCGAAGATGGCCTGCCGCACACCATCATCGATGCGACCTATAAATCCAAATACCTGTGGTGGAACAACCTGGCGCAGGTCGAGCGCTTCCAGGACTGCTCGGGCAAGAGCACCTGGTACCGTTACGACGAGCGCGATCAACTGGTCGCCGTCACTGATGCCCTGAACAACACCACCACACTGGAACGCAAACCCGGCGGCGAAGTGCTGAGCATCAACCATCCGGACGGCACCCGCGAGAGCTTCACCTACAACGCCCACGGCCAGGTCCTGACGCACACCAACGACAAGGACCAGACCACGCATCTGGCACGCAACGCCCGTGGCCTGCCGATCAGACGCCAGGACCCCAAGGGTTTTATCGTAGGCTACCAGTACGACAAAGCCCTGCGCCTTGCCGCGCTAATCAATGAAAACGACGCCACCTACACGTTCGCCTACGACGACTCCGACCGGTTGATCGAAGAAAAGCGCATCGACCAACTGACCCGCCGTTTCAGCTACAACCTCGGCGGAAACCTGACTCAGGTCGAGGAAATCGGCTACAGCGAGAAAGGTGAGCGACCACAGCGCAGCACGCATTTCGAGCGCGACCCGATTGGCCGCTTGCTGGCCAGACTCAACGACGACGCCCGTCAGGATTTCACCTACGACGACAGCGATCGCCTGCTGTCCATTCAGCGCACACCCACCGACGGTGGCAGAAAACTCGGTGTCACGGCCGAAAAACTGGAATTCGCCTACGACATTCTGGGCCGCCTGACACAGGAATCGTCGCCCCAGGGCACGCTGGCCTACGACTACGATCCACTCAGCAACCTGACCACGCTGACCCTTCCTACCGGCCAGCACCTGAACCATCTGTATTACGGCAGCGGTCACCTGCATCAACTGAATCTCGATGGCCAACTGATCAGCGACATGGAGCGCGACGACCTGCACCGCGAGATCTACCGCACGCAGGGAAAACTCACCAGTTGCTTCGGCTACGACGCCCTTGGCCGCAAGACCTGGCAGTACGCAACCACACTGCCCGCTGAAAAACTCTCACAGATCCAGAACCCGCTCATAAAACCAGAGCGCTACGTCGAACACGCCTACAACCCGATCCACCGCCGCTACGAATACGACCCTGCCGGCGAACTGAGCCGCACCCTCGACAAACTGCGCGGCGAGGTCACCTACGAATACGAAGCCAACGGCCGCCTGCTTGAACACAACCCCGAAAAACGCTTCGAAGGCGAAGCCTTTCGCTACGACGCCGCGGGCAACCGCCTGAACTTCAACACCAGCCGCTTCGACCGCGTCAAAGACAACCGCCTCAAACAATGGAGCAACCACGAATACAAGTACGACGCGTGGGGCAATCTGGTTGAGAAAATCGTCGGCATCGTCCGTTGGCAAACCTTCACCTACGACAGCGAAAACCGCCTGGTCAAAACCGAGACCATGGCCAACAGCCAGGTGGAAAGCACCAGCCGCTACCAGTACGACAGCCTGGGTAGGCGGGTCGCTAAAAAGTCGGAGATCAAAGGCAAGAGCGACGAGAAGCGCTTTCTTTGGCAAGGTCTCAGGATGCTGCGTGAAGAGGGTCCCGAGCACAGCAGCTTGTATCTCTATGAGCCTGGCAGCTATGCCCCGCTCGCCCGTGTTGATGAGAAAAAGGGCGAGTTAGAGAACAAGATCTACTACTTCCACACCGACCAGATTGGTACACCGCTGGAGATGACCGACGCCGAAGGGCAGATCGTCTGGCAGGCCAAATACCGGCCGTGGGGGGCGATTGAGAAGCTGGTGGTGAACGAGGTCGAGCAGAACCTGAGGTTTCAGGGGCAGTATTTCGATGTCGAGACAGGGCTTCACTACAACACGTTTCGGTATTACGATCCGGAGATTGGGCGGTTTATTACGCAGGATCCGATTGGGTTGAGTGGGGGGGATAATCTCTATCAATATGCGCCTAATCCTTATGGGTGGGTTGATCCGTTAGGTCTATGCAATATATTTTCGGGTACTGCAAAAGAAATCGGAACAATTACTACCAGAACAACAAAGAACACCACTCGACTAGGAGGTAAGGCTGGTGAGCCGGGAGTGAAAATAACCTATAAAGATGGCACGGAATTCGATATGACCAGTACTCGAGTCAAAGAAACAGAACTTAACCCTTATGTACCTGGAGCAACACGCCCAATACGATATGATAACCCTCTAGATACTAAAGGTATCAAACGAGCTCCTACTCAGCAGGAGCTGGACTGGTTTAACAGCATTAATTGGTAGGTGGAATATGATTGATTCAAAAGTCGGAGAGAGAGTGATGGTATCTATTCACTCGGAATATGGACCTTACATTAGAGTATCAACGTATGATGACGCTGGCGCATTAGAGGATTTGTTGGACGAGAAATATTTCGTGCTGTATTGGAAATCGACACCCCCTGAGCTGCTCGATGATGGAGGAAATGAATATTATTTTGGGAATGCTGCGGACCCTGTGAAACTACAGTCTATTTTAGACTCAATTATTTTCTGATTTCCAAAATGAGATTGCGCTATGACTAATGATTTACTTAATGCCTTTTGGGAGCAGGAGTTTAACGATTCTGTCCGAGAGTTGCTTGCGACTGCTGTGAAGGAATCTATAAAGCCAGGAGCCCAGCTCGCCATAATAGGTTTGGAGCTCAACTGTTTCGATGTTCTGTTAGACTTTGAGCGTGCCACTGCTACTTTAGGGGATGTCTTATCTTCAGGCACGGATAGTGAACAGGAAATGCCACTGTCGTTTTTTTTGAGGGCTTGTGGCTTAGGTGAGGATTAAGAGATAAAGAAATGGAAGTCAAGTGCTCACTTTAATACCATGAATTCAATCATGAATACAGCATCAAAGCGAGCTCACAGCCCCGATATTAATAATCTTGAAAACCATCACCTAAATGAAAGCTAAAGATATAATAGAAAAAGTCGACTTCAAATCGTACGTCTCTTCGAAGCTCTGCGACCCTATCACACGCGAATTAATTAAAAAATCAAAGATATCTAATATTACCTCTTTGCTATCGCCAGAAGTATCTATCTATGATGATCAAAATAAAAACACGCTAAAATTCATTATAGGATTCAGAGCCAACAATCTGGCAGCCCAAGGGCGCCAACTTAATGGCGCAGACCTATGTATAGCATCACTTGAAGCTTCAAAGGATGAGGCGTTGCGAAGCTGGGTCCCCTTGGAAATAGAGAATTATATTGTGATTTTTATAATAAACTCTGAGAGCCTTGAAATTGACGGCTGCATGTCACTAAGATAAAAACCCGAATTCGACACAACTAAGCCTTGCAACAAGATATGAAAACTAGAACACCCACAACTATCAAGAAATCAAACAATTTCAAATGCAAGCATCATCATTTGCAAAACATTAGCCAAGGATAGATGCCGTAATTCCGCTGCACATGCCCGTCATAAAACCTGGCCTGTTAGAGTATTCGCGCCTCTTCAAAAAAAGCGCCCCAAAGGACGCCTCACTCAATCATCCCTCCTCAAAGCACACTCAACGGATACTCCACAATTACCCGCACCTCATCCAGATCCGATTCGAACGCCGTGGCACGAGTCGTTGCCTGGCGCACGCGCAGCGACAGGTCTTTGAGTGATCCGGTCTGCACAATGTATTTCGCTTCGATATCGCGCTCCCAGCGTTTCTGGTCGGTCAGCGGGTTGCCTTGTGCGTCGCGGCGCATGTAGGTGCTGTTGGCGTTGGAGTAGTCGGCGTCGGTGCCTTTGCCGTAGCGGGTCATGAATGACAGGCCGGGCACGCCGAAGGTGAACATGTCGAGGTTGTAGGTGACCATCCACGAGCGTTCTTTGGGTGAGTTGAAGTCGCTGTACTGGATGGAGTTGGCCAGGTAGATGGAGTCGGACTGCCGGAGGTAGTCGAAATCGTCATCACCTTCGTTGCGCTGGTGCGAAAACGACAGGGTGTGCGCGCCGTATTGCAGGGCGACTTTTGCACTCCAGATGTCGTTGTCGAATTCGCCGAGCAGCTTTTTGCCTTCGTCAGTGGCGTTGTAATAGTTCAGGCTGCTGGTCAGTGAAAGTTCATCAGAGAGCGGCAGCACGTAGGACACTGAAGCGTATTTCTGATCCCAGGCGTCTTTGAGTCGGCTGGTGTAGAGGCCAAGGCTCAGCCTGTCGGTGGCCTGATAGTCACCGCCGAAGTAGGCAACCCATGGAGAGTCCACGGCACCGCCGTAGAAGGTGACGAAACCGTCGCGCATGTTGCTGGAAACGGGCTGGCTCATGGAGTGCAGGCGACCGCCTTGCAGGGTCAGGCCGCTGATGCTGTTGTTGACGGCGGTAACGCCGCGAAAGCTTTCCGGCAGCAGACGGGAGTCGCCGAAGGCAACCACCGGGGTGGACGGAAACACATCGCCCACGTTGACGACGGTGTCGAAGGCTCTGGCCTTCAGCGAGCCCCCGACCTTGGTGTATTCGTCACGGGCGCGCCCTTCCCCATCGACCGGCAGCACGTCGAATGCGCTGCGGCCGCCGTTGCGGCCGTCACCGGTGTCGAGCTTGATACCGATCATGGCAAATGCATCGACCCCGACGCCGAAGGTGCCTTGAGTGAAACCTGACTGGAATCGCCCGATGATGCCTTGCGCCCACGCTTCGGAGTAGCCATTGCCGGTAGGGCTGGATTCGCCGTTGCGGTGGTCGCGGTTCATGTAGAAGTTGCGGTTGAGTACGGTCAGCGTGCTGCCTTCGATGAAGCCTTCTTTTTGCTCTTCGGCGAATACGGCAGCCGGTGCGACACCGGCGAGGGTCGAACACAGGGCCAGTGATAGAGTTTTAAGTTGAGTCATGTGCGCTCCGTCTAATCGGCAGATTGTTATAAACATGTCGATCTGGCTGTTTTTATTAACCCGAGCGCTGCCAGTGGGGCACAATCTTGAAGTGGCGAAGATAACGCCGAGGTGACGGAAAGATTACAAATATGAAAGGAAGTGCATGACAGCACGCCGTTGCTCAATAAAACAAAATACGCTTTGACCGGTGTAATCAGACATTCAAGATAGGACGCAGAGCGTCCAGAACGGCATTCCCACGCTGGAGCGTGCGGAACGATAGGTGTCGTGCCAGTGCTCCGCGTTGGCATGAAGTTCGTGACGCTCTGTGTCACACCTTCAAGCGACGTTTTTGGCGGGAATAAAAAAGCGCCCCGAAGGACGCTTAAAGATTCGCCCCGACCAAAGGAGCAGGGAGCTACCAAGGGCGAATGGGGGTGCAGCGGGTCGGGCATCAAAGGCATCAGCCTTCGGACTTGGTCGACCGCTCGGCCTTGGCGTTGTCGTCTGTGTTGACGTAGCGCTCGGCTTTGTTGCTGCTGTTCTGTTCCTTGAAGCGCAGTTCCTGTGCAAGACGCATCTTGTCAGCCGCTGTGCTTGCGTACTCGTTGCCGTCGTCGGCGAAGGCTGCAGTGGCGGACAAGGCAGCTACGGCGAAAACCATCGACTTGATCAGTTTCATCATCATTACCTCTTTCGGTGTGTAAGGAGTTCCTTAAAAGCGCAGTGCTCGTCAGGGATGAAACAAGCTTACGTCCGGGTAGCTAACAGGAAGGTGAGCAGAGAATGACAATACTGTTAGAAAGCTGACATCTGCGAGATTACCGATTTGTAATGTTTCAGCCACTTTCCGGTTAGTGCGCACTTGGTAAGGTTGAACCACATTCAAACGGAGACAAAAGAAAATGCGTACCGCCAAATCGTTGTTACTTGCTCTGGTCATTCTTTCGCCACTGAGTGCTTACGCTTACACCACGGATGAAGTCAAAGCCACCACAGTGATCAAGGAACACCAGGCCAGCGTGCAGAAATACGCGGCTATCCATAACAAGCCGATGCCGGAGATCAAGGAGTACAAATACGGAATGAAGCTCGACGTTGCCAAGGTCATTCGCAAATCCCCGGATCTGCAAACCTGTAGCGTGATGCCGAAACTGATGACCTACGAGGACTCCAAAGGCAAGCTGAACACCGTGCAGTACCAGGTCCTGAGCGGGTGCAGAAACAGCCAGTGATTCTGAACCTGCCAGGGAGGCCACCCACCGTTACATCCCCCGTCAGCCCGGACCGTTATCCGGGCTGACTTTTTTGTGTCTGCAATGCCCCGCTTCTTGCGCTTTCAAGCCTGCTTCATGCACTGATTCCTGCCTTTTTTGCAACATCACCGCATCTGCGTGGTCAACGCAAACCCCACTGTGTCGTGTCGCGATGTGTCTGGACATGGATCCGGTCCATCAAACACAGGCTCGGTTACGGTGATCGAGACACTGCACTTACGGATTCTGGAATGACGGATGCTTGAACTTGCTGCTGGTTTTATCTGCCTCACTGCGCTGCTGACCTATGTGAACTATCGCTTTATCGGTCTGCCGCCCACCATCGGTGTCATGGTCACCGCGCTGATGTTCTCTTTGCTGCTGCAAGGGCTGAGTTTTCTGGGCTATCCCGGTCTGGAAGATCGCGTCCAGCAGCTGATCGGTCAGATCGACTTCGGCGACCTGCTGATGAACTGGATGCTGTCCTTCCTGCTGTTCGCCGGCGCGCTGCACGTCAACCTTGCCGACCTGAGAAGCTATCGCTGGCCCATCGGCCTGCTGGCAACCTTCGGTGTACTGATTGCCACCACCGTGATCGGCGCGCTGGCCTACTGGATCTTTGCCCTGTTCGGCTGGCACGTCAGCCCGTTGTACTGCCTGCTGTTTGGTGCGCTGATCTCGCCCACAGACCCGATTGCCGTGCTCGGTGTGTTGCGTACCGCCAACGCCTCGAAACCGCTGAAAACCACCATCGTTGGTGAAAGCCTGTTCAACGATGGCACGGCGGTGGTGGTGTTCACCGTTCTGCTGGGTATCGCGCAGCTGGGCGAAACGCCGACGGTTGGCGAAACCGCCCTGCTGTTCGTCCACGAAGCAGTCGGCGGTGTGCTGTTCGGCGGCCTGATTGGCTATGCCGTGTACCTGATGATCAAAAGCATCGAGCAGTATCAGATCGAAGTCATGCTGACTCTCGCACTGGTGATCGGCGGCTCGGCAATGGCCTCCGAGCTGCATGTGTCAGGCCCTATCGCGATGGTCGTGGCCGGGCTGATCATCGGCAACCTGGGGCGTAATCTGGCAATGAACGACATGACCCGTCGTTACATGGACGGTTTCTGGGAATTGCTGGATGACATGCTCAACGCGTTGCTGTTTGCGTTGATCGGCATGGAGCTGTTGCTGCTGCCGTTCTCTTGGCAGCACCTGATTGCCGCCAGCCTGTTGGCCGTGGCAATTCTGCTGTCGCGCTTTGTCACCGTGGCCCCTGCGATTCTGCTGCTGCGGCGCTGGCGCAAGGTGCCACACGGTACGATCCGCATCCTGACCTGGGGCGGCTTGCGCGGCGGTGTTTCGGTGGCACTGGCGCTGGCCTTGCCCACCGGGCCGGAGCGTGACCTGCTGCTGAGCATCACCTATATCGTGGTGTTGCTGTCGATCCTCTTGCAGGGCCTGACGATCGGCAAGCTGGTGCATGCCGTCACCCGCTCGCCACAGGCGAAAGAGCCGGCAGAGCATTGATCAGAGTGATGCAGCGGCTCGCCGGTACTCACTGGGCGTCTGCTGCATCTCCACGCGGAAATGCCGGTTGAAGTTGGACAGGTTGGCGTAACCCACTTCAAAGCAGATGTCCGACACCGACATCTCGCTGTGCAGCAGCAACCGGCAAGCCCGCTGAACCCGCAGCTTGCGCATCAGATCGATAAAACAATGGCCCGTGGTGCGCTTGAAGAAGCGTGAAAAACCCGGATCGCTCATGTCCAGCCGCTGCGCGATGACGGACAGGCGAATATCGCTGGTCAATTCAGTCAGCAGATAATCGAACGCCTTGTTGATCCGCTCGGAACTGCGCGCATCCAGGGTCGGGGCATACCAGGCGCTGGCCAGCAGACGAGCCTCCTGCGCAGGTGCCTTCATCAGTGTATTGACCAGTTGTAGAAACAGAATCAGCCGTTCCAGGCCTTGTGCCGGGCCGATCTGCTCCAGCAGTTGCGCAGCCTGCATGGCCGTTTCGCCGGTGAACTCCAACCCGCGACGTGCCTGTTCGAACAGACGCTGCAAATCGCCCAGTTCCGGCAGCGTGCCACGTAGCGCCAGCAACGCCGCGCCATCGAACTGCAACACCACGTCACGCCCGGCCAGGTGCTCGCCGGGGGCAAGATCGCCGATCCAGTCGTGGGGCAGATCGGGACCGATCAGGGCCACATGACCGGCACCGAACTCACCGATGTAATCACCGGCCACCAGCTTGCCACTGCCCTGGCGGATCAGGTGGATTTCAAATTCTGGATGGTGGTTCCAGCGGGCCAGCGAGTAGGGATAGTCGTGCTCGTACCAGCGAAAGCAGTGGTCTGGTTGCGGGAGAATAACCTCAAGCTCGGCGGGACGCTGCTCGAACAAGGCCGCTCGGCTATCAGGCACTGGATGCCCCTTTTATCGTTATAAATGCTCTATGGACACCTAAACATACGCCCTACGGCTCGGCCAGTGCTAGCTCACAATTAATCCGCCACCGGTACTTTTTTGCTTTCAGAGCGCCGCATGGCAAGCGGTTAAAAAAGTATCAGCCGATCGTTCGCCGTGCGTTTGTTCAGGCCGCAACAGGCTGCTGTAATCAAGCCGTCCACCATGGTGATTCAGCCGTGGCCAACAACAAAAACAATGACTCCCGCCAGCCAAGGCGCGGGATGGAGTGCCCTGAGATGAAGATCCGCAAAGCGCTTTTCCTGTCAGCGGGCGTGTCTGTCGCCCTCAGCAGCATGGCCGCGCAGGCCGCCGAGACCGTTACCATCGCTACCGTAAACAACGGCGACATGATCCGCATGCAGCGCCTGTCGAAAATCTTCGAACAGCAGCATCCTGATATCAAACTCAATTGGGTGGTGCTGGAAGAAAACGTCCTGCGCCAGCGCCTGACCACCGACATTGCCACCCAGGGCGGCCAGTTCGACGTGCTGACCATCGGCACCTACGAAACCCCGTTGTGGGGCGCCAAGCAGTGGCTGGAGCCGATCACCGGCCTCGCGCCCGAGTATGAGCTGGAAGGTATCTTCCCCTCGGTGCGACAGGGTTTGTCGGTCAAAGACACGCTCTATGCCCTGCCCTTTTATGGCGAAAGCACGATCACCTATTACCGCACCGACCTTTTCAAGCAGGCAGGTCTGAGCATGCCGCAGCAGCCAACCTGGACCCAACTGGGTGAGTTCGCGGCGAAGCTGCATCAGCCCGACAAAGGTATTTACGGCATGTGCCTGCGCGGCAAGGCCGGTTGGGGCGAGAACATCGCCCTGCTCAGCACCATGGCCAATGCATTCGGCGCGCGCTGGTTCGATGAGCAATGGAAACCGCAATTGACCAGCCCGGAATGGAGCAAGGCTGCGAATTTCTACGTCAACACCCTGAAAAACTATGGCCCGCCGGGCGTGTCGAGCAATGGTTTCAACGAAACCCTAGCGCTGTTCAACAGCGGCAAATGCGCCTTGTGGGTCGACGCCAGCGTGGCCGGCTCCTTCACGACGGACAAGGAACAGAGCAAGGTGGTCGACAGCGTCGGCTTCGCACCTGCGCCGGTTGAAGTGACCGACAAGGGCTCTTCGTCGCTCTACGCCTGGTCGTTGGCGATACCGGCCACCTCAAAGCACAAGGACGCGGCTAAGACGTTCATCACTTGGGCGACGTCCAAAGCCTATATCCAGTTGGTCGCCGAGAAAGACGGCATCAGTAATGTGCCGCCTGGCACACGCGCCTCCACCTACAGCGAGGCTTACCTGAAAGCTGCGCCGTTCGCCAAGATCACGCTGCAGATGATGCAACACGCCGACCCCGCGCACCCCTCGGCCAAGCCTGTGCCTTACGTCGGCATCCAGTACGTGACCATTCCCGAGTTCCAGGCCATCGGCACCTCGGTCGGCAAGTTGTTCTCCGCTGCCGTGACCGGCCAGACCACCACTGAACAGGCGCTCAGCGCTGCACAGGCCGTCACCGAGCGTGAGATGAAACGCGCCGGTTATCCGAAGTAAAGCTGCGGCCCTCAACTGTATTGGACGGATGATGAACCCATGAAACGACTTGAAGGTAAAAGCGCGCTGATCACCGGATCGGCGCGGGGTATAGGACGGGCTTTTGCCCAGGCGTATATCCATGAAGGTGCTCGCGTAGCCATTGCCGACATCAATCTGCAACGCGCACAAACCACGGCGAACGAGCTGGGGCCCAACGCCTACGCGGTCAGCATGGACGTGACGGATCAGACGTCCATCGATCAGGCCATCGCCACCGTGGTCGCGCAGAGCGGCAAGCTGGATATCCTGATCAATAACGCCGCGCTGTTTGATCTGGCACCGATTGTCGATATCACCCGCGACAGTTACGAGCGGTTGTTTTCGATCAACGTCGCGGGCACCCTTTTCACGTTGCAGGCTGCAGCCAGGCAAATGATTGCCCAGGGACACGGCGGCAAGATCATCAACATGGCCAGCCAGGCCGGACGGCGTGGCGAGGCGCTGGTGGCGGTGTACTGCGCGACCAAGGCTGCGGTGATCAGCCTGACCCAATCGGCCGGACTGGACCTCATCAGGCATGGCATCAACGTCAACGCTATCGCACCGGGCGTGGTCGATGGCGAACACTGGGATGGCGTGGATGCGATGTTCGCCCGCTATGAAAACCGCCCGCTGGGCGAGAAGAAGAAACTGGTCGGCGAGCAGGTGCCATACGGACGTATGGGCACGGCGGACGACCTGACCGGCATGGCGATTTTCCTTGCTTCGCCGGACAGTGAATACGTGGTCGCGCAGACCTATAACGTCGATGGTGGCAACTGGATGAACTGAGGTGGACTGCCTGCAAAGATGAGCAAGTCCGTGCAAAAAGGCCCGTCGCTGCTTCCATTGCCGGAGCGATTGGCTAAGATGCGCGGACCGCCTGTTGTCTTGGCGGCTCATCAAGGAGCACGAATGTCCACTGAAGAGGAGATCGCCATTTCCGGCGGTACACCTATGATCCCCGATCAGCGCCGGGAGCTGATGCTGCGTCAATTGCGCAAGCATCAGGTGCTCAGCGTTCATCAGTTGATGGAGATGTTCGACTGCTCGCACATGACCATCCGCCGCGATATCGCCCAGCTGGAACAGGAAGGCCGGGCCTATTCAGTCACCGGTGGCGTGCGTATCGCCAGCCAGGTGCACAGCGAGCCCAGCCATCAGTCCAAGGCGGTTATAGAGCTGCCGCACAAACAGGGCATGGCGAGGCTCGCGGCGGGTTTGCTGCATCCGGACATGACGATTTACCTGGACGCGGGCACCAGCACACTGGAAATCGTCCCGCATATCATCGCGCTGTCAGGCATGACAGTGGTGACCAATGATTTCGGCGTAGTCAACGCACTGGCCGATGCTGCGCATGTAGATGTGATTCACACCGGCGGGCTGCTCGATCATCCGAACCGCTCCAGCGTAGGCGGGCTGGCGGCAGCGACGTTGCGGCAACTGGCGACCGACGTGGCCTTCATGTCGACCAGCTCGTGGGACCTGCAACGCGGCACGACTACGCCGTCGGCGCTGAAAGTCGAGGTCAAACAGGCCGCCATGCAGTCAGCCTCGCAAACCGTATTGGTCGCGACCAGCTCGAAATACGGCACCTTCGGCATGTACAAGGTGGCAGGGCTCGAGCAGTTCGACACCATCATCACCGATGCCGCACTGGCTGAAGCGGCAGCGGATGGTATCCGTAAGCAGCGTATCGAATTGTTGCTGGCCCCGGTGGGTGGCAAGCGCTAGACACTTGATACCCGCCCTGAGCTTCAGCCGGCTGCGTGTCCCGATAATCCATCAGGCATAAAAAAACCCCGGTCTCTCGACCGGGGTTTTTTATTCAGCGCGGGCTAAGTATCAAGCCTTGGCTTTCTTGGCAGCGCGGGTACGCTCGCTTTCGTCCAGGATCTTCTTGCGAAGACGGATGGATTTCGGCGTTACTTCGCACAGCTCGTCGTCCTGGATGAATTCCAGAGCCTGTTCAAGGGTGAACTTGACAGGTGGAACCAGAGCGATGGTTTCGTCTTTGCCCGAAGCACGCATGTTGTCGAGCTTCTTGCCTTTGGTAGGGTTCACACCCAGGTCGTTGTCGCGGCTGTTCAGACCAACGATCTGACCACCATAGATTTCCTGACCGTGCTCGACGAACAGCTTGCCGCGCGCTTGCAGGGTTTCCAGGGAGTAGGTCAACGCCTTGCCGGTTTCAACCGAAACCAGAACGCCGTTCTGACGGCCGGACATGTCGCCGGACTTCATCACGTCGTAACGGTCGAAGATCGAGGTCAGGATGCCAGCACCGGAGGTGAGGGTCAGGAACTCGTTACGGAAACCGATCAGGCCACGGGCCGGGATGTTGTACTCAAGGCGAACACGGCCCTTGCCATCCGGAACCATGTTGGTCAGGTCGCCTTTACGCAGACCCATTTGCTCCATGATCGCGCCCTGGGATTCTTCCGGCAGGTCGATGGTCACGTTTTCATACGGTTCGTGCTTCACGTCGCCTACGCGACGGATGATCACTTCCGGACGACCAACACCCATTTCGAAGCCTTCGCGACGCATGGTTTCGATCAGTACCGAGAGGTGCAGCTCACCACGGCCGGAGACCTTGAACTTGTCGGCGGTGTCGCCTTCTTCAACGCGCAGGGCAACGTTGTACAGCAGTTCCTTGTCCAGACGTTCCTTGATGTTACGGCTGGTGACGAACTTGCCTTCCTTACCGCAGAACGGCGAGTCGTTAACCTGGAAGGTCATCGAAACGGTTGGCTCGTCGACGGTCAGCGGCTTCATCGCTTCAACATTCAGCGGATCGCACAGGGTGTCGGAGATGAACAGCTGGTCGAAGCCGCTGATGCAGACGATGTCGCCGGCAGCTGCTTCTTCAACGTCCACACGGTGCAGACCGTGGTGACCCATCAGCTTCAGGATACGACCGTTGCGCTTCTTGCCTTCGGCATCGATAGCAACAACCGGGGTGTTTGGCTTGACGCGACCGCGAGCGATACGGCCAACACCGATGACGCCCAGGAAGCTGTTGTAGTCCAGAGCCGAGATCTGCATCTGGAACGGGCCGTCACGGTCAACTTTTGGCGCAGGAACGTGGTCGACGATCGACTGATACAGCGGAGTCATGTCTTCAGCCATGTCGGTGTGTTCCAGACCGGCAATACCGTTCAGGGCCGAGGCGTAGACGACTTTGAAGTCCAGCTGTTCTTCGGTAGCACCGAGGTTGTCGAACAGGTCGAAGATCTGGTCCAGAACCCAGTCCGGACGCGCGCCTGGACGGTCAACCTTGTTGATGACCACGATTGGACGCAGGCCGGCTTCGAAAGCCTTCTTGGTCACAAAACGGGTTTGCGGCATAGGGCCGTCCTGGGCATCAACCAGCAGCAGTACGGAGTCGACCATCGACATCACGCGCTCTACTTCACCACCGAAGTCGGCGTGGCCAGGGGTGTCCACGATGTTGATGTGGTAGCCATTCCAGTTGATCGCGGTGTTCTTCGCGAGAATGGTAATACCGCGCTCTTTTTCCTGGTCGTTGGAGTCCATCACGCGCTCGTCGTTGAGCTCGTTGCGCTCAAGGGTGCCGGACTGGCGCAGGAGTTTGTCTACCAGGGTGGTCTTACCATGGTCAACGTGGGCAATGATGGCGATGTTGCGTAGATTTTCGATCACTTGTGTATCTCGATCAGAGGATTCGGTCTGCTGACTGTTTATAAGGCAGCGATTAACTATTTCGAGTCGGCAAAAGCCGTTACGGCATGACGACTGGTGTCGGGGGGCCGGTGACGCAAGCCACAGGCAAACAGCCCCGGGCACTTAGCTCGGTCGATAAACGCGCACATTGGCATGCCCCTCACTGAGCAAATGGTGAGCATGCAGGCGACTCATGACGCCTTTGTCGCAATACAAAAGGTACTGGCGCGTGTCATCCAGTGCCTTGAAACGGCTGTTCAATGCGTAGAACGGCAACGTCTGTATCTCCACGCCAGGCACTTGCAGCGGCTGGTCCTCTTGGGCATCCGGGTGACGGATGTCGATGATGACCTGACCGGCCAGCGCCTGGCTGACTTCTTCAATGTCGACATTGCGGCTCAGATCGTCGATAACCCGATCGATCGAAATCAGCTTCGCGCGTTCAAGCGCTTGCTCGAGAATCGCCATGTCGAACTGTTTTTCTTCGTACTCAACGCGATTTCGCTTGGCGTTGGTCTTCGGGTTGACCGAAATCACCCCGCAATACTCAGGCATGTGGCGGGCAAAATCGGCAGTGCCTATTTCAGTCGCCAGGTCCACGATGTCCTGCTTGTGGCTCGCAACCAGCGGTCGCAGGACCAGCTTGTCGGTCGCCGCGTCGATCAGCGACAGGTTTGGCAGTGTCTGGCTGGCAACCTGTGAAATCGCTTCGCCAGTTACCAGCACGTCGATTTCGAGACGATCAGCCACGGCGGATGCAGCGCGTAACATCATACGCTTCAAAACTACACCCATATGACTGTTATCGACTTTCTGCAGAATTTCTCCGAGAACTTCCTCGAATGGCACGCTGACAAACAGCACCCGCTGCGAACTGCCGTACTTCTTCCAGATGAAGTGAGCGACTTCCATCACGCCCAGTTCATGGGCACGTCCGCCCAGATTGAAGAAGCAGAAGTGCGCCATAAGGCCGCGGCGCATGATCTGGTAGGCCGCAACGGTCGAATCGAACCCGCCGGACATCAATACCAGGGTCTGCTCCAGCGCACCCAGCGGGTAGCCGCCCATGCCCTGATGCTGGTCATGAACGACAAACAACCGTTGGTCGCGAATTTCCATCCGCACGACCAGATCGGGCTTTTTCAGCTCGATTCCGGCAGCGCCGCATTGCATTCGCAACTTGCTACCGACGTATTTCTCGACATCCATCGAGCTGAAATCGTGACGACCGGCGCGTTTGCAACGCACTGAAAACATCTTGCCGGGCAGCAGGTCGGCGTAGTGCAGTTTGCACTTGGCGACGATGTCATCCATGTCGCCCAACGGGTACTCGGCCACCTGCAGAAAGTTGGCAATACCCGGCATGCAACTCAGCCGGTCCCTGATGCCCTGCAGCACTTTGGGGTCGGTCTGGCGGGTCTCCACCTCAAGGTTGTCCCATACGCCACCCACGACAATGTCCGCGTCCAGTTCACGGAGCACGGTACGAATGTTCTTGCCCAGTTGCCGGATGAATTTCTTGCGCACCGGCGGGCTTTTAATGGTGATTTCTGGAAAAACTTTAACGATTAGTTTCATGGAAACAGCGCGTGAGGTGCCGACTGAAAAAGGGGGGGCGCGGATTATAGCGGAAATTGCTCAACGTTTAACCAGTTATCGTACACCCGACCATCAACGCACCAAAAAGAGTCGACGCACCAAATTGCAGCGCCATAACAGTGCGTACTTTTCTCGGCAGACGCGTTTAAATCCCCTGAAAGCCTGCTTTTGAAGCAAAAAACCCAACACGGGGCACTGGCATGCAAATTGCTCCCTTGTGAGGCAGGTTGCCTTGGCAGAATATTCGCGCCGGCATCACCCAAATTCAAGGGACCCAGCCTATAGAAGGCGGTTCTTAGCCACCCGGAGGACACCATGTCGAAGTCGGTTCAACTCATCAAAGATCATGACGTTAAGTGGATTGATCTGCGCTTCACGGACACTAAAGGTACGCAGCACCACGTGACCATGCCAGCTCGCGATGCGCTGGAAGATGACTTCTTCGAAGTCGGCAAGATGTTCGACGGCTCCTCCATCTCTGGCTGGAAAGGCATCGAAGCTTCCGACATGATCCTGCTGCCGGACGACGAAACCGCTGTTCTGGACCCGTTCACCGAAGAACCGACCCTGATCCTGGTGTGCGACATCATCGAACCGTCGACCATGCAAGGTTACGATCGTGACCCACGCGCCATCGCTCGTCGCGCCGAGGAATACCTGAAGTCCACCGGTATCGGTGACACCGTATTCGCAGGCCCTGAGCCAGAATTCTTCATCTTCGACGAAGTGAAATTCAAGTCCGACATCTCGGGCTCCATGTTCAAGATCTTCTCTGAGCAAGGTTCGTGGATGTCCGACCAGGACGTGGAAGGCGGCAACAAAGGCCACCGCCCAGGCGTCAAAGGCGGTTACTTCCCGGTTCCGCCGTTCGACCATGACCACGAAATCCGTACCGCCATGTGCAACGCTCTGGAAGAAATGGGCCAGACCGTTGAAGTTCACCACCACGAAGTGGCGACCGCTGGCCAGAACGAAATCGGCGTGAAATTCAACACGCTGGTTAAAAAGGCTGACGAAGTTCAGACCCTGAAATACGTTGTTCACAACGTTGCTGACGCTTACGGCCGCACCGCGACCTTCATGCCAAAGCCTCTGTACGGTGATAACGGTTCAGGCATGCACGTGCACATGTCCATCGCCAAAGATGGCAAGAACACCTTCGCAGGTGAAGGCTATGCCGGTCTGTCCGACCTCGCTCTGTACTTCATCGGCGGCATCATCAAGCACGGCAAGGCGCTGAACGGCTTCACCAACCCGTCCACCAACTCGTACAAGCGTCTGGTTCCAGGCTTCGAAGCGCCGGTCATGCTGGCCTACTCGGCGCGTAACCGTTCCGCTTCGATCCGTATTCCTTACGTCAACAGCCCTCGCGGCCGTCGTATCGAAGCACGCTTCCCGGATCCTTCGGCCAACCCGTACCTGGCCTTCGCGGCTCTGTTGATGGCTGGCCTGGACGGCATCCAGAACAAGATCCACCCTGGCGACGCAGCTGACAAGAACCTGTATGACCTGCCACCTGAAGAGGCCAAAGAGATCCCACAAGTTTGCGGCAGCCTGAAAGAAGCGCTGGAAGAACTGGACAAGGGCCGTGCGTTCCTGACCAAAGGCGGCGTGTTCAGCGACGACTTCATCGACGCTTACATCGCACTGAAAAGCGAAGAAGAAATCCGCGTTCGTACCTTCGTACACCCACTGGAATACGAGCTGTATTACAGCTGCTAATCCAGCCGCGCCAGCGTTGATGGCGTAACAAGAGACCTCCTTCGGGAGGTTTCTTTGTTTCTGAGGACCGATTTTTTATTTTGTGCAATAACGGGATACCGCATCAGAAAAAAAATACCGGGCAAACTTCTGGCTCGAATTTCAGCCAGCAAGGCCATCCCGACATGCCCTACAGACTTCTGATCACAGCTGCCCTGATAGCACTGACAGGCAACGCCGTTGCCCAACAGGCAAGCCCCACCGTCGAATCCCGTGTTCTGCTGAAAAGCAAAACTTCCTGGGATGGCACGCCTTACATTGCCTACCCCAAAGGCCAGCCCGAGCTGACCGTTCTGAAAATCAACATTCCTGCAAACACCGCGCTGAAATGGCATAGCCATCCGATCCCCAACGCCGCCTACGTGGCCTCAGGAGAAATCACCGTCGAAAAACGGGACAGCAACAAGGAAATCCGCCTGAAAAAAGGCGACGCACTCGCAGAGATGGTTGATATCGTGCACCGCGGCAAGACGGGCGACACACCGGTCGAACTTATCGTCTTCTACGCCGCGACAGAAGCAACGCCGTTGTCGCAATAAGCTCTCACCAGCACGTACGCGGAATGCAGCCTTGCAACGTGAAATTCTTTTCACCACCGGGCACTGGCTGCATACCCAAGAATCGGGCTTAACTCTGAACCCGCCCCGATCAATATGGAGTTGAATATGCGCCTGCTTCTGGCCACTTCCCTGCTGACCCTGACGTGCATGTCTTCCTGCTTCGCCTTCGCCGCCGAGCAGAAGCCCTCTTCTATCGAGCCGCTGTTGCAAGCCATCAGCGAGCGCCTGTCCATCGCCGATCAGGTTGCCCTGAGCAAATGGGACAGCGGCAAAGCCGTCGAGGACCCGCCGCGCGAGCTGCAAGTCATAAGCGCAGCGCAGGCCCGCGCTGCCGAGTTCAAGCTGAACCCTGACGACGTTCAACGCTTGTTCAAGGCGCAGATCGAAGCCAACAAGCAAATACAGAATGCACTGCTTGCCCAATGGCATGCAGCGGGCAAAGCCCCTGATACGACCAGGCTGAGCCTGGTGGACGATATCCGCCCGAAACTCGACCGGCTGCAAACCCAGCTGCTGCAGGCATATGCCGACTTCCAGCCACTGCGCAAGACCGAAGACTGCAGAATAAAGCTGGATATGGCGCTCAAGCGCTATCAGACCGACCCGATTCATGATCAGGCACTGGTACTGGCCACCGCCGATCTTTGCTCGGCAAACCTCTGACACATCAGGCGGATAGCGCAGCATAGGGCGATGTGTTCTATGCTGACGGCCAATTGTGCCATTGCTGTCGAGAGTCTCATGCGTCAAAGCCTGATTTGCCTGCTGCTGTTGATCAGCCTGCCTGCCTTGGCGCAGATCTATAAGTACACCGACGCGAACGGCAACACTGCGTTCAGCAATCAGCCACCCAACGGCACCAAAACCGAAGTGGTCGAGCTGCCGCCGCTCAACAGCATCGAAAAGCAGACACCCGCCAGGCCGGTCGTCAACAGCACGCCGCAACCGGCCCCTGCACAACCTCAGCCACAATCACAGCCACAAACGGCCTATGACGTGCTGGAACTGACGGACCTGCCCACCGACGAGGCGTTACGCGCCAACAACGGCACGTTCATCATCGGCGTGAAGATTCAGCCACGCCTGCAACAGAACCATCGCCTGCAATTGCTGCTGGACGGTAATCTGTACGGGCAGCCTTCCAACCTGCCACGCTTTCAGGTGGTCAACATCGATCGTGGCGAGCACAGCTTCGCGGTAGTGGTAAAAGACGGCGAGCGGATTATTCAGCAGAGCGAGACCATTACGCTGACTATTCAGCGCGTGCACCTCGGTAAACCATGAACAGACACAGAATGCACAGCGCGCTGATCTGCCTGCTGCTGCTAATGGCGTTGCCAGCCGCTGCCGACGTCTATACCTACATCGACGCGCAAGGCAATCGGGTGTTTACCGACCAGCCGCGCAAGAACGCCAAGCGCGTCGATATTCCACCCAGCAACAACATGACCGGCACGCCGCCAACCCGAACCTTGAAAGCACACCCTGCCAAACCCGCCGTGCAGCCGATGTTTCATTATCAACTGCTGAGAATTCTGGTGCCCGAGCCGGACGCCACACTGGTCAATCCCAGTGGTGATCTGATCGTTACCGTCACCAGCGAACCGGTGTTACAGCCGGGACACAGCTACCGGCTACTGCTGGATGGCGTTGCCGTCGGCGAGGCTGGCCGCAGCCCTGTCTTCCCGCTGAGCAATGTGGATCGCGGCACACACCAGTTGTCGGTAGAGATTTTCGACGAGCTTGGCCGTGTTCTGGAAAAAACGCCGAACCAGCCGTTTCATCTGCAGCGTATTTCCCTGGCGCAAAAACGCGCGACTCATCCCTGCAAGGAGGATGACTACGGCGTGCGTCCCGAGTGCCCACTCAAGGACAAGCCCGAGCCTAAAAGCAGCATCCTGCCTTTCTTGTGATCCTCGGCAAAGTCGAAGCACCTTTTTGGTGCGCCATCTGCACGCCTGCGCAACAATACAGTCCAATTTGGTTCAGGAACGCGGTGTAAGTAGCGCCGTATGCGGGCACTCGCTCGAAAAACGGCCCGGTTTTGCAGATAAAGCGCTTCTTTTCGGAGCCTTGGTTTGGTTTTTGCAACTTCACTGAGACAGCACCGTATTGGTGGCCTTGCTCCTGCTGGCGCAGACCAACCAGCACCAGCATTGCGCAACTGCAATGTGCCAAAAGAGGTCAACACGATTCATGACTATCAGCGACGCGCTGCACAGACTGTTACTGGATAACCTGACCACTGCCACCATTCTGCTCAACGCCGACCTGCGACTTGAGTACATGAACCCGGCAGCGGAAATGCTGCTCGCCATCAGCGGGCAGCGCAGCCATGGGCAATTCATCAGCGAGCTGTTCACCGAGTCGGCTGAGGCACTGAGTTCGCTGCGTCAGGCAGTGGAACAGGCTCATCCTTTCACCAAGCGCGAAGCGATGCTCACCGCACTGACCGGTCAGACACTGACTGTCGACTATGCCGTGACGCCGATCCTCAGCAAGGGCGATACCCTGCTGCTGCTTGAAGTGCACCCACGTGACAGGCTGCTGCGCATTACCAAGGAAGAGGCCCAGTTGTCCAAGCAGGAAACCACCAAGATGCTGGTGCGTGGCCTGGCTCACGAAATAAAGAATCCGCTGGGCGGAATTCGCGGTGCCGCACAGCTGCTGGCCCGCGAGCTGCCTGAAGAAAGCCTCAAGGATTACACCAACGTGATCATCGAAGAGGCCGACCGTCTGCGTAATCTGGTCGACCGCATGCTGGGTTCCAACAAGCTGCCGTCGCTGGCGATGACCAACGTGCACGAAGTGCTTGAACGAGTGTGCAGCCTGGTCGAGGCCGAAAGTCAGGGCTGCATCACGCTGGTGCGCGACTATGACCCAAGCATTCCCGACGTCTTGATCGACCGCGAGCAAATGATCCAGGCCGTGCTCAATATCGTGCGCAACGCCATGCAGGCCATCAGCGGCCAGAACGAGCTGCGCCTGGGACGGATCACCCTGCGCACCCGCGCCATGCGCCAGTTCACCATCGGCCACGTTCGCCATCGACTGGTCAGCAAGATCGAAATCATCGACAACGGCCCCGGTATTCCGGCCGAACTTCAGGAAACCATTTTTTACCCGATGGTCAGTGGCCGCCCGGATGGCACAGGGCTAGGTCTTGCCATTACCCAGAACATCATCAGCCAGCACCAGGGCCTGATCGAGTGTGACAGCCATCCCGGCCACACCACGTTCTCGATCTTCCTGCCGCTGGAACAAGGAGCAGCTTCGACATGAGCCGTAGTGAAACTGTCTGGATCGTAGACGACGATCGTTCTATCCGCTGGGTACTGGAAAAGGCCTTGCAACAGGAAGGCATGACCACACAAAGCTTCGACAGCGCCGACGGGGTGATGAGCCGTCTGGCCCGTCAGCAGCCGGACGTAATCATTTCCGACATCCGCATGCCCGGCGCCAGTGGCCTGGACCTGCTGGCGCGGATTCGCGAGCAGCATCCGCGTCTGCCGGTGATCATCATGACCGCCCATTCAGATCTGGACAGCGCCGTGGCGTCTTATCAGGGTGGCGCTTTCGAGTACCTGCCCAAGCCGTTCGACGTCGATGAAGCCGTCTCGCTGGTCAAACGCGCCAATCAGCACGCCCAGGAACAGCAAGGCCTGGACGTCGCTCCGACGCTGACCCGCACCCCTGAAATCATTGGCGAAGCGCCAGCGATGCAGGAAGTGTTTCGCGCCATCGGGCGCCTGAGCCATTCCAACATCACCGTGTTGATCAACGGTGAGTCGGGGACCGGCAAGGAGCTGGTCGCTCATGCACTGCACCGCCACAGCCCGCGCTCGGCGTCGCCGTTCATTGCGCTGAACATGGCGGCGATTCCCAAGGACTTGATGGAATCGGAGCTTTTCGGCCACGAAAAAGGCGCATTCACCGGCGCGGCTAACCTGCGTCGCGGTCGTTTTGAACAGGCTGACGGCGGCACGCTGTTTCTCGATGAAATTGGCGATATGCCAGCCGACACCCAGACCCGTCTGTTGCGCGTGCTGGCCGATGGCGAGTTCTACCGGGTAGGCGGGCACACGCCGGTCAAGGTCGATGTGCGGATCATTGCCGCGACACACCAGAATCTGGAAACCCTGGTACAGGCCGGAAAATTCCGTGAAGACTTGTTCCACCGCCTGAACGTGATCCGTATCCACATTCCGCGCATGTCGGACCGTCGTGAAGACATCCCGACCCTGGCCAAGCACTTCCTCAGCCGCGCGGCTCAGGAACTGGCGGTCGAACCCAAGCTGCTCAAGGCCGAGACCGAGGAATACCTCAAGCATCTGCCGTGGCCTGGCAACGTGCGTCAGCTGGAAAACACCTGCCGCTGGATCACGGTCATGGCGTCGGGTCGTGAAGTGCACATCAGCGACCTGCCACCGGAACTGCTGAGCCTGCCGCAGGACGCTGCGCCGGTCACCAACTGGGAACAGGCGCTGCGCCAGTGGGCCGATCAGGCCTTGTCTCGTGGTCAGTCCAGCCTGCTGGACAGCGCCGTGCCGACCTTCGAGCGGATCATGATCGAAACCGCCCTCAAGCACACCGCCGGTCGCCGCCGCGACGCCGCCGTGCTGCTGGGCTGGGGCCGCAACACCTTGACCCGCAAGATCAAGGAACTGGGCATGAAGGTCGACGGTGGGGATGACGACGAGGCTGATGAGGGCTGAGTGGTTATATGATGGTCATTGGTGCCAATGCTCCGCATTGGCATGCATTTCGAAACACTCTGCGCCGCGCCTACTATTCAAGGCAGGACGTAGAGCGTCCAGAACTGCATTCCCACGCAGAGCGTGGGAACGATAGTCATCTCAGGAATTGCGTGTAACGCGCAGCTCAGCACCGCATCACTCAGCCAGTGACGGTTTTTCCCACAGGTTGATTCCGCCTTCCACCGCAAAGCTGTCGATCTCGGCCAGTTCTTCCGGGCTGAACGCCAGGTTCTTCAGCGCGCCGACGTTTTCGACAATCTGCTCGGGACGGCTCGCACCGATCAGCGCTGACGTCACGCGCGGGTCACGCAGCGTCCAGGCCAGGGCCATTTGTGCCAGGCTCTGACCACGACGCTGGGCGATTTCGTTGAGCGCACGCACGTGGGCGATGTTCTGCTCGGACAGGTGCGAAGCCTGTAACGAGCCGCCGCCCGGACGATTGACCCGCGCATCCTTGGGCACGCCGTTCAGGTACTTGTCCGACAGCAGCCCCTGGGCCAGCGCGGTAAAGGCGATCACGCCCGCGCCCAGCTCTTCGGTAGCGTCGAGCAGGTCTTTCTCAACCCAACGGTTGAGCAGGTTGTAAGCCGGCTGGTGAATCAGCAACGGCACTTTCCACTCTTTGAGCAACGCCGCTATTTCGCGGGTCTTGGCCCCGGAATACGACGAGATGCCGATGTACAAAGCCTTGCCCTGCTGCACTGCCGTAGCCAGCGCGCTGGCGGTTTCTTCCAGCGGGGTGTCCGGGTCGAAGCGGTGCGAGTAAAAAATATCGACGTAATCCAGGCCCATGCGCTGCAGGCTCTGATCGAGGCTGGCGAGCACGTATTTGCGCGAACCACCGCCCTGCCCGTACGGCCCTGGCCACATATCCCAGCCAGCCTTGCTGGAGATGATCAGTTCATCGCGGTAGTGCTTGAAGTCTTCGCGCAGCAGGCGACCGAAGTTGATCTCGGCGCTGCCGTAGGGCGGGCCATAGTTGTTGGCCAGGTCGAAATGGTTGATGCCCAGATCGAACGCCGTGCGCAACATGGCGCGCTGAGTGTCGATCGGCGTGCTGTCACCGAAGTTGTGCCACAGGCCGAGCGACAGCGCCGGAAGCACCAGCCCGCTGCGGCCGGTACGGCGATAAGGCATGTCTTCGTAACGATTTTCGGCAGCAATGTAGGTCATTGAATCCTCTCTTGTCTGGGGGATATTCGAGGCGTCTTGATTGCGTTTGCGAACAGGCGACGCCTGTTCGCAACGCCGGAATCATGGCTTTTGCCAGACAACCTGCTGAATGTCGACCCGCTTGGGTATCAAGTGGTTGTCGTAAAACAGATCAGCGGTCGCCTGTTGCGCGCGTACGATCTCCGGCGTGATCGGCAGGCTGGGTGATACGGGCCGATGGTCAAGATACTGAGTCATGACCGCTTCGGACAAGCCCATGCTGCGCGCCAGTATCTGAATACTCTCGGCACGCTGCGAGCGCGACAGCCCATCGGCGACGGTCAGTTCGTCGAGAACCTGCTGCACAAACGCCGCATTTTTCTCGGCAAAAGCCCGGCGTGCGGTATAGAACGGCCCGGACAGTCCAAGCCCTTCGCCATTGGCCAGCAGGCGGCTATGGCCTTCGTTCAGGGCGATGGAGTAGTACGGATCCCAGATTGCCCAGGCATCGACACTGCCGTTTTCAAAGGCGGCGCGGGCATCGGCGGGGGTCAGGTAAATCGGCTGAATATCCTTGAACGTCAACCCTGCCTTGTTCAACAAGCGCAACACCACGTTATGCGAGCTGGAGCCTTTCTGAAGTGCCACTTTGCGGCCTTTCAGCTCTGCCACGCTGTGCAGCGGGCTTTCGTTGCGCACCAGGATGGTTTCCGCCTGTGGCTTGGCCGGTTCTGCGCCGATGTAGACCAGGTCTGCCCCGGCAACCTGAGCAAAGATCGGCGGAATGTCACCGGTAGAGGCAATGTCCAGGCTGCCGATATTCAGTGCTTCAAGCATCTGCGGCCCGGCCGGGAATTCGATCCATTTGATTTTTGTATCAGCAAAGCGCTTCTCCAGCAGGCCGTATTCCTTGGCCAGCACCAGCGTGATCGAGCCCTTCTGATAGCCGATGCGTAGCGCGTCAGGTTCGTCGGCAGAAGCTGTGTTGAGCAAGCCGCTGAAAGCCAGAATGGCGGCGATGAAGGTGAATGGTTTCATGGGTAATCCTTTCTCGGTCGACTCTCGTGCCAATGCTCTGCGTTGGCATGCATCCCGTGACGCTGCGCGTCACCTCTCTGCAGCCAGGCTCGGTATCTGGTACGGGAATTATCAAAATCCATAAGCAGGCCGCTGCAGCCCCAGGTTTTCGCGCAACGTTGTGCCTTCATATTCAGTACGAAACAGCCCGCGCCGCTGCAACTCCGGCACCAGCAACTGCGCGACATCTTCCAGACCACCCGGCAGATGCGGCACCAGCACATTGAAGCCATCCGCCGCGCCTTGCTCGAACCAGCGTTGCAGCTCATCAGCGATCTGCTCAGGCGTACCGATCAGGCTGTAATGCCCTCGCCCACCGGCAATCCGCCGTCCCAGTTGCGCCAGGGTCAGGTTTTCCTGATCGGCCAGTTCGGTGAGCAGTTTCTGCCGGCTGCGCTGGCCGCTGTCAGTTAGCGGCAGCTCTGGCAAAGGGCCGTCCAGCGGGTAGCCCGACAGGTCGAAATTGCCCAGCATACGGCCTAGCAGGGCGACACCCACCTGGGGCTCGACCAACTCCTGAAACGACTCGAATTTCGCTTTTGCCAACGCCTCGGTTTCGGCCACGACAATGAACACGCCGGGCATGACTTTCAGCGAATCTGCGTCACGTCCGTAGGCGCCAAGGCGGCCCTTGATGTCCGCATAAAACGCTTGGGCACTGGCCAGCGAGGTCTGTGCGGTGAACACCACTTCCGCGGTCTGCGCCGCCAGATCGCGGCCGACTTCAGAGGAACCCGCCTGCACGACCACGGGCTGCCCTTGCGGCGAACGCGCCACGTTCAGCGGGCCTTTGACACTGAAGTGCTCACCGTGATGATTGAGCACATGTAATTTGGCCGGGTCGTAATATTCACCGCTGGTCTTGTCGCGGGTAAACGCGTCATCTGCCCAGCTGTCCCACAGGCCGGTCACCACCTGATGAAACTCCCGTGCGCGGCTATAACGCTCGGCATGCCCCACATGCTCGGCGCGACCGAAGTTCTGCGCTTCGGCGGCGGCATCGGAGGTCACCAGATTCCAGCCCGCTCGCCCCCCGGACAAGTGATCCAGCGAGGCGAACTTGCGAGCAACGTGATACGGCTCGTTGTAGGTGGTGGTCGCCGTCGCGATCAGACCGATGTGATCGGTCACCGCGCTCAACGCCGAGAGCAGGGTCAGCGGCTCGAAATGATCAGAACGGGCCATGCGGCTGGCGATATCGCCGGTGGCGGCAGCCACACTGTCGGCCACGAACAACGTATCGAATTTCGCCGCTTCCGCGACCTTGGCCACGTGCCGGTAGTGCTTGAAATCCAGCCCTGCATCGGCAGGCACATCCGGGTGACGCCAGGCCGCAACATGGTGCCCGGTGGCCATCAGAAAAGCGCCGAGTTTCATCTGTCGAGCTGTCGTGCTCATTCTTCACTCCTTACTGTGTTACCGCGGGCCACGACTCAGAAATCCTTGCGTAGCTGTACGCCGAAATAACGCTCGTCATCACGCGGTACAGACCGGTAAACATAGCTGCCACCCGTGGCCAGCATCGGCGAATAGGACTTGTCTGCCAGGTTCTTGCCGAGCAGTGCCACGCGCCAGCCACTGTTGTAATCGGCCAGCGCAACGCTGGCGTTCCAGATGCCGTAAGCGCCCTGCTTGGTGTCCGGGTTCTGGCTGATGTCGTACTGCACTTCGCTCTGCCAGCTGTAATCGGTGCCCAGCTCGATATCCAGACCGTTGTCCAGCGGGATGGTGTAGTCGGCACGAACGTAGCTTTTCCAGTCCGGGCTATACGGCAGGGTTTTGCCATCGACGTTGCACGACGCCGCTGCACCGGCCGGGCAGGCAAAGCTGTCGATGCGCGCCTTGGTGTAGGACAGCGCGCCGGAGAATTTCAGGTTACGGGTGGCCTGCAAGGCGTAATCCAGCTCGACGCCTTCAGTGCTGACACTGCCTGCGTTGATCAGGCGCGTGACAACCTGCCCGGCAACGCTGTCGAAAAAGTTCGCCTGATAGTTGTCGTAATCGCTGTGGAACACCGCCAGGTTGGTGGTCAGGCGATTGTTCCAGGTGGTGGCCTTGACCCCGACTTCCCAGGTGTTCGAGGTCTCCGGTTTCAAGGCCTCGGTGTCACGCGGCTGCATGTTGAAGAACACGTTGTAGGCCGGGCCTTTATAGCCGCGCGAGTAGGTGATGTAGGTCATCACACTGTCGCTCAGGTCATATTGCAGACCCAGCCGTCCGGACTTGCCGTCCTCGTCCACCGAACCGGAACTGCTGGTCGCAGGCTGAATACCGCTGACGGTCGTAGCCGATGTCGATACGCGGCGATGATCGTATTCCAGATCGTCGTGGGTCCAGCGTGCCCCGGCAATCGCACGGACGTCCGGGGTGAAGTTGAACGTGGTTTCGCCGAATACCGAGTAGCTGTCAGTGGTAGTGCTGTAGTCGGCGATGCCGCGATCCTGAGTCGTCGGCGTTATCAGCGTGCGCTGATAGGTCTCGTCGCTCTTGCCGTGCATGTAAAACAGACCGCCCACGTATTCGACAAACTGGCCTTTCGGCGACGCCAGACGCAGCTCCTGAGAGTACTGGTTGAACTCCAGATCGCCTTTGTCTTCGGTGCCGGGAAAGGCAGCAGTGACGGTCCCGAGACGGTCGCCATCCTGATACTGGGTGTTATCCCAGCCCCGCCAGGCGGTAATGGAAGTCAGGGTGTAATCGCCCAGTTGCCAGTCGAGCTGGCCGGACAGGCCCTTGTTGACGTCCTCGACATGGCTGCGGTAATCACTGAGCACGTTGCGGTTGTCACTGTCGGCGCGTACCGGTGACAGCGCACTGGCGAACGCCGGGGTCAGCGCCTTGCTCACTACGCCATTGGGCGCGTCGTCATGGGACTGCATGTAGTCCGCGGCAAGGGTGAAGGTGATGTCGTCGTTGGGTGTGAATTCCAGCTTGCCGCGTGCGCCCTTGCGGTTGTAACCGTTGACTTCCTGACCGTTGAGCTTGTTATCGACGTTGCCGTCATAGCTGCCAAACAGCGTGGTAATCGAGCCCTTGAGGGTTTGCGGAATCAGACTGCCGCCGATGCCGAAACGGGTGCGGCTTTCGTTGCCGCTATAGTACGACTGATCGATGTAACCGTGGGTCTCTTCGGTCGGTGCCTTGGTTGTGACGTTGAGCACGCCAGCCGAGGCGTTCTTGCCGAACAACGTGCCCTGCGGGCCGCGCAGCACTTCGATGCGCTCAAGGTCGAGCAGGTCCAGCGTGGCCTGGCCCGGACGTGCATACACCACGCCATCGATCACTGTCGCCACCGTCGGCTCGACACCCGGCGAGGTGGAAATGGTGCCGACACCGCGAATGAACAGCGAGGTGTCCTTGTTGGACGCACCGGTACGGAAATTCAGCGAAGGCACTTGCTGCACGATGCTGGCCACGCCGTTGCGATTGTCCCGCTCCAGTTGCTCGCCCTGAATCACCGAAACTGCGACCGGTACTTTTTGCAACGACTCTTCACGGCGTGTGGCCGTTACGGTGACGGACTCCAGCGCTACCGTTTCAGTGCTCTGCGTTGCTGCGTTATCTGCCATTGCCGGAACCCATGGCAACGCCGCAAGCCCCATCAACAGCCAGCCATAACGGCGCCCCCGCGCCACATGAGCCTGATCGATGGCTTGCGCCAGAAGTGTGTATTTGACGCCATCCCCATGTGTTGTGTGCATCTGCGTGCCTACCTGAAATATGCCCTGATCCGACAATGCGATACGCACTGGCGCCTGTTGATTGCTGGCTAAACCGGGGTCCGGGCATTCGCGGTGGCGAGTAGCAGACAAACCATCTTTGTTAGCGCTAACATCGCCAGTATCAGGAAATGGCGAATAGATCGTCCAATACTGAAAAATTAGTTTTATATTCTTTTTACTTTTATACGAAGTGATCGAGCATGGCCGACGAGAAACCCGCGACACGCAAACGCCGAGGCGCAGGCCGGGTGACGATCACGGCAGTGGCGCGTGAGGCCGGTGTCTCGGCCATTACCGTATCGCGCTATTTCAATCAGCCGGAGCAAGTCTCGCCTGAACTGCGTGAGCGAATTGCAGCCGTGGTCAATGCGCTGGGCTATGTGCCCAATCTGGTGGCAGGCGGCCTGGCGTCGGCGCGCAGCCGGGTAGTAGCGATGGTGATTCCCAACATCTCCGGGCCGATCTTCGCCAACACCATTCAGGGTTTCAGCGACACGCTGAGCCAGCACGGTTTCCAGTTGCTGCTGGCCTCCAGCTACTTTTCCGCCGAACAGGAAGAAAGCGCAGTGCGGGCGTTTCTGGGCTGGTCACCGGCAGCACTGGTGCTGACCAGTCGTTTCCACAGCCCGGCTACCGAGAAAATGATCGAGCAGACCGATGTCCCGGTGATCGAAACCTGGGACCACCAGCCCGAACGCAGCCCGATCCAGATTGGCTTTTCTCACTATGAGGTCGGCGTGACGGCAGCCCGCTATTTGTACGACAAGGGCTACCGCAGCATCGCGTTCGTGCAGAACAGCATTGCAGGCGACTTCAGCGCACTGGAGCGGCGTGACGGCTATATCGCCACACTTGAAGGGCTCGGCATCAAACCGTGGGTCTTTGTCCCGGACGCCGGACGGGCGCCGTTCGAAGCAGGCAAACAGGCCATAGAAACACTAATGAGCCAAACACCGCGCCCCGACGCCATCTTCTTCGCCAACGACAACCTGGCAGCCGGCGCCCTGCTCGCCAGTCAGCGCGCAGGCCTGCATATACCGAAGGATTGTGCCGTGATGGGCTTTGGCGATTACGCCTTCGCAGAAATGATGCTCCCTAGCCTGACCACCATCAAACCGCCAGCGCTGGAGATCGGCGTACTGGCCGCAACGCGTGTGCTTGAAAGCCTTGGCGTGTTGCCGGTGGAGGGAGACATACAGCGGCTGAATTTGCTGGAGTGCAGATTGGTGGAGCGCGAGAGTACATGAGCCCTAAACAATCTCGCGCCTACGCTGGAGCGTGGAGAACGATGACGTCAGCCATCGTGCGACGCTCCGCGTCGCATGCCGTTCTGGACGCTCCCGTCCTCTCCTGGACATGAGGCGCGGCGCAGAGCGTGAGGGACGATAGCTGTAACCGCCCCCAACGCCCCTATCACCGCACCAGATGCAGAAACTGCATATGCCGCTCGTACTGGTCGAGCACGTCGTTGATGACCTGTTCCTTGGTGTAGCCCACCAGGTCGTAGTCCTGACTGCCTTCGCTCAAGTGAACCTCAGCACGGTAGTAGCGGCGGTTGTTCAATTGCTTGGAGCCCATGCCGCCACGGGCGAACGAAGGGGTGAAGAAGCCTTTCATCTGCACCTGATAGATGAACGGACGCTCTTCGCCGTGACCGATTTCCAGAGTCACCGAGTCGTTGGACGGGTCAGGTACGTTGACCACGCTCAAGCCCTTCTCGACAAACACCGCCGTCACTTCGTCAATGGCCGGACGCACGGTCTGGTCAAGAAAGCGATACACCTCGTCTCGCGACGGGTAATGCACGGCCTGGCTCAGACGCTGACGCCAGCCGCCACGTCGTGAGCCGGACACTGGTGCCAGCGAATACAGTTGCGCAATCTGGCGCTGGGATTCCATGACGAACGCTTTGTGCAGGCCCCACATCATCAGTAGCAGGATCAGCGAGAACGGCAGCGACGTCAGCACCACCGCCGATTTCAGCGCATCGATACTGCCCGAGAACAGCAGGCCGCTGGTGATCAGTGCAGTCGCCACACCCCAGAACACCCGCAGCCATTTCGGACCGTCTTCGTCAGGGTTGCCGCCTTTGGCTGACAGTGTCGACAGCACCACCGTGCCCGAATCGGCAGAGGTGACAAAGAACACAAAGCTGATAAATACCGTGACCGCAATGACGGTCTTGCTCCACGGATAGGTTTCCAGCAGCAGATACAGGGTCATCGATGGATCATCAATGGCCGACTGGCCCAGCGCAGTCATGCCGTGGTTGAGCACCTGATCGATGGCGCTGTTGCCGAAGATCGACATCCACGCCAGGGTGAAGCCCAGCGGAATCAACAGCACGCCGAAGACGAACTCGCGAATGGTCCGGCCACGGGAAATACGCGCAATGAACAGGCCCACGAATGGCGCCCAGGCAATCCACCAGGCCCAATAGAACACGGTCCAGCCGCCCAGCCAGTCACTCGGCTCGTTATAGGCGTAGACGTCGAAGCTCTTGCTCGGCAACGCACCCAGGTAGTCCCCGATGTTCTGCACCAGCGTGTTGAGCAAGTGCTGGGTCGGGCCGGCAAACAGCACGAACAGCAGCAGCGCACAGGCCAGCAGCATGTTGATGTCGGACATGACGCGCACGCCCTTGTCGACACCAGCTATCGCGACCAGAATCGCCGCGCCCATCATCAGGGTAATCAGACCGACCTGAATCCAGTGGGTATGCGCCACGCCAAACAGGTAATCCAGACCGGAATTGAGGTGCAGTACCCCGAAGCCCATGTCTGCGCCCAAGCCGAAGATGGTCGCAATGATGCCGAAGCCATCGACTGCATAGCCTATAGGGCCATTGATGCGCTTGCCGATCAGCGGGTACAGCGCCGAACGCAGGGCCAGCGGCAGGTTGTGGCGATAAGCGAAGTAGGCCAGCGCCATGCCGACAAAGGCGAACACGCCCCAGCCATGCAGGCCCCAGTGCAGAAACAGCAACTGCATGCCCTGACGCGCTGCCTCAGCCGTACCGCCTTCGCCCTGCGGCGGTTGCAGAAGGTGTGTCAGCGGTTCTGAAACGCAGAAGAAGAACAGCGTGATGCTGATCCCCGCGGCGAACAGCATGCCGGCCCATGACAGGTAACTGAACTCGGGTTCGTCGTGGTCGGCACCGAGCTTGATCTTGCCGAAGCCCGACAAGGCGGTGACCACCACGAAGACCAGATACAGGGTCATGACCATCATGTAGTACCAGCCGACCGTATTGGCCGCCCAGTTTTGCGCCGCCAGCAGCCATTCTCCGCTGGCTTGCGGGAAGGCAATGACAACGATGCCGAAAATCAGAATAAAGCTCGCAGCGAAGTAGAACACTGGAGCGTTCATGCGGACGTTGCCGCTTGAAGAAGTACTCGGAGAACTCATCGGTTGCGTGCCTCCGGACTGATAAAACCAACTGCAAAAAGCGGATACGGCAAGGGTAAGCCTCCTGTTGTGAGCGGGCAGCGAACCACCGGTTTAACTTGAACGAGCGTTCAATTTAAACATGAAAGTGCCCGTAAAGACTAATCGGGGGCCAGTGAATGCTCGCTCAGGCTTGGGTATGACGCATGCTTGAGCGGGATCGTTCCCATCCTCAGGCGACACAATTCAGGCCCTCCCGACAGGGACTTTGCAGGCATCGATAAATAACCGGTGTTGACCCGGCGACCCTGCGCATATTTCCCGCACCATTCTGTTACCTCCCGCCCCAAAAGCGCGCAAATCACGCTTCAGGTAACAGGCCTGACCTCGCCTCACACATTTGTTCGCCGGTTCGGAAAAGTCCGCTACCCCCTGAAAATACTGAGCCGCAGGGCCATCGAACGATCAATGAATAGCCGCCGGGTAAAGTTGGTCTTCTGATTGCATATGCTTGTATGTACAAGTAGAGACAGGCTAGACATTCTGTCTTTCTACCGGACTGAATCGGCCTGCTTCGCCAGGCACTGCTCGCCCTTCAACGGGCTGGTTCGAATTGATCGCCGAGGATTTTTTTGTGACCGAGAATAATCAAGACCTGAAGCAGGACTGGACCCGCCACCGCGAAGGCGTCGTACGGGCTGCTCGCGGCACCCAATTGACGGCCAAAAGCTGGATGACCGAAGCGCCTCTGCGCATGTTGATGAACAACCTCGACCCGGAAGTTGCCGAGAACCCCAACGAGTTGGTGGTTTACGGTGGCATCGGCCGCGCCGCGCGTAATTGGGAGTGCTACGACAAAATCGTCGAAAGCCTCACTCAGCTCAACGATGATGAGACCCTGCTGGTGCAGTCCGGCAAGCCGGTCGGCGTGTTCAAGACCCACAGCAACGCCCCGCGCGTATTGATCGCCAACTCCAACCTGGTGCCGCACTGGGCCAGCTGGGAGCACTTCAACGAACTGGATGCCAAGGGCCTGGCCATGTATGGCCAGATGACCGCCGGCAGCTGGATCTACATCGGCAGCCAGGGCATCGTGCAAGGCACTTACGAAACCTTCGTCGAAGCCGGTCGCCAGCACTATGACGGCAACCTCAAGGGCCGCTGGGTGTTGACCGCAGGTTTGGGCGGCATGGGTGGCGCGCAGCCGCTGGCCGCGACATTGGCCGGGGCCTGCTCGCTGAACATCGAATGCCAGCAGAGCCGTATCGATTTCCGCATCAAGACCCGCTACGTCGACGAACAGGCCGCTGATCTCGATGACGCACTGGCGCGTATCGCGAAATACACGGCCGAAGGCAAAGCCATCTCCATCGCCCTGTGTGGCAACGCGGCGGACATCCTGCCGGAAATGGTCCGTCGCGGTGTGCGCCCGGACATGGTCACCGACCAGACCAGCGCCCACGACCCGCTCAATGGCTACCTGCCCAAAGGCTGGACCTGGGACGAGTACCGTGCCCGCTCGGTCAGCGAGCCGGCCAGTGTGGTCAAGGCGGCCAAGCAATCGATGGCCGAACACGTCGAAGCCATGCTCGCCTTCCAGCAAGCCGGCATTCCGACCTTCGACTATGGCAACAACATTCGCCAGATGGCCAAGGAAGTCGGCGTCACCAATGCCTTCGATTTCCCGGGTTTCGTGCCCGCCTACATCCGTCCGCTGTTCTGCCGTGGCATCGGGCCGTTCCGCTGGGCCGCGCTGTCGGGCGATCCGCAGGACATCTACAAGACCGACGCCAAGGTCAAAGAGCTGATCCCGGATGACGAGCACCTGCACAACTGGCTGGACATGGCCCGCGAGCGCATCAGCTTTCAGGGTTTGCCAGCGCGTATCTGCTGGGTCGGTCTGGGCCAGCGCGCCAAGCTGGGCCTGGCCTTCAACGAAATGGTCCGCAGTGGCGAGTTGTCGGCACCGGTGGTAATCGGCCGCGACCACCTGGACTCCGGCTCGGTCGCCAGCCCCAACCGCGAGACCGAATCCATGCGCGATGGCTCCGATGCCGTCTCCGACTGGCCGCTGCTCAATGCCCTGCTCAATACCGCCAGCGGTGCGACCTGGGTCTCGCTGCACCACGGTGGCGGCGTCGGCATGGGCTTCTCGCAGCATTCCGGCATGGTGATCGTCTGCGACGGTACGGATGAAGCCGCCGAGCGTATCGCCCGCGTATTGCACAACGACCCGGCCACCGGGGTGATGCGTCATGCCGATGCCGGTTACGACATCGCTATCGATTGTGCCAAAGAGCAGGGCTTGAACCTGCCAATGATCGGACGTTGACAACGTTGCCGGCCATCAGGCCGGCACACGTCGGGGACGGGCATGAGCATGCCCACGGGCCGGATGCCTACTTGAAGCTGCCGTCATCCATTTCAGGCTTAGGAGCATCGACAATGAATATGAAAAAGGCCCTGCTGACCACCTTGGTATCCGCTGGCCTGCTCGCCAGCGCAGGCGCAAGTCAGGCTGCCGGCTGGTGCGAATCAGGCAAGCCGGTGAAATTCGCCGGTCTCAACTGGGAAAGCGCGATGCTGCTGACCGACATTCTGCAGGTCGTTCTGGACAAGGGTTACGGCTGCGCCGTGGACGCCCTGCCCGGTAACTCCATCGCCATGGAAAACGCCCTGGGCACCAACGATATCCAGATCTTTGCCGAAGAATGGGTCGGCCGTAGCGAAGTCTGGAACAAGGCAGCCGCAGCCGGAAAAGTGGTCGGTGTCGGCGCACCCATCGTCGGCGCAGTCGAGGGCTGGTACGTGCCGCGTTACGTGATCGAAGGCGATGCCAAACGCAAGCTTGAAGCCAAGGCGCCGAACCTGAAATCCATCAGCGATCTGGCCCAGTATTCGGCGGTGTTCAAGGATCAGGAAGAACCCGGCAAAGGCCGCTTCTACAACTGCCCGGCTGGCTGGACCTGCGAGCTGGAAAACAGCGAAATGCTCAAGAGCTATGGCCTGGAAAGCAAATACACCAACTTCCGCCCGGGCACCGGCCCTGCGCTGGATGCGGCTATTCTGTCCAGCTACAAACGTGGCGAACCGATCCTGACCTACTACTGGTCGCCGACCCCACTCATGGGCCAGGTGGATCTGGTGCGTCTGGAGGAGAAAGCCGGGGTCAACAAGACCATCGATATCAAGGTTGGCGTATCCAAAGTGTTCCACGATGAGGCCCCTGAACTGGTCGCCATCCTGGAAAAGGTCAACCTGCCTATCGACCTGCTCAACCAGAACCTGGGGCGCATGGCCAAGGAACGCATCGAATCGCCGAAGCTGGCGAAGATTTTCCTGAAAGAGCACCCCGAAGTCTGGCACAAATGGGTCAGCGAAGACGCCGCGAAAAAGGTGGACGCTTCGCTGTAAACGAAAGGGCAGTCGGACTGACAAGTCCGACTGCCCTGACGTTGACCCGACACACCTCATTTGAGAGCCGCTTATGTTTCCTGAAAGCTTCACTTTCTCGATCGCCAACTGGGTCAACGATGGCGTCGACTCACTGGTCACGCAGTATGGCGATGTGTTCCGGCACATCTCCGACACCCTGCTATGGGCCATCGTCAACCTCGAAAGCCTGCTGCGCATGGCTCCGTGGTGGCTGATGCTGATGATCGTCGGCGGTATCGCCTGGCACGCGACGCGCAAAATCGTCACCACGGTGGTGATCGTCGGCCTGCTGTTTCTGGTCGGCGCGGTCGGGTTGTGGGACAAGCTGATGCAGACATTGGCGCTGATGCTGGTCGCCACGATCATTGCGGTACTGATCGGCATTCCACTGGGCATTCTCTCCGCGCGCAGCAATCGCCTGCGCTCGGTGCTGATGCCGTTGCTGGACATCATGCAGACCATGCCCAGCTTCGTTTACCTGATTCCGGTGCTTATGCTGTTCGGCCTGGGCAAGGTCCCGGCCATCTTCGCCACCGTGATTTACGCCGCACCGCCGCTGATTCGTCTGACCGACCTGGGCATTCGTCAGGTTGACGGTGAAGTGATGGAAGCCATCAACGCCTTCGGCGCCAACCGTTGGCAGCAACTGTTCGGCGTGCAACTGCCGCTGGCGATGCCGAGCATCATGGCCGGTATCAACCAGACCACCATGATGGCGCTGTCGATGGTGGTCATCGCCTCGATGATCGGCGCACGCGGGCTGGGTGAAGACGTGCTGGTGGGCATTCAGACGCTCAACGTCGGACGCGGGCTGGAAGCGGGTCTGGCCATTGTCATTCTGGCGGTCGTCATCGACCGAATCACGCAGGCCTATGGCCGCCCACGGCATGAGGCGCACAAATGAGCAGCGTGGAACCGAACAAGATCGTCGTTAAAAACGTATTCAAGATTTTTGGCAACCGCTCAAAGGAAGCACTGGCGCTGATCAAGCAGAACCAGAGCAAGGATCAGGTACTGGCGCAAACCGGTTGCGTGGTCGGGGTCAACGACCTGTCGCTGTCGATCGGCAGTGGCGAAATCTTCGTCATCATGGGCCTGTCCGGTTCCGGCAAATCGACGCTGGTACGCCACTTCAACCGCCTGATCGACCCTACCAGCGGCGAGATTCTGGTTGATGGTGAAGACATCCTGCGCTACGACATGGAGGCGCTGCGCCAATTCCGTAGGCACAAGATCAGCATGGTGTTCCAGAGCTTCGGCCTGCTGCCGCACAAGACCGTGCTGGCCAACGTCGCATACGGCCTGAAAGTGCGCGGCGAGAGCAAGGCGCTATGCCAGGAACGCGCGCAGCACTGGGTCACGACCGTTGGCCTGAAGGGCTACGAAAACAAATACCCGCACCAGCTTTCCGGTGGCATGCGCCAGCGCGTCGGTCTGGCACGAGCACTGGCCGCCGACACCGACATCATCCTCATGGACGAAGCCTTCAGCGCCCTCGACCCGTTGATTCGCGCCGAAATGCAGGACCAGTTGCTGGAACTGCAAGCCAGCCTGCACAAGACCATCGTGTTCATTACCCACGACCTGGACGAAGCGGTACGCATCGGCAATCGCATCGCGATCCTCAAGGACGGCCGATTGATTCAGGTCGGTACACCGAAAGAAATCCTTCACTCGCCCGCCGACGATTACGTGGACCGTTTCGTTCAGCGCCGCGTGGCCACCCTTTAAGGACCGTTGCAGATGTCGCGAGCAGAAAAGATCGTCATCGGTGAAGCACCTGCAGGCTGGCAGGACGTGGTCGCCGTGGCCCGGCATGGCGCGCAACTGGTGCTGTCGGATGCCGCCTGGGCGCGGATCGATAACGCGCAGGCCATCGTGCAGCAGATCGTCGCCAGCGGCGAACGCGCCTATGGTGTGAACACCGGGCTTGGCGCGCTGTGCAACGTGTCGCTGCAAGGCGAACAGCTCAGTCGCCTGTCACGCAATACCCTGCTCAGCCATGCCTGCGGCGTCGGTGCGCCGCTGGCCGACGAGCAGACTCGCGCAATCATCTGCGCCGCAATCCTCAATTACAGCCAGGGCAAATCCGGCATTCACCGGCAAGTGGTCGAAGCACTGCTGGCCCTGCTCAACCGGGGTATTACGCCACACGTGCCATCGCAGGGTTCGGTGGGTTACCTGACCCACATGGCGCACGTCGGCATCGCCTTGCTGGGCGTCGGTCAGGTCAGTTATCGCGGGCAAATCGTCGCGGCGCAGCAAGCGCTGGACGAGGAAGGTCTGCGCCCGGTGCGGCTCGGTGCCAAAGACGGCTTGTGTCTGGTCAATGGCACGCCGTGCATGACCGGCCTGAGCTGCCTGGCCATCGCCGATGCCGAGCGCCTGAGCCAATGGGCCGACGTGATCGGTGCGATGACCTTCGAAGCCCTGGGCGGTCAGCTGGATGCATTCGATGAAAGCATTCTTGCCCTCAAGCCGCATCCCGGTATGCAGCAGGTGGGCAAGAACCTGCGCAGTGTGTTGGCGGGCAGCGAAGTGCTTGCCAGCAGCCAGGGCATTCGTACTCAGGACGCGCTGAGCATCCGCTCGATTCCCCAAGTGCATGGCGCAACCCGTGACCAACTGGCTCATGCCACCCGCCAGATCGAGACCGAACTGAACTCGGTCACCGACAACCCCATGCTTCTCGGCACGCCCGATGACTGGCGCGTGGTGTCCCAGGCCAACCCGCATGGCCAGTCGGTGGCGATGGCGGCAGACTTGCTGTGCATGGCGCTGGCAGAACTGGGCTCCATCGCCGAGCGACGTCTCGACCGCCTGATCAACCCGATGGTCAGCGGCCTGCCGGCGTTTCTGGTCAGTCAGCCGGGGGTCAATTCGGGGATGATGATCGTTCAGTACGTCGCCGCCTCGCTGTGCGCGGAAAATCGCCAGATGGCGCAACCGGCGGTGGTCGACAACTACGTCACCTCCGGCCTGCAGGAAGACCATCTGAGCCTGGGCACCAGCGCCGCACTGAAGCTGCACAAGGTGCTGGGTAACGTCACACAGATTCTCGCCATCGAGTATTTGCTGGCGGCCCAGGCATTCGAATTCCTCAAGGCGCAAGGGTTTGGCGTGGGTACGGCGGCTGCGTGGCGACTGCTGCGCGAGCGCATCCCGGCCTACGATGAAGACCGCTGGCTGGCCCCTGATATCGCCAGCAGCGCGGCCCTGCTCAAAGATGCAACATCGCTGGAAAGGGTTTTCCAGCACTGCCGCGATCATGCGGCAAACCTATAAAAAGCGGCTGACGGCCACACGCCGTTGCTGACATCAATCAAGGAGTAGCTGCATCGTGACCACCTTATCTGCCAAGACGCTGAACCTGATCCCCGGCCAACTGACCCTGGCGCAATTGCGCGCCATTCATCAGCAGCCGGTCAGCCTGACGCTGGACAGCAGCGCAGACCAGCAGATCGACGACAGCGTCGCCTGTGTCGAACGCATTCTGGCCGAGAACCGCACCGCCTACGGCATCAACACCGGTTTCGGCTTGCTGGCCTCGACGCGAATCGCCAGCGAGGACCTGGAAAACCTGCAGCGTTCGCTGGTGCTGTCGCATGCAGCCGGTGTCGGTCAGCCGATCAGCGATGATCTGGTGCGCTTGATCATGGTGCTCAAGGTCAACAGCCTGAGCCGTGGCTTCTCGGGTATTCGTCGGGTGGTGATCGATGCGTTGATCGCGCTGATCAATGCCGAGGTCTATCCGCATATTCCGCTCAAGGGTTCGGTCGGCGCTTCGGGTGACCTGGCTCCACTGGCGCACATGTCGCTGGTGCTGTTGGGCGAAGGCAAGGCGCGTTACAAGAGCGAATGGCTGAATGCTGTCGATGCATTGGCTGTCGCGGGACTACAACCGCTCACCCTTGCCGCCAAGGAAGGACTGGCGCTGCTCAACGGTACGCAAGTGTCCACCGCGTATGCACTGCGCGGCTTGTTCGAGGGCGAAGACCTGTTCGCTGCGGCGTTGACCTGTGGCTCGCTGACCGTCGAAGCCGTGCTCGGCTCACGCTCGCCGTTCGACGCACGCATTCACGCCGCACGCGGTCAGCGCGGGCAGATCGATGCCGCTGCCTGCTACCGCGATTTGCTCGGCGAAAGCAGTGGCGTGTCCGAGTCGCACCGCAACTGCGACAAGGTTCAGGACCCCTACTCGCTGCGCTGCCAGCCGCAGGTCATGGGCGCATGCCTGACCCAGTTGCGGCAGGCCGCCGAAGTGCTGGAAATCGAAGCCAATGCGGTGTCCGACAACCCGCTGGTGTTCGCCGCCGAGAACGACGTCATATCCGGTGGCAATTTTCACGCCGAGCCGGTCGCCATGGCCGCAGACAATCTGGCACTGGCCATTGCCGAGATCGGCTCGCTTAGCGAACGGCGTATTTCGCTGATGATGGACAAGCACATGTCGCAACTGCCGCCCTTCCTGGTCGCCAACGGAGGCGTCAATTCCGGCTTCATGATCGCGCAGGTCACGGCCGCCGCGCTGGCCAGTGAAAACAAGGCGCTGGCTCATCCGCACAGCGTCGACAGCCTGCCGACATCAGCCAATCAGGAAGACCATGTGTCGATGGCCCCGGCCGCTGGCAAGCGGTTATGGGAAATGGCAGAAAACGTTCGTGGGATTCTTGCCGTAGAATGGTTGGCTGCCTGCCAGGGTCTGGACTTGCGTGAGGGTCTGAAAACCTCTCCGAAGCTGGAGCAAGCCCGCAGCCTGTTGCGCAGCAAGGTCCCGTTCTATGAAAAGGACCGTTTTTTTGCACCGGACATCGAAGCTGCCAGTCAGCTGTTGTCCTCCACTTGCCTGAACCCGCTGGTTCCTGCACGTCTGCTACCGAGTTTGTGATGTACCGCGAGCCTGGCAGGGCTCGCTTTGGTCATTGCTGCGGGAAGCCGGTTGCAGGCGTTTTCGCGGCTTTTGCCATACCTGTATGTAATGAAATGGACCTGAAATGACGTCACAAGATGGTTTGAAACGCGGGTTATCCGCCCGCCACATACGCTTCATGGCCCTGGGCTCTGCCATCGGCACAGGGTTGTTCTACGGCTCGGCCTCGGCGATTCAACAGGCCGGGCCTGCCGTACTGCTGGCGTACCTGATCGGCGGCGCGGCGGTGTACATGGTGATGCGCGCGCTCGGCGAAATGGCGGTCCACGACCCGGTGTCCGGTTCGTTCAGCCATTACGCCACGCGCTACATGGGCCCGCTGGCCGGCTTCGTGCTCGGCTGGACCTACGCGTTCGAAATGATCATCGTCTGCCTCGCCGACGTGACCGCATTCGGCATCTACATGGGCTTCTGGTTTCCGGAGGTGCCGCGCTGGATCTGGGTGCTGGGCATCGTCTTTCTCATCGGCGCGCTCAACCTGTGTAATGTGAAAGTCTTCGGCGAAACCGAATTCTGGCTGTCGATCCTCAAGGTCAGCGCCATCGTGGCCATGATCGTCGCCGGCTTCGGCATCATGATCTTCGGCATCGGCAGCTCGACCAGCGGCACCGAAATCGGCATCAGCAACCTGTGGGCGCACGGCGGCTTCATGCCCAACGGCGTCACTGGCCTGATCGCCTCGTTTGCGGTGGTGATGTTTGCCTTCGGCGGCATCGAAATCATCGGCATCACTGCAGGCGAAGCCAAAGACCCGCAACGCAGCCTGCCACAGGCGATCAACGCCGTACCGCTGCGCATTCTGCTGTTCTATGTGCTGACACTGTTTGTGCTGATGTGCATTTACCCGTGGCCGCAGATCGGCACCCAAGGCAGCCCGTTCGTGCAGATTTTCGACAATCTGGGCATTGCGTCGGCGGCGACTATCCTCAATATCGTGGTCATCTCTGCTGCGGTGTCGGCCATCAACAGCGACATCTTCGGCGCCGGGCGCATGATGTATGGCCTGGCCCGTGACGGTCAGGCACCCGCGAGCTTTGCCCGCGTGTCGCGGCATGGCGTGCCGTGGATGACCGTGCTGGTCATGGGCATCGCGTTGCTGGGCGGCGTGCTGCTCAACTACCTGATTCCCAAAGACGTGTTCCTGCTGATCGCTTCGCTGGCAACATTTGCCACGGTCTGGGTCTGGCTGATGATTCTGCTGACGCAGGTTGCCATGCGCCGTTCGATGAGCCGCGAAGAGGCCGCACAACTGAAATTCGCGGTGCCGTTCTGGCCTTACGGGCCGGCCGCCGCCATCGTCTTCATGCTGTTCATCTTCGGCGTGCTGGGTTATTTCCCGGACAACCGTGCAGCCTTGATCGTCGGCGCAATCTGGATTGTGCTGCTGCTCATCGCCTACGGGGTGTGGGTCAAGCCAAAGGCGCTCAACAAACCCCACTGACCAAAGAGGCCCGGAATGAAAACGCTCTGGAAACACTGTCACATCGCAAGCATGGCGCACGGCAAATACTCGATCATCGAGGATGCCGCCATCGTGACCTCCGGAGCGCTCATCGAGTGGATCGGGCCTGAAACCGAGCTGGCCGAGCAGGAGCATGACAACTGCATCGATCTGGGCGGCGCATGGGTGACGCCCGGCCTGATCGACTGCCACACGCACACCGTGTTTGGCGGCAACCGCAGCGGTGAGTTCGAACAGCGTCTGCAGGGTGTGAGCTACGCCGAGATCGCCGCAGCAGGCGGCGGTATTGCAAGCACGGTGCGCGCTACTCGTGCGGCCAGTGAAGACGAGCTGTACGCCAGTGCCGAGCGGCGCTTGCGGCACTTACTCAAGGACGGCGTGACTACCGTCGAGATGAAGTCAGGTTATGGGCTGGACCTGGAAAACGAGCGCAAGATCCTGCGGGTGATTCGTCGTCTGGGCAATACCCAACCGGTCACCGTACGCGCCACCTGTCTGGCCGCCCACGCCCTGCCACCGGAATACGCCGATCGCGCCGACGACTATATCAATCACATCTGCAACGACATGCTGCCAGCACTGGCTGCCGAAGGGCTGGTGGATGCCGTGGATGCGTTCTGCGAGTACCTGGCGTTTTCACCTGCGCAGGTCGAGCAGGTGTTCATCAGCGCAGGGCAACTGGCACTGCCGGTCAAACTGCATGCCGAGCAGCTTTCTTCGCTGGGCGGGTCAAGCCTCGCGGCACGTTACAAGGCGCTGTCGGCGGATCATCTGGAGTTCATGACCGAAGACGATGCCGTCGCCATGGCCGCTGCCGGGACCGTCGCAGTGCTGCTGCCGGGGGCGTTTTACTTCCTCCGTGAAACACAGCTGCCGCCGATGGAAGCGCTGCGCAAGCACGGCGTGCCGATTGCGATTTCCACCGACCTGAACCCCGGCACCTCGCCAGGGCTGTCGTTGCGTCTGATGCTCAACATGGCCTGCACGCTGTTTCGCATGACGCCCGAAGAAGCACTGGCGGGGGTGACGTTCAATGCCGCCAGGGCGTTGGGCATGAGCGCGACCCACGGCTCGCTGGAGGTCGGCAAGGTGGCGGATTTCATCGCCTGGAACATTGAACGGCCGGCTGATCTGGCCTACTGGCTGGGCGGCGATCTGGACAAACGTATCGTGCGCCACGGCGTCGAATCATCGATCTGAAGGAGAGCCCTGTGGATAACGTTCTGACATTCAAACGTGGCCGCGTTCCGCTGCTGATCAGCATGCCGCATGCCGGTCTGAAACTGACCCCGGTGGTCGAAGCCGCGCTGGTGGACGAAGCCTTGAGCCTGCCGGACACCGACTGGCACATTCCGCGTTTGTATGACTTCGCCGCTGAATTGGGCGCCAGCACCCTGGCCGCCGAATACTCGCGCTTTGTCATCGACCTCAACAGGCCGTCTGACGACAAGCCCATGTACGCCGGTGCGACCACCGGCCTGTTTCCGTCGATCCTGTTCGATGGCGTGCCACTGTTCAAGGACGGCCAGACGCCCAGCGCCGAGGAACGAGCGCGGTATCTGCAACAGATCTGGACGCCCTATCACCAGACGCTGGAGCAGGAACTGCAGCGCATGCGTGACGAGTTCGGTTATGCGCTGCTGTTCGACGCCCACTCGATTCGCGGCCACATCCCGCACCTGTTCGACGGCCGCCTGCCGGACTTCAACCTGGGCACCTTCAATGGTCTGAGCTGCGACCCGGAACTGGCCAGCCGACTGGAGCAGGTCTGCGCAGCGGCCAAGGACTACAGCCATGTGTTGAACGGACGCTTCAAGGGCGGCCACATCACCCGCCACTACGGCAACCCGGCCAACAACATCCACGCAGTACAGCTGGAGCTGGCGCAAAGCACCTACATGGACGAATTCGTGCCCTTCCACTACCGCCCGGACCTGGCCGAGCCGACCCGCGCGGTGCTGAAACCGTTGCTGGAAACCTTCATCGCCTGGGGACAGGAGCGCTTTGGCTGACAACGTCGGACGCAGAGCGTCCAGAAAAGCGCTACCACGCGGAGCGTGGGAGCGATAGCCATGCCTCTGTGGGAGTGAGCTTGCTCACGAAGACGGCCGATAGCAACACCGATTATCGTTCCCATGCTCCGCGTGGGAATGCCGTTCTGGACGCTCCGCGTCCGCCCTTCAACGCTGCCGACTGATCACTTCTTGAGCAACCGCAGCCCGTTGAACACCACCAGCAAACTCACGCCCATGTCGGCAAACACGGCCATCCACATGGTCGCCATGCCCGCAAACGTGATGCCGATAAACAACACCTTGGTCGCGATTGCCAGAACGATGTTCTGCTTGAGCACTGCCGCGGTCCGACGGGACAAGCGAATGAACGTCGGTATCTTGCGCAGGTCATCGTCCATCAGGGCGACATCTGCCGTCTCGATGGCAGTATCAGTACCTGCCGCCGCCATCGCAAAACCAATCTCGGCCCGAGCCAGCGCGGGCGCATCATTGATGCCGTCACCCACCATGCCCACACGATGGTTGCGAGCATAAAGGGCCTCAATGGCACTCAGCTTGTCGGCAGGCAACAAGTTGCCTTGCGCTTCGTCGATACCGACCTGGTCGGCAATCGCCTTGGCGGTGTGCGGATTGTCGCCAGTCAGCATGACGGTCTTGATACCCAGTTCATGCAACTGAGCGATGGCTTCACGGCTGGTTTCCTTGACAGTGTCAGCCACCGCAAACAGCGCGATAGGACCGGAGGTGTCCAGCAACAGCACCACGGTCTTGCCCTGCATTTCCAGAACATCGAGCTTCGCCTCCAGCTCCGGCGAACACAGACCCAGCTCTTCAACCAGCCGATGGTTGCCCAGGTGGTACATCTGGCCGTTGATTGCGCCCTTCACACCGCGTCCACCCAAGGCTTCAAACGCCGTGACCTCATGCAGCTTCAGGCTGCCGTCGGCCGCCTTGGCAATCGCCTGGGAAACCGGGTGATCGGAGCGACCCGCAAGACTCGCAGCAATAGCCGGCGCACTGTCGGCGACCGTCGGGTCCAGCGGTACGTAGTCGGTCTGCACCGGCTTGCCGTGGGTCAGCGTGCCGGTCTTGTCGAGGGCCAGGTAATCAAGCTTCTCGCCCATTTCCAGATAAACGCCGCCCTTGATCAGGATGCCTTTGCGCGCCGCTGCCGCCAGACCACTGACGATGGTCACCGGCGTAGAAATCACCAGCGCACAGGGGCAAGCGACGACCAACAACACCAACGCGCGGTAGACCCAGTCAAACCACTCACCGCCAAAAAACAGCGGCGCAATCAGCGCCACGCCCAAGGCGACAACGAACACCACCGGCGTATAGATGCGCGAGAAGCTGTCGACAAAGCGCTGGGTCGGCGCGCGTGAACCCTGGGCCGCCTCAACCGCATGGATGATGCGCGCCAACGTCGAATTGTTCGCCGCAGCGGTTACACGGTATTCCAGCGATCCCGCCTGATTGATAGTGCCCGCGAAGACCTTGTCGCCGACAGTCTTCTCGACGGGCAGGCTTTCACCTGTGATCGACGCTTGATCGATGGTCGAGTTACCGGACACTACCTCACCGTCGAGCCCGACGCGCTCACCTGGCTTGATTCTGACAATAGCGCCAATTTCGACGTTTTTGGCTTCAATTTCCTGCCAACTGCCATCCGCCTGTTTAACGGTGGCCAGTTCCGGCGTTAACTGCATCAGCCCGCTGATTGCGTTGCGCGCACGGTCGAGGGACTTGGCTTCGATCAACTCGGCCACGGTGAACAGAAACATCACCATTGCCGCTTCAGGCCACTGCCCGATCAGAATTGCACCGGTCACCGCAATGCTCATCAGGGCATTGATATTCAGGTTGAAGTTCTTGAGCGCGATCCAGCCCTTCTTGTAGGTCGTCAGCCCACAACTGAAGATCGACACCAGTGCCAGCAGCGCAACGACCCAGGTAGGGCCGAGTGACGCCAGATGGACCACTTCAGCACCCAGCGCAGTAACGCCGGACAATGCCAGCGGCCACCAGTGTTTCTTCACGACCGGAGCCGGCTGGTCAGACGCTGCGCCCTCCTCGACCGGCTCGGCCTGCATGCCCAGCGAACTGATGGCGTCACGAATCGGGTCGGTAGACGGCAGATCGTGCCAGACGCCCAGCAGGCGATTGATCAGGTTGAACTCAAGCTTCTGCACCCCGGCAAGCTTGCCCAGCTTGTTCTGGATCAGCGTTTGCTCGGTCGGGCAATCCATGGCTTCGATACGAAAGCTGCTCAAGCGACTACCTGATGCAGGCGCATCGTTAAAGGTCACCACAGCAGGTTGTGCATCGCTGGAGCAGCACGCATGAGCATGCTCCACGGGCTTTTGCTCAGGCGTATGTGCGCCGTGATCATGGTCGTGATCATGGCCGTGTGCGGGGGAAGTCTTGACCGTCGTACCCATTCTTTGCGCTCCAGGATTCTGCTTGTTGCCAAGTGAACACCCTGTAGCCACTATAGGGTCAAGCACTCAAACGAGATGAGTCCAAATGAAAATCGGCGAACTGGCAAAACTGACTGACACACAGGTCGAAACCATCCGCTATTACGAGCGCGAAGGCCTGCTGCCCGCCCCTGCTCGCAGCGATGGCAACTACCGGCTGTACACTCAGGCACACATGGAGCGCCTGTCGTTTATCCGCAACTGCCGCAGCCTGGACATGACCCTGGAGGAAATCCGCAACCTGCTCAGCCTGCGCGACAGCCCGCAGGACCAGTGCGAAAGCGTCAACGCGCTGATCGACGAACACATCGAACACGTCAACGCCCGGGTCGCGAGCCTGCAAGCGCTTCAGGAACAACTACTCGACCTGCGCCGCCGCTGCAGCGATGGCGCGGCAGAGCACTGCGCGATACTGGAAAGACTGGAAGTGACGGGCGCTGTTGCAGCGCCAGAGGGCGAGGCTTCACATGTGGGGAGGAGTCATGGGCATTGAGACAGGTTTGAAATCTCTGGTTCAGCGCTGCGCAGCCTGCACCACCGCCACAAGCTCAGTGATCGCCTTTACGAGCTGATCCTTGGCAGCTTTCTCTTTCGCTGCCTCTTCACGCGCCCGCCCAGAATCAGCGCGCTTGAACGCTTCGCGTACTTCCTCGCTGAAGACGCTGATCGATACGATATTTTCCTGCCGAAAACCAATAGGCCTGAGCGGTGTGTCGCTTGGATAATCGGTCGTGTACACCACTCTGAGGGTGTCTTTATCCCGATAGCCACTGACGGTGGGAATGAGCAGAATCTCCTGATTCACACCCGTCACTTCGGTAGGGGCTCCGACATCCATGATGTAGCCGACGTAGACCTTTCGATCTGCCATCGTGATCATCACTTCATCCTTTTCGACAAATGCATCGAAAAGAGTCGAGCAGATAGGGCTGTGATCTACAGACTCGCCCAGCAGATAGGCCACAATTTCTTCTTTTTTACTGGCGCCCAGTTGCCACTTGAGAATCCTGACAGTAAAAAAAGCCCCCAGGTCTGGCATTACAAAGGTCAGTAAACCTGATAATGCAAGGAACACACCCACTTGGCTAAAATTCCTGCCAGCGATGTCAAAATCCTGCCCTACTTGACTTAAAGCACCCATGAAATCGGTGTTCACGGCAAAACAGACTGGCGAGGCAGCGTTTGCCGTTTGCAGCCATTCGGGACACAACACACCCCAGTCATGCGAGAACAGTCCTGCAAGGACTGCGGTGATACACATGGCCGCTACAAAGCAGTAAATACCGTATCGCCCCACCTGCAAGTAAAGCATCTGGCCTTCATAGCGATGCAGCCTGCAGTAAACGGTGGGATCCTTCAGGCACACCAAAAAGCCACTGACGAGTAATGGCAGAAGAAGTAAAAAAGCCATTTATCAGGATTCAGCTTGCGGTGTGACCAGTTTTTTAGCCTTGTCGCGAGAGGAGCGAACCAAGCCTTCGATTTCTTTGGCGTCCATGGACATGCGGCCACCCCTTACCACCAGAGAGTCGATGCTCTTGATTGCCTGCATGAAGGCCTCGTCTTCAGCCTTCTTCGTATCGCTACGATGTCCAATCCGATTGAAAAACATAGTCGATTCCATTGAACAGGGTCAGGGGACTTACGCCAAAACTATAGCACAGCGCTAAATTCGCTCTCTTACGGGCTCAAACCGCCATCGGCGCCGTCATTGCCGGGTGATGCTGATAGCCTTCCAGTGAAAAGTCCGAAGGCTCGATCAGTTCCAGCCATTCAGGTTGATACACACCGGTCTTGGCGAACTCGGGTACACGATCGGAAATGACCAGTTTCGGCATCGGGTACGGCTCGCGGGTCATCTGCTCGTTGAGCATGTCCAGATGGTTTTCGTAAACGTGGGCGTCACCGATGAAGTAGGTGAACCAGCGCGGTGTGTAGCCGGTAAGGCGGCCGATGAGGCTGAGCAGCGCGGCGCCTTCGGTCAGGTTGAACGGCGTCCCGAGACCCAGGTCGTTGGAGCGGATGTACAGCGTCAGCGAGATTTCGCGGGTCTGCGGGTTCGGGTGCAGCTGGTACAGCAGGTGGCACGGCGGCAGGGCCATTTCATCGAGCTGTGCGCAGTTCCAGCCGTGGAACAGGATCCGGCGGCTGCCTGGGTCATTGATGATGGTGTCGACGCATTGGCGAATCTGGTCGATGGCCTTGTACAGCACTACGAACGACTGACCGTCTTCTTCCGATTCGGCAATCTGGCGATAACCCTGACCAAGCGCCAGTTCGATGGCTGCGACATTGCCGGCATCGATACGCTTGTAGGCAGGCCACTTGCGCCACTGCACGCCATAGATTTCGCCAAGGTCATCCTCGCCCTTGCGGAACGGGTTGTTCAGCCACTGGGCGTTTTCGTTGGCGTTCTGGTCCCAGACCTTGCAGCCCAGCTCGCGGAATTCGGCAGCATTGTTCACGCCACGCAGGAAGCCGACCATCTCGCCGATGGCCGATTTGAAGGCCATGCGCCGTGTGGTGATGGCCGGAAAGCCTTCCTGCAAGTCATAACGCAGCATCGCACCCGGAAAGCTGATGGTGTTCACGCCGGTACGGTTGGCTTGCAAGGTCCCGTGCTTGATCACATGTGCGACCAGTTCCAGATATTGCTTCATAAATCACCTGCCTTGTTGAACGCGCCGGGTGCTGACACCCGGCGTTTCGGTATTAAGCCGCTGCCTTGCTGGCAGACGGTTCGCGCTTGTAGGCCAGCCAGATCAGGAACAGACCGGCAATGATCATCGGCAGGCTGAGGATCTGACCCATGGTCACCCAGCCCCACGCCAGGTAGCCCAACTGGGCGTCAGGAACGCGGACGAACTCGACCACAAAGCGGAAGATCCCGTAGAACAGCGCGAACATGCCGGAAACGGCCATGGTCGGACGCGGCTTGCGGGCGTACAGATTCAGGATGATGAACAGCGCAACGCCTTCCAGTGCGAACTGATACAGCTGCGAAGGATGACGCGCCAGTTGCGCAGGGTCGCTGAACGGCGGGAAAACCATGGCCCACGGCACGTCGGTCGGCTTGCCCCACAGCTCAGCATTGATGAAGTTGCCGATACGCCCGGCACCCAGGCCGATAGGCACCAGCGGGGCGACGAAGTCCATCAGCTGGAAGAAGCTCTTGCCGTTGCGTTTGCCAAACCACCAGGCCGCAATCATCACACCGACAAAGCCGCCATGGAACGCCATGCCGCCCTTCCAGACCTCGAATATCAATAGAGGATTGGCGATGTAGGCCGACAGGTCGTAGAACAGCACATAGCCCAGCCGCCCGCCGACGATCACGCCCATAGCCAGCCAGAAAATCAGGTCGGAGAGTTTTTCCTTGGTCCAGGTCGGGTCGAATTTGTTGAGACGACGCGACGCGAGCAGCCAGGCGCCACCGATGCCGACCAGGTACATCAACCCGTACCAGTGAATTTGCAGCGGGCCGATAGCGACGGCTACCGGGTCAATCTGCGGGTAAGGCAGCATTGCGACTCCTCAATTGGAACACCCTTGCGAGCGATTGAATCAGGCGCGCATGTTACCGGAGCCCGGCAGGATGCTCTAGCGGCTACCGATGGAAGCCAGCTGAACGAAGTGAAAAAAGGTGCACCTGATGTGTCTGGCGGTGACGAAGCGGGGTTATCGCTCCCAAGCTCCGCGTGGTAGCGCCTTTCTGGACGCTCTGCGTCCTATCCTGAACAGGCGGCGCGACGAAGATCTGTGACGCGGAGCGTCACCCACGGCATTCCCACGCTGGAGCGTGAGGAACGATCACCTCACTATCGTGCGGCGCTCCGCGTCGCATGCAGTTCTGGACGCTCTGCGTCCGATCCTGAACAGGCGGCGCGGCGCAGATTTGTGACGCAGAGCATCACCCACGGCATTCCCACGCTGGAGCGTGAGGAACGATCACCTCACTATCGTGCGGCGCTCTGCGTCGCATGCAGTTCTGGACGCTCTGCGTCCGATCTTGAGCGGGCGGCGCGGCGCAGATTTGTGACGCAGAGCATCACCCACGGCATTCCCACGCTGGAGCGTGAGGAACGATCACCTCACTATCGTGCGGCGCTCTGCGTCGCATGCAGTTCTGGACGCTCTGCGTCCG
>NZ_JAWHOP010000028.1:9798-66267 GCF_032586995.1 Pseudomonas syringae group sp. J248-6 | reverse complement strand
ATGACTATTTGGCCGGGATCCCCGATACCAAAATGCGCAGCGGCCTGACGGAGCGACAGCTTGTGTTCACGCCTGTGCTCAAGCACTGAGCGCTTGAAAGCTTCGCTGTATCGAAGACCAGGCTTACGATGGCCGGTGTGACCATGACTCTTGTAGTTAGCGACCCAGCGTCGAAGCAGACTGAAATCGATCGAGAACTGGCGGGCTACCATACGAAAGCCCATGTTGCCTTCAAGATACGCTTTGACGACAGTGAGCTTGAACTGTTCTGAATACTTACCCATTTGAACACCCCCATGAGGTCGGATTGGTGTCCAACTTCTTGGGGGCAGTTCACCAGCGTGGGAATGCCTTGCGTGACGCTCCGCGTCACAGATCTGCGCCGCGCCGCGCATTCAAGATCGGACGCGAAGCGCCGCACGATGGTGTTTCCCTCAACTGGCCACCGCAATCAACCCGCGCCGTTCCAGTGCCACTTGCGTCCCCTCCGAACTCATCCGCACCAGGTTCACCGGGATGGATTTGGCCGCAGGGGTGTTGCCGTGTTTATCCCGGTTGGCCAGTGGCAGCAGCCCGTTGGTTTCCGGGTAGTAGGCTGCGCAGCAGCCTTGCGGCACGTCGTAGGGGATGACTTTAAAACCCGCTGCACGCCGCGTCGTGGTCGGGTCGAGCGCCGTCTGAAACTCAATGTAGTCCCCGGCCTTCAGCCCCAGGCGTTCGATGTCCTGTGGGTTGAGCATCACCACCATGCGGTCGCCAAGGATGTCCCGATAACGGTCATCGTTGGAATACACCGTGGTATTGAACTGGTCATGGCTGCGGATCGTCATCAACTGCAAATGCTCCGCGCCCGGCGGCGTGTCGTCTTCGTCGTAGATGCCTTCGGGAAAGAGAAAGTTGGCCTTGCCCGACTCGGTGTCCCATTTGCGCTCACTGGCGGCATTGGGCAATCGAAAACCTCCGGGTTCAAGGATGCGCTGATTGAAGTCATAAAACTGCTCGGGCAACACTTCTTCGATCTTGTCGCGAATCCTGGCGTAGTCGCCCACATAACTGTCCCAATCCACCTTGGGATTGGGCGCAAGCGTCGCTTTGGCGATACCGGCGATGATGGCGACCTCGGAAATCAGATGCTTCGACGCAGGCTCGAGCATGCCGGTCGAGCCGTGCACCATCGACATCGCGTCCTCGACCGTAATGGTCTGCGCCACACCGTTCTGCAGGTCGCGTTCCGAACGCGCCACGCATGGCAGCAGAAAGGCTTTCTGTCCATGTACCGTCGCACTGCGGTTGAGCTTGGTGTTGACCAGCACCGTCATTTTCAGGCGGCTGACGGTCGGGCAGATCACATCAGTGTCCGGAATAGCGCGGAAGAAATTGCCGCCCATGGAAATGAGTGCTTCCACCTCGCCACGCAACAGGGCTTCACAGGTCTGGGCCACGGCATGGCCTTTTTTTCTGGACGCCTCGAAACCGAACACCTTGCTCATGCTGGCCAGAAACGGTTCTCCGGCCTTTTCATAGATGCCCATCGTCCTGTCGCCCTGTACGTTGGAGTGTCCACGTACCGGGCAAGCCCCCGCACCGAGCTTGCCGATGTTGCCGCGCAACAGCAGCAGGTTGATGATCTGCTGCATCGCATCACCGCCACGCTTGTGCTGAGTGACGCCCATCCCCCAGCAGCAGATAACCCCCTTCGAGCGTTTATAGACTGCCGCTACCTCTTCGATGGCCTGACGCGTCAGACCCGAATGGCGCTCGATGATGTCCCACGGCAACTGCCGGCAATAGTCGGCGTACTGCTCAAAGCCATGGGTGTGTTCTTCAATGAACGCCACATCAAGGACGCGCGGCAGGTTTTCACGCTGCGCCACGTCATCGGCTTCGATCACGGCCTTGCAAACGCCTTGCAGGGCGATCATGTCGCCACCGATCCTGACCTGATGGTACTGCGAGCTGATTTCCACCCCATGAAGACTGAGCATGTCGCGCGGGTCCTGCGGCGCCGCAAAGCGTACCAGCGCCCTTTCCCGCAGCGGGTTGAACGAAATGATGCTGGCACCCCGTTTTGCGGCCGCGTGCAGCTCGGACATCATGCGCGGGCTGTTGGTACCGGGGTTCTGGCCGATGATGAAAATCGCGTCGGCGTTCTCGAAATCTTCCAGCGTCGTGGTGCCTTTGCCAACCCCGATCGACTCGGGCAGCGCCGCAGTGGTGGTTTCATGGCACATGTTCGAGCAGTCAGGGAAGTTGGCCATGCCGTACAGCCGACCGAACAGCTGATACAAAAATGCGGCTTCGTTTGACGTGCGCCCGGAGGTGTACAGCTCCAGCTTCCACGGATCGCTCAGGCCGCGCAGCTCTTCGCCGATCTCGGCGAACGCTTCGTCCCAGGTGACGGGCAGGTATTTGTCAGTGGCGGCGTCGTAGCGCATCGGCTCGGTGATACGGCCTTCTGCTTCCAGCTCGTGATCGCTCCAGGTCGCCAGTTCGCTGACCGTATGCCGGGCGAAAAACTCAGGCGTCACGCGTTTTTTGGTCGATTCCCAGGCCAGTGCCTTGGCACCGTTCTCGCAGTATTCAAAGGTGTGCGGCTTCTTCGGGTCCGGCCAGGAGCAACTCGGGCAGTCGAAGCCGCCAGGCTTGTTCATGGACATCAGCGTGCGGTTGCCCTTGATCAGCACATGCTGGTGCAACAGGTGCTTATTGACCGCGCTGAGCGCAGGCCAGCCACCCGCAGGTGTGCCGTCGGTTTGTGAGCCTTGAAGGGGGACTTTGGATTCAGGCATTGCTTATGTTCTCTCTGGTAACGCCCGTCAAAGGCATAGCGCGCGTATGTGTGATACGCGCGCTTAGAGAGAATTCGTCCGAGTCGACGAGCGTTGCCGACCAGACAGGTCGGCAAGAGGTTCAGTCAGGGAGCAGGCTGTTCAGGACCTGTTCAGAAAAAGCTCAACCCCACCTGAAACAGCCGCTCCACTTCACGGATGCACTTTTTATCCACAAGGAACATGATCACATGGTCACCGGATTCGATCACGGTGATGTCGTGGGCGATGAGCACCTGTTCGTCGCGGATGATCGCACCGATTGCCGTGCCGGTCGGCAGGTTGATGTCCTTGATGGCGCGACCGACCACTTTGCTGGATTTCGGGTCGCCGTGCGCGACGATCTCGATGGCTTCGGCTGCGCCGCGCCGTAACGAGTGCACGCTGACGATATCGCCCCGTCGTACATGAGCCAGCAGCGTGCCGATGGTTGCCAGTTGGGGGCTGACCGCCACATCAATCTCACCGCCCTGTACCAGATCGACATAGGCCGGGTTGTTGATCAGGGTCATCACCTTGCGTGCGCCCAGGCGTTTGGCCAGCAGCGACGACATGATGTTGGCTTCATCGTCGTTGGTCAGCGCCAGAAACAGGTCGGTATTGTTGATGTTTTCTTCCATCAGCAAATCGCGATCCGATGAGCTGCCCTGTAGCACCACCGTACTGTCCAGATGCTCCGACAGATAGCGGCAGCGCGCCGGGTTTACTTCGATGATCTTTACCTGATAGCGGCTTTCAATGGCTTCAGCCAGACGCTCACCGATGTTGCCACCGCCTGCGATGACGATACGCTTGTAGTTCTCGTCCAGACGCCTCAGTTCACCCATCACCGCACGAATGTCGGCCTTGGCGGCGATGAAGAACACCTCGTCGTCGGCTTCGATGACCGTATCGCCGTGGGGCAGGATCGCCCGGTCGCGCCGATAGATCGCCGCGATACGGGGGTCGACATTGGGCATGTGCGCACGTAACTGGCGCAGCTGCTGACCCACCAAGGCACCGCCGTAATAGGCTTTGACCGCGACCAGTTGTGCCTTGCCTTCGGCGAAATCGATGACCTGTAGCGCGCCGGGGTACTCGATCAGGCGCTTGATGTAATTGGTGACCACCTGTTCCGGGCTGATCAACACGTCGACCGGAATCGCGTTTTTATCGAACAGGCCCGCGCGTGTCAGGTACGCCGCTTCGCGGATGCGCGCGATCTTGGTCGGCGTGTGGAACAGCGTGTGGGCCACCTGGCAGGCGATCATATTGGCTTCGTCGCTGCTGGTCACCGCGACCAGCATGTCGGCGTCGTCCGCGCCCGCCTGGCGCAGAACTGCGGGATAGGAGCCCTTGCCCTGCACGGTACGGATATCCAGGCGGTCGCCCAGATCGCGTAACCGGTCGCCATCGGTGTCGACCACGGTAATGTCGTTGGCTTCGCCCGCCAGATGCTCGGCCAGCGTACCGCCTACCTGACCTGCACCCAGAATGATGATTTTCACCTGCTTACTCCCGCGCCGCCTCGACCTTGATCCGCGATCTTGATCAGTTTGGCGTAGTAGAAACCGTCGTGGCCGCCTTGCTGGGCAAGCAGCTGGCGACCATGGGCTTGCTTGATACCTGCGGGTGGCTGTCCGGCCTGACCGGCGATATCCAGTTCTCTGGCCCCGGAGGTGCGGGCCAGAAACGCCTCGATGACGTCGGTATTTTCAGTCGGTAGTGTCGAACAGGTCGCGTAAACCAGCATGCCGCCTACTTGCAGCGTAGGCCACAACGCGTCGAGCAGTTCGCCCTGCAGGCTGGCGAGCGCGGCGATGTCATCCAGTTGACGGGTCAGCTTGATGTCCGGGTGGCGACGGATTACACCTGTCGCCGAGCACGGGGCGTCGAGCAGGATGCGCTGGAACGGCTTGCCGTCCCACCACTGCGCTGTCTCGCGGGCGTCGGCAGCGATCAGCTCGGCGTCCAGACCCAGACGATCAAGGTTTTCACGCACGCGCACCAGGCGCTTGGCTTCGAGGTCCACCGCCACTACGCCGCTCAATTGCGGCTGCACTTCCAGCAAATGGCAGGTCTTGCCACCTGGCGCGCAACAGGCGTCGAGTACGCGTTGCCCGGGCGCGAGCTCCAGCAGGTCAGCGGCCAGTTGCGCGGCTTCGTCCTGAACGCTGATCCAGCCTTCGGCAAAGCCCGGCAGCGAGCGCACGTCGCAGGGCTCGGCCAGTACGATGCCGTCCTGACTGAAGGTGCACGCGCTGGCTTGCAGCCCGGCAGTATTCAGCAGCTCAAGGTACTGGTCGCGGCTGTTATGCCGACGGTTGACCCGCAAAATCATCGGCGGATGCGCATTGTTGGCCGCGCAGATGGCTTCCCACTGTTCCGGCCAGGCGGCTTTCAGGGCTTTTTGCAGCCAGCGCGGGTGGGCGGTGCGCACCACCGGGTCGTGTTCCAGCTCGATCAGCAGCGCCTCGCCATCACGTTGCGCGTTGCGCAGCACGGCGTTGAGCAAGCCTTTGGCCCACGGTTTTTTCAGCTTGTCAGCGCAGCCAACGGTTTCACCAATGGCCGCATGCGCAGGAATTCGGCTGTAAAACAGCTGGTAAAGCCCCACCAGCAGCAACGCTTCGACGTCGGCATCAGCGGCCTTGAAGGGTTTTTGCAACAGTTTGGCTGCCAGTGCCGACAGGCGTGGCTGCCAGCGTGCGGTGCCGAACGCCAGATCCTGAGTCAGACCGCGATCACGCACCTCGACCTTGTCCAGTTGAGCAGGCAACGAACTGTTCAGCGACGCCTTGCCACTGAGCACAGCAGCCAGTGCCTTGGCGGCGGCCAGACGCGGGTTCATTGGCCCAGCACCGTGCCGATGGCGAATTTCTCGCGACGGCTGTTGAACAGATCAGCAAAATTCAGCGGCTTGCCACCCGGCAGTTGCAGACGGGTCAGGCGCAGGGCGTTCTGGCCGCAGGCGACGATCAGGCCGTCCTTGCTGGCGCTGAGGACAGTTCCCGGTACGCCCTGCCCTTCGGCCAGATCGGCTGCCAGCACTTTCAGGGTTTCTTCGCTCAGCGTGCTGTGGCAGATCGGCCACGGGTTGAAGGCGCGGATCAGACGCTCCAGCTCATCGGCCGGACGTGTCCAGTCGAGACGCGCCTCATCCTTGTTCAATTTGTGAGCGTAATTGGCCAGGCTGTCGTCCTGAACCTCGCCGACCAGCGAACCATCCGCCAGCCCCGCAATGGCCTGCAACACCGCTGGTGGGCCGAGTTCGGCCAGACGGTCATGCAGCGTGCCACCGGTGTCCTGTGCGGTGATCGGGGTTACGGCCTTGAGCAGCATCGGCCCGGTGTCCAGACCTGCTTCCATTTGCATCACGGTCACACCGCTCTCGGCATCACCGGCCTGCACCGCGCGCTGAATCGGCGCAGCACCACGCCAGCGTGGCAGCAGCGACGCATGGCTGTTGATGCAGCCCAGACGCGGGATATCCAGAACCACCTGCGGCAGAATCAAGCCGTAGGCGACTACCACCATCACATCAGGCTTGAGCGCAGCCAGTTCTGCCTGCGCCTCAGGGGCGCGCAGCGTGGGCGGCTGCATGACCGGGATATCATGCTGCAGTGCCAGTTGCTTGACCGGGCTGGGCATCAGCTTTTGTCCACGACCGGCCGGGCGATCAGGCTGGGTGTACACGGCGACGATCTGGTAAGGGCTGTCGAGCAGGGCCTTGAGGTGTTCGGCGGCAAATTCCGGGGTGCCGGCGAAGACGATGCGCAGTGGCTCAGTCATGGGCTTCTCGTTCTAAAAAAACAAAAAGGCCTTGTGCAGGCCTTTTGGAGGGACGAAGGATCAAGCGTTCAGCTTGTGCTGTTTCTCGAGTTTTTTCTTGATCCGGTCGCGCTTGAGGTTAGAGAGGTAATCAACGAACAGCTTGCCGTTCAGGTGATCGCACTCATGCTGGATGCAGATGGCGAGCAGGCCTTCGGCAACCATTTCGTAAGGCTTGCCGTCACGGTCCAGCGCTTTGACGCGGACCTTTTGCGGACGGTCGACGTTCTCGTAGAAACCGGGTACCGACAGGCAGCCTTCCTGATACTGATCCATTTCATCGGTCAGTTTTTCGATTTCAGGGTTGATGAAGACCATCGGTTCGCTGCGGTCTTCGCTCAGGTCCATGACAACCACACGCTTGTGGACATTGACCTGCGTGGCTGCCAGCCCGATGCCGGGCGCTTCGTACATGGTTTCAAACATGTCGTCGACCAACTGGCGAATGCCTTCGTCTACCATCGCCACAGGTTTGGCGATGGTGCGCAGGCGCGAATCGGGAAATTCGAGGATGTTTAGAATGGCCATATACGTAAGAGCTGCACTGTTAAGGTAAAGTCAATGTTGGGTGCCGGGCCCGGGAGTTCAAGGCAGGCAGCCCAGGACAGGACTCTAGGGTTCGCGTGAGGCAACATGATAAAGGGATTCACCGCATGAGGAAATCACTACTCGCCCTGCTGCTGTTGACCGCCAGCGGTCTTGCTCAGGCGCAAGTGCAACTCAGGGAAGGCTATCCGCAGAGCTACACCGTTGTCGCCGGGGACACACTCTGGGACATTTCCGGCAAGTTTTTGCGTGAACCGTGGAAATGGCGCGAGATATGGCGGGCCAATCCGCAAGTCCATGATCCCGACCTGATCTACCCCGGTGACACTCTCGCGTTGACCTGGGTCGATGGTCAGCCGCGCGTGACGCTCAACCGCGGCGAGTCGCGCGGGACCATCAAATTGTCACCGCGTGTGCGCAGTACGCCGATGGTCGAGGCCATTCCGAGCATTCCGCTGGGGGCGATCAACGCATTCCTGATCAGCAATCGCATCGTCGACAATGCCGAGCAGTTCGAAAAGGCCCCCTACATCGTCGCGGGCAATGCCGAGCGCGTGCTCAGCGGTAGCGGTGACCGGGCCTATGCACGGGGCACGCTGGACCCGGCGCACACCGTCTACGGCATTTTCCGACAGGGCAAGACCTACACCGACCCACAGACCAAGGAAGTGCTGGGGATCAACGCGGATGACATCGGCAGCGCTGAGGTGGTTGCCTCCGAGGGCGACGTCTCGACTCTGGTTCTGCAGCGCTCTACGCAGGAAGTGCGCCTGGGCGACCGATTGTTCAGCAGCGAAGAGCGAGCGATCAACTCGACTTTCCTGCCCAGCGCCCCGCAAACGCCGATAGAAGGTTTGATTCTGGATGTGCCACGCGGGGTGACCCAGGTCAGCGTGCTGGATGTGGTCACCCTCAACAAAGGCAAACGTGACGGGCTGGCCGAGGGCAACGTGCTGGCGATCTACAAAACCAGCGAGACAGTGCGCGACCGGATCACCGGTGAACAGGTAAAAATCCCTGACGAACGGTCTGGCCTGCTCATGGTTTTCCGTACGTACGACAAGCTTAGTTACGCCTTGGTCCTGCAAGCCAACCGATCTTTGGCCATCATGGACAAGGTTCGAAATCCCTAAAGGTATGTTTCAGTTCTGCGACGGATTTGTGTGACGAGCCAGACACTTATCAAATTGTTGTCAACAGAGTTATCCACAGGTTTGTGCATCATCTGAGATGCACAATGGATCAGGGACGATCTTATGCCACTGTTCGAAAATGCCCTCTCTTCGCCAGCAGAGCTGGAAGCCCGTCTGCGCATGCATCGCTTGCCCGAGATAGGACCGAAACGCTTTTCCAGGCTGATCGAAGCCTTCGGTTCTGCGTCGTCTGCGCTGAGCGCACCGGCCAGTGCGTGGCGTGCGCTGGGTATTCCAGGTGCCTGCGCCGAGGCGCGTCGAGCCCCTTCCGTCAGGGACGGTGCCAGTGCTGCATTGGCCTGGCTGGAGCGTCCGGCCCAGCATTTGCTGATGTGGGACGACCCTTGCTACCCCGCGCTGCTGGCCGAGATCGCCGACCCACCGCCGCTGATCTTCATTGCCGGCGACCCTTCTATCCTTGAGCGTCCGCAGTTGGGCATGGTCGGCAGTCGTCGCGCTTCCAGACCCGGGCTGGACACTGCCAGAGCTTTTGCGCGCAGCCTGGCGGGTGCCGGTTTTGTGATCACCAGCGGTCTGGCGCGCGGCATTGACGGGGCCGCGCATCAGGGCGCACTGGATGTCGGTGGGCATACAATTGGCGTACTGGGCACCGGGCTTGAAAAACTTTATCCACAGCAGCATCGTGCGCTCGCAGCGCAGATGGCGGCGCAAGGTGGCGCGGTGATTTCCGAGTTCCCGCTGGACGCTGAACCACAGCCCAGCAACTTCCCTCGGCGCAACCGAATCATCAGCGGCCTGTCGCTCGGCGTGCTGGTGGTCGAGGCCAGTGTTGCCAGCGGCTCGTTGATTACCGCGCGACTGGCCGCCGAGCATGGGCGAGAGGTGTATGCGATACCGGGTTCGATTCACCACCCGGGTGCCAAGGGCTGCCACCAGTTGATACGCGACGGCGCAACGCTGGTCGAGACCGTTGAGCACATTCTTGAAGGCTTGCAGCACTGGAAGAGCGTTGCGCCCGCTGCAGCGCCCGAGACACCTGCCAAACCGGTGCCTTGCGACCATCCACTTCTGGCGCTGTTGCACGCTGCGCCGCATACCAGCGAGGGGTTATCGGTCTCCAGCGGCTGGCCGTTGCCCAAGGTACTGGCGGGCCTGACCGAGCTGGAACTGGACGGCAGAATAAGCTGTGAAGCGGGACGATGGTTCGCCAGAGCGCCCTGAGGTTAAACTGCCGTCAGGATTTAGCGGAGAGACAAACAATGGTCAGCAGTTGGCGTGTGCAACAAGCCGCTCAGGATATTCGAGCCGGTGCGGTGATTGCTTACCCGACCGAGGCAGTCTGGGGCCTGGGGTGTGATCCATGGGATGAAGAAGCGGTTTATCGTTTGCTGGCGATCAAGTCACGGCCAGTGGAAAAAGGCCTGATACTGATCGCCGACAACATTCGTCAGTTCGACTTTCTGTTCGAAGACTTCCCCCAATTGTGGCTCGACCGCATGGCCAGCACCTGGCCAGGGCCCAATACCTGGCTGGTGCCGCATCAGAACCTGCTGCCCGAGTGGATCACCGGCATTCATGAAACCGTGGCGCTGCGCGTCACCGACCACCCTACGGTGCGCGAACTGTGCGCGTTGGTCGGCCCGTTGATTTCCACATCGGCCAACCCGGCAGGTCGTCCGGCTGCCCGTTCGCGGCTGCGCGTCGAGCAGTACTTCCGGGGTCAGATCGACGGTGTGCTGGGCGGCAGCCTAGGCGGCCGCCGAAACCCCAGCGTGATCCGTGATATCGCGACCGGCCAGGTCATGCGCGCTGGCTGACGCTGGCTCAGGGAATCAGAATGGTCGAGCCAGTGGTGCGCCGAGCGGACAGCTCGGTTTGCGCCTTGGCGGCGTCCTTCAACGCGTACTGCTGAATGTTGTCGACCTTGAGTTTGCCGCTGGCGAGCATGTCGAACAGCTCGTCAGCCATGGCCTGCAGGTTCTGCGCATTGTTCGCGTAGGTGCCCAGTGTCGGGCGGGTGACATATACCGAGCCCTTTTGCGCCAGAATCCCCAGATTCACGCCTGAGACCGGCCCTGACGCATTGCCGAAGCTCACCACCAGCCCGCGTGGTGCCACGCTGTCGAGCGAGGTCAGCCAGGTGTCCTGTCCCACGCCATCGTAGACCACCGGGCACTTCTTGCCGTCGGTGAGTTCCAGCACACGTTTGGCGACGTCTTCGTGGCTGTAGTCGATGGTTTCCCAGGCACCCAGCGCCTTGGCGTGAGCGGCCTTCTCCGGTGAACTGACCGTGCCGATCAGTTTCGCGCCCAATGCCTTGGCCCACTGACAGGCCAACGAGCCGACACCACCCGCCGCCGCATGAAACAGAATGATCTCGCCCGGCTTCACCTGATAGGTCTGGCGCAGCAGGTATTGCACGGTCAGGCCCTTGAGCATCAACGCAGCGGCCTGCTCGAAACTGACCGAGTCCGCCAGCTTCACCAGATTCGCCTCAGGCAGCACATGCAACTCGCTGTACGCGCCCAAAGGCCCGGTGCCGTAGGCAACACGATCACCGACCTTGAAGCGCGTCACCTCATCGCCCACCGCCTCGACCACACCCGCCCCTTCAGCACCGAGCCCTGAAGGCAACTCGGGCGCTGGATACAGCCCGCTACGGTAATAGGTATCAATGAAATTCAGGCCAATGGCCTTGTTGCGCACAACCACCGCCTGCGGCCCTGGAGCCTCTGGCTCGAAATCGACATATTCAAGAACCTCGGGTCCTCCGACAGTGCTGAACTGGATACGCTTTGCCATGTGCTCTCTCCTTGATGGTTAAAACAAGTTCCGAAAGCACCTATCGGACTCCTTCCCCCGGTCTTCGTCAACTGCCAGCCCGCGCTGCCGATGGTATGCTACGCGCCAATTTGCCTGCGCCTCTTTTGCTGCGGGGGCTCAGCCGTTTGACGTCAGCCGTAAGGGATCCTCATGAGTACCCGTACCGAGGCCGTAAAAGCCTACCTGCTCGACCTGCAAGACCGGATCTGCACCGCGCTCGAGCAGGAAGATGGCAACGCACACTTTGTGGAAGATGCCTGGACGCGTCCGGCGGGCGGCGGTGGTCGCACGCGGGTGATCGAGAATGGCGCGGTCATCGAGAAAGGTGGTGTCAACTTTTCTCACGTGTTCGGCAGCAACCTGCCTCCGTCGGCCAGTGCCCACCGGCCTGAGCTGGCCGGGCGTGGTTTCGAGGCGCTGGGCGTGTCGCTGGTGATTCACCCGCACAACCCGCATGTGCCGACGTCTCACGCCAACGTGCGGTTCTTCATTGCCGAGAAAGAAGGCGAGGAGCCAGTCTGGTGGTTTGGTGGCGGTTTCGACCTGACGCCCTACTATGGCGTCGAGGAAGACTGCGTGCACTGGCACCGGGTGGCCGAACGTGCCTGTGCGCCCTTCGGCGATGATGTCTACCCGCGCTACAAGGCGTGGTGCGACAGTTACTTCCACCTCAAGCATCGTGATGAACCGCGCGGTATCGGCGGTCTGTTTTTCGATGACGTGAACCAGTGGGATTTTGACACCAGCTTCGCCTTCATCCGCGCCATCGGTGATGCGTTCATTAATGCGTATCTGCCGATCGTGCGGCGTCGCAAGGCTGCGGCCTATACCGTGCAGCAGCGCGAATTTCAGGAATTCCGTCGGGGGCGCTACGTCGAGTTCAACCTGGTGTACGACCGCGGCACGCTGTTCGGTCTGCAATCGGGTGGCCGTACCGAATCGATCCTTATGTCGCTGCCGCCGCAAGTACGCTGGGGCTACGACTGGAAAGCCGCGCCGGGCAGCGAAGAAGCGCGCCTGACCGATTACTTCCTGACTGATCGCGACTGGCTGGCGGACAACTGATGGACCGGTATGTCGTCTTTGGTAACCCCATCGGTCACAGCAAGTCGCCGCTGATTCATCGCCTGTTCGCCGAGCAAACCGGGCAGGCGCTGGATTACCAGACGTCGCTGGCACCGCTGGATGATTTCACCGCGTTTGCCCAGGCGTTTTTCCAGACCGGACGTGGTGCCAACGTGACGGTGCCGTTCAAGGAAGAAGCCTATCGCCTGGCCGATAGCCTGACCGAACGCGGGCAGCGTGCGGGAGCGGTGAACACCTTGAGCAAGCTCGATGACGGTACGCTGCTGGGTGACAACACCGACGGTGCCGGGCTGGTGCGCGACCTGACAGTCAACTGCGGGCGCAGCCTGCGTGGTCAGCGGGTTCTGTTGCTAGGCGCGGGTGGTGCGGTTCGTGGCGCGCTTGAACCCTTGCTGGCGGAGCAACCCGCAGTGCTGGTGATTGCCAATCGCACCGTTGAAAAAGCCGAACGACTGGCGCAGGAATTTGCGGATCTTGGCCCTGTGTTTGCCAGCAGCTTCGACTGGCTTGAAGAACCGGTGGACGTGATCATCAATGCCACCTCTGCCAGTCTGGCTGGAGAGCTGCCGCCGATGTCCCCGAGCCTTATCCAGCCCGATGCGACCTTCTGCTACGACATGATGTACAGCAAAGAGCCTACTGCTTTTTGCCGCTGGGCTACTGAGCATGGTGCGGCACAGTCGGTTGATGGCTTGGGCATGCTGGTGGAGCAGGCAGCAGAAGCCTTCCTGCTATGGCGCGGCGTGCGCCCGGACTCGGCTCCGGTACTGGCCGAGTTGCGCAGGCTGCTGGCGGCTGGTTGACTGAGAGACTATCGTGCCAATGCTCCGCGTTGGCATGCCGTTCTGGACGCTCCGCGTCCTCTTGCGACGCAGAGCATCGGGACGATGAGTTATGGCTCAATCCTCAAACAGAATCGGGCAGTTCTGCGGCCCTTCCAGCTTGTGCAATTCCTCGATCACTTGCGGCCTGGCATTGCGCAGGATCAGTAATCGCCCCTGACGGCCCAGACGCCTGGCTTCCTGATGAAGCATTTCCACGCCTGAGTAATCGATGAAGTTGATCTGCTGCGCGTCGATCACCACACGCAGCCCTTCAGTGCGTTGCAGGCGGGTTTGCAGGTAGTGGCTGGCACCGAAAAAGATCGAGCCGCCGACCCGAAGCACGTCCTCGTCGCCTTCGCGCCATTGCTGCACGCGCGGTTGTGAGGTGCGTTTGAGGTAGAAGAACAGCGAGGCCAGCACACCGGCATAAATCGCGGTTTGCAGCTCCAGCAGCAGAGTGGCCAGACAGGTCAGCGCCATCACGAAAAACTCGGCGCGGCTGACACGGAACAGCGCACGAATGCCACGGCGATCCACTAGCCCCCAACAGATCAGCAGAATTGAGGCGGCCATGGCCGGGATCGGAATGTGCGAGATCAACGAGGCTCCGGCGACTGCGAACAACGCCACCCATAGCGCGGAAAATACCCCGGCCAACGGCGAGCGCGCACCTGCCTCGTAACTCAGCGCCGCACGGGTGAACGAGCCCGCTGACAGATAGCCGGAAAACAGCGAGCCGACCATATTCGATAGACCTTGTGCACGGACTTCCTGATTGGCGTTAAGCATCTGCTGCGAACGTGCCGACAGCGAGCGGGCAATCGACAGGCTGTTGACCAGCCCGAGCATGCCCACCGCCACTGCCGTCGGCAGCAGTTTGAGGATCAGTTCGAGATCCAGCGGCAACGGGCTGAAGGGCGGCAGATGGCCGACGAAGGCGCTGACCACACGGACATGGCCGAACATCGCCGGCCACAGCCACACCAACAGGCTGCTCGATACCAATGCAATCAATAAGGTTGGCCAGCGAGGCACCAGGAGTTTGAGCCCGATGCCCAGCGCCAGGGTCAACAGGCCCAGTGTCAGTGAAGGTAGATCGACCTCTCCACGATGCTCTAAAACGGCGGTCAGGCTTCTAAGGGCGGTAGTCTGACTCGGCAGATCAATGCCCAGCAGATTGGGCATCTGCCCGAGTGCAATGACTATTGCAGCGCCCAGTGTGAAACCGAGCACCACCGAGTGCGAAACAAAATTCACCAGCGCGCCGAAGCGCATCATTCCCAGCAATAGCTGGAATACACCGGCGATGAACGTCAGCAACAGGATCAACATGATGTAGTCCTGACTGGCCGGCACGGCGAGCGGACTGACACTGGCATACAGCACGATGGAAATAGCCGCAGTCGGCCCACAGATGAGGTGCCAGGACGAGCCCCACAGGCAGGCGATCAGAACAGGAACAATCGCGGCGTACAGACCGTACTCCGGAGGCAGCCCGGCGATCAGTGCGTAAGCGATGGACTGCGGCAGGGCCAGAATGGCACCGCTCAGGCCCACCAGCGCATCACGCCCGACACTGGCGCGGCTCTGCTGCGGCAGCCAGGCTAGAAACGGTAGAATTTTATGGCGATTTAGCCAGCGCATCGGTCCCTCGAGTGAATTGAACGTAGAGGACGCAGAGCGTCCAGAACGGCATACCCACGCGGAGCATGGGCACGATAGTCGGACACCTATCGTTCCTCACTCCAGCGTGGGAACGCCTTGGGTGACGCTCCGCGTCACAGATTTGCGCCACGCCGCGTGCTCAAGACCTTACGCCTACAACCTGGCTTTCACCGCCGCCAGCCCATCCTTGCCATCAAACGTCCTCACGCCCTCCAGCCACTTGTCCAGCACCGCCGGATTGGCCTTGATCCAGGCCTTTGCCGCTGCGCTGTTGCTGACCTTGCTGTTCGCCACTTCGGCCATGATGCTGTTTTCCATGTCCAGGGTGAAGCTCAGATTGGTCAGCAGCTTGCCGACGTTCGGACAGGCTTGCGCATAACCCTTGCGGGTCAGGGTGAAGACCGAGCCGGTATCGCCAAAGTATTTCTCGCCGCCCTTGAGGTAATGCATACCTTTGATCTGCACGTTCATTGGATGCGGGGTCCAGCCGAGGAAGACCACAAACGCCTTGCGCTTCACGTTGCGATTGACCTCGGCGAGCATCGCCGTCTCGCTCGACTCGACCAGCTTCCATTTGCCCAGATCGAATTCGTTCTTCTTGATGATCTCCTGCAGCGAGAGATTGGCAGGTGCACCAGAGCCAATGCCGTAGATCTTCTGGTCGAACTTGTCAGCGAATTTATTCAGGTCGGCAAAATCATGCACGCCGGCGTCCCACACATAGTCCGGCACGGCCAGGGTGAACTCGGTGCCTTCGAGGTTCTTGGCCAATTGCGTTACATCGCCGGTCGCCACGAACTTGTCGTAAAAGCCCTGCTGCGCCGGCATCCAGTTGCCCAGAAAAACATCCAGCTTGCCGTCCTTCAAACCGCCGTAGGCAATCGGCACCGCGAGGGTGTCGACCTTGGCCTTGTAGCCCAGACCTTCAAGCACCACGCTGGCGATAGCATTGGTGGCCCCAATGTCACTCCAGCCCGGATCGGCCATTTTCACGGTGCTGCAACTAGCGTCCTCTGCCTGCGCCGCAAGGCTGCCGAATGTCATGACCGCGACCGCAACGGCTGTGGATAACTTCTTCATTGATGTACCCCTTTTGATTTTTTTGGTGTGGGCAGGGTCAAGGTTGCGGAAAACGTGCCTTACGCTCCAGATCGTCCAGATCAATGTGGTTGCGCATGTACTGCTGACTGGCGTCGACCAGTGGCTGGTGATCCCAACTCTTCAGCTTGCCGGTTGCCAGCGATTTGGCGACGAAGCGCCTTCTGCGCTGGCTGGCGAGCACCTGTTGGTGTATCGCCGGTATATCCCACTTGGCCCGAGCTTCGGCCAGGAAGTCATTGAACAGCTTTTCATGGGCGGGTGACTGGCTCAGATCCTTCTGCTCTTTCGGGTCCTTCTTCACATCGAAGAGCAGGCACGGGTCCTGCTCCGAATAGATGAATTTGTAAGCGCCGCGACGGATCATCATCAACGGGCTGGTCGTGCCTTCGGCCATGTACTCGCCGAATACCTCATCGTGCCCACCCTTGCGTTTCAGGTGCGGCATCAGCGAGCGTCCGTCCAGTGGCAACCCGGCGTCCAGTTTGCCGTTGGCCATTTCGACAAAGGTCGGCAGCAAGTCGGCAGTCGACACCGACGCACTGACCCGCCCCGGCTTGAACTGGCCCGGCGAGTACACCACCAACGGCACGCGGGCGGCCATTTCGAACCAGTGCATTTTGTACCAGAGGCCCTTCTCGCCCAGCATGTCGCCGTGATCGCCGGAGAACACCACGATGGTGTCTTCCGCCAGCCCGACTTCATCCAGCGTCTGCATCAGCTTGCCGACGTTCAGATCGATATAGCTGCACGCGCCGAAGTAGGCGCGGCGCGCATCTCGAATCTTGTTGGTCGGCATCGGCTTGTCCCACAGGTCATAGACCTTGAGCAGCCGTTGCGAATGCGGGTCCAGCGCGGCCTGATTGGCATGCGGCGTGGGCATCGGGATTTCGTCGTTGCTATACAGGTCCCAGAACGGCATGGGGATGGTGTAAGGGTCGTGAGGGTGAGTCATGGAAACGGTCAGGCAGAAAGGCGCGTTGCCGTCCTGGCGTACGTAGTCGTACAGATACTGCTGGGACTTGAACAGCACTTCTTCATCGAAATCCAGCTGGTTGGTACGAATGCACGGACCGGCCTGCAACACCGAAGACATGTTGTGATACCAGCTCGGACGCACATCCGGCTCGTCCCAGTTGACCGACCAGCCATAGTCGGCCGGGTAAATGTCACTGGTCAGGCGCTCTTCGTAACCGTGCAGTTGATCCGGTCCACAGAAATGCATCTTGCCTGCCAGAGCGGTCTTGTAGCCCAGCGCACGCAGATAGTGAGCGTAGGTCGGAATATCAGCCGGGAAGTCGGCTGCGTTGTCGTACGCGCCGATCTTGCTTGGCAGCTGACCGCTGACCAGTGTGAAACGCGATGGCGCGCACAGAGGGCTGTTGCAATACGCTGAATCGAACACCACGCCATCGGCAGCAAGGCGGCTCAGATTCGGCATCAGGATTGGAGACCGGGCGTAAAACGGCAACATTGGCGCGGCCATTTGATCGGCCATGATGAACAGAATATTTTTGCGCTTCATGTAATCGCTGCATCCCATTGTGAAAAGTTATGCGAAAGTGCTGGGTACGAGGATGAAGTCCTCGTGTTTGATGGTAAAGCCCATGCGCAGCAATGCCTAGGATAAGCACCGCTTATGTTTGAAGCTTTTGGCGATATGTCCCTCGACCTGCTGCGTGCCTTTGAAGTCGCGGCTCGCTTGCGCAGCTTCACTGCGGCGGCTATCGAACTGGGCACTACCCAGCCTGCCGTCAGCCAGCAGATCAAGCGCCTTGAAGAACAGCTGGCCACCCGCCTGTTTGACCGGATCTATCGCGGTATCGAGCTTACCGAAGCCGGCGAAATATTGTTCAGTCATGTGCAGGCTGGCCTGCAATCGATCGACAGCGGGCTGATAGCGATCACCGAACAGCACCAGCACGAAGTGCTTCAAGTGGCGACCGACTTCGCCTTCGCCGCCTACTGGCTGATGCCGCGCCTGCACCGTTTCCACAAGGTCAACCCGGACGTGGATGTCAGCCTGGTCACCAGCGAGCGTACCCACAGCATGTTACGCGCAGATATCGACGTTGCCGTACTGTTCGGCGACGGGCGCTTCAAGCAGGGCGAAAGCCATTGGCTATTCAGCGAAGAAGTCTTTCCGGTGTGCAGCCCGCAACTGATCGCGGGTCGCCAGACGCCGCTGCCCAACGAAGCACTGCGCGACTTTCCGCTCTTGCACCTGCGCGGCGAAAGCAGCAACAACTGGTTCGACTGGGCAGGCGTATTCCGCGCCCTCGACATCCCCCAGGCCCCTACGCCCGGCCAGCTGCGTTTCGACAACTACACCCTGCTCATCCAGGCCGCGATTGGCGGACAAGGCGTCGCCATCGGCTGGAAACACCTGGTCGACGACCTCCTCGACCAAGGCCTGCTCTGCCGCCCCATCGCCGGAGCCGCTATTTCCGGACAAGGCTATTACGTGGTTTTGCCCCAGCGCAAACGGCGAGTGCAAATCGTCCAGCAGTTCATGGACTGGCTGGCGAGTGAGCAGGCGTTGAGCGGGGTTTCGCTGGCGGGCAGGCCGTTGCCGTCGATTGCGGTGTAAGCAGGCGTTCATTTTTTGGTCAGGAAGGACTCATACATGCAAGACACCCACGGCTACCACGCCCATATCTATTTCAACGCCCAAACCCTGAACCAGGCCCGAGCCCTGTGCGAAGCCGCGACCGAGAAATTTGCGCTGCAGATGGGCCGCGTTCACCAAAAGCTGGTTGGGCCGCATCCGGACTGGAGTTGTCAGTTGGCGTTCGGGCATGAGCAGTTGGCTGACGTTACTTTATGGCTCGCGTTGAATCGCAATGGGCTGGTGGTGTTTCTGCATCCGTTGACGGGCGATGAGCTGCGCGACCATACCGACCATGCCATCTGGATGGGCGCGGTTCGGCCTTTGAATCTGGGCGCTCTAAGTGGCTGATAGCCAGCTTCTCGGCCGTTTTCCTTCAGCAATTACAAGCGCATTCCTCGTCGAAAAGATCGGTGTAAGATAGCTCCGCTGAAAAATGACCACTCGGTCCGTTGCAGCGCAAATTTCAACAAAATGGTCATGCATACGCGTCAACATCGATAAGCTGCCTTTCACGGGCTGCCTGAAATGAATGCTGAAAGACCAGACAGAGGATCATCAGAAATGCCGGATCTACTCATCGACGGTAAGACCCTTCACTACGCTGACCAAGGCACCGGGCCGGTTGTCTTGCTCGGTCACAGTTACCTTTGGGACAAGGCGATGTGGCGTGCGCAGATCGACACGCTGGCCAGCCGGTATCGGGTGATTGTGCCGGACCTTTGGGGGCATGGGGATTCCAGCGGTTTTCCGGAAGGCACCCGCAATCTCGATGATCTGGCCCGTCATGCGCTGGCGCTGCTGGATCATTTGAATATCGAGCGTTGCAGCATCGTCGGGTTGTCGGTGGGCGGCATGTGGGGGGCGATTGCTGCGCTGCTGGCGCCAGAACGCATCACCGGGCTGGTGCTGATGGACACTTACCTGGGCAAAGAGTCGGAAGCCAAGAAAGCCTACTATTTCTCGTTGCTCGACAAGCTGGAAGAGGCCGGTGCCTTTCCTGAGCCGCTGCTGGACATCGTAGTGCCGATCTTCTTCCGGCCAGGCATTGACCCGCAATCGCCGGTGTATCAGGCGTTCCGCGCGGCGTTGGCGGGTATGAAGGCAGAGCAGTTGCGCCAGACTGTCGTGCCCTTGGGGCGGATGATCTTTGGTCGCGATGACCGGCTTGGGCTGATAGAGCAACTGAATGCCGACACCACGCTGGTGATGTGTGGCGATGCGGATATCCCGCGCCCGCCTGAAGAAACCCGTGAGATGGCCGGCCTGATTGGCTGCCCTTACGTGCTGGTGCCTGAGGCGGGTCATATCGCCAATCTGGAAAACCCGGATTTTGTGTCAGGTGCGTTGATGACGTTTTTGGCGCGGGTTAATCAGCAGCAGGGTTGAGGCGGGCTGGTTTCTGCGCTGGGCCCTCAAGATCGGACGCGGAGCGTCCAGAACGGCATGCGACGCGGAGCGTCGCACGATAGTCGAGATTATCGTTCCTCACGCTCCAGCGTGGGAATGCCGTTCGTGACGCTCCGCGTCACAAGTCTGTGTGTCACCGCGCATTCAAGGGCGTCAGCAGACCATCAATTCAACACACCATCCAGAATCGCATACACAATCCCCGAACCCACGGCGATCAGTACGACGTCGGTGCCCAGGCGGCGCCATTCGTAGCCGTCATAATGTGGCAGGTATTGCAACGAGCGGTTGTCCAGGCGTTTGCCATAACCAGGTGGCAACGGACGGCCCTTGGCGATGTGTACGCCAGGTGGCAGCGGCTGGCCTCGGCCGATGACGTCGCGGTGCTGCTGGAAGGTCTCGCGTACCGGGCCGAAATCCTGTGGAGGGCGGTTGCCGCCACGGTTGTCCTGATGGGCCTGTCTGCGTGGCTGGCTACCCGGGCCCTTGTCTGGACCCCTGCCGTTATCGTTGCCCGGGCCGTGGTCATTAGCGCGCTCGTTATGGCCGCCGTTGTTCTGCGGTCCCTGCTGCTGGCCGCCGCGGTTGTCGTCCGGGCCATCACCGCGCTGGTCAGGCGGCGCCGCTTGCAGTAGCGGGCTGGCGCTGATCATCAAGATACCCAGCCCGGTGATAAAACGGTTTGGCAGTTTCATGGTGCTTCCTCAGCTTCACTCAATGCAGCAAAAAGGGGTTCATGACATTGGTCATGAACCCCTTGTGTCGTGCTACATAGAACCGCTGATAGCGCTTTGATTCCTCTGTATCAGAAACTTTACCCTCAGCCGCTGCGTGCGTTACGTACGCCTTCGGCCAATGCGGCGCACAGGGTCAACACGCCATCGATTGCCTTTTCAGGTGACTCGGCAGTGGCGATCTTATCAACGAACGCCGAGCCCACTACAACGCCGTCTGCCAGACGAGCAATGGCTGCAGCCTGCTCGGGTGTGCGGATACCGAAACCGACGCTGATCGGCAGACTGGTGTGGCGGCGCAAGCGCGCGATGGCTTCAGTGACATGCTCGGTGGTTGCCGAGCCCGCCCCGGTCACACCGGCAACCGACACGTAGTAGACAAACCCGGAGCTGCGCTCCAGCACACGCGGCAGGCGCGCATCGTCGGTGGTTGGCGTGGTCAAGCGGATGAAGTCGATACCGGATGCCTGAGCAGGCGTTGCCAGTTCGGCGTCGTGCTCGGGAGGCAGGTCAACGATGATCAGACCGTCAACGCCCGCTTCTTTTGCCTGCGCCACGAAGGCTTCGACGCCAAAGCGGTGGATCGGGTTGTAGTAACCCATCAGCACAATCGGCGTGGTCTGATCGTCGACACGGAATTCGCTGACCATCTGCAGGGTTTTCTGCAGGGTCTGGCCAGCGTCCAGAGCACGCAGGGTCGCTAGCTGAATCGCCACACCGTCGGCCATCGGATCGGTGAACGGCATGCCCAACTCGATCACGTCAGCACCCGCAGCAGGCAGGCCCTTCAGGACTTTCAGCGAGGTGTCGTAGCCTGGGTCGCCGGCTGTAATGAAGGTGACCAGCGCCGCACGACCTTCGGTTTTCAGTTGGGCGAAACGTTGTTCGAGACGGCTCATACCAGCTGCTCCTGAGTTTTTTCGGCGGCTGCCATATGGTTCATGACGGTTTGCATGTCTTTGTCACCGCGCCCGGACAGGCACACGACCATCAGGTGGTCGTCGCGCAGGTTGGTTGCCCGCTTCATGGCTTCGGCCAGTGCGTGAGCGGTTTCCAGTGCCGGGATGATGCCTTCGAGCAGGCAGCATTGATGGAAGGCATCCAGCGCTTCGTCATCGGTGATGCTGACGTACTCGACGCGTTTCACTTCGTGCAGGAAGGCGTGCTCCGGGCCGATACCCGGATAGTCAAGGCCTGCAGAGATCGAGTGCGCGTCGGTGATCTGTCCGTCGTCATCCTGTAGCAGGTAGGTACGGTTGCCGTGCAGCACGCCCGGTACGCCGCCATTGAGGCTGGCCGCATGCTTGTCGGTGCTGACGCCGTGACCGCCCGCTTCAACGCCGATGATTTCTACGCTGGCGTCATCAAGGAACGGATGGAACAGGCCCATGGCATTGGAACCGCCGCCGACACAGGCGACCAGGCTGTCCGGCAGACGACCTTCCTTCTCCAGCATCTGCTCTTTGGTTTCCTTGCCAATGATGGCCTGGAAATCACGCACCATCGCGGGATATGGGTGCGGGCCTGCCACAGTACCGATCAGGTAGAAGGTGTCGTCGACGTTGGTCACCCAGTCACGCAGGGCTTCGTTCATCGCATCTTTCAGGGTGCCGGTGCCGGAAGTGACCGGCACGATTTCAGCGCCCAGCAGCTTCATGCGGAACACGTTGGCCTGTTGACGCTCAATGTCGGTCGCGCCCATGTAGATCACACAAGGCAAGCCAAAACGAGCCGCGACGGTAGCGGTAGCAACGCCGTGCATGCCCGCGCCGGTTTCCGCGATCAGGCGTTTTTTGCCCATGCGCTTGGCCAGCAATACCTGGCCGATGCAGTTGTTGATCTTGTGCGCGCCGGTGTGATTGAGCTCTTCACGCTTGAAGTAGATTTTCGCGCCGCCACAGAACTCGGTCAGGCGCTCGGCGAAGTACAGCGGGTTTGGACGGCCCACGTAATCGCGCTGGAAGTAGGCCATTTCCTTGGCGAACTCCGGGTCGGCCTTGGCGGCTTCGTACTCGCGGTTGAGGTCTAGCACCAGCGGCATCAGGGTTTCAGCCACGTAGCGGCCGCCGAATGAGCCGAACAGGCCGTTGGCGTCGGGGCCGCTGCGGAAGTTGGTCTGGGTCATGAAGTGCTCCAGTTGCAGTATTGGGCGAATGGGTTGAGCCGTATTGGCAATGGGTCCACTTTAACCAGCGCACGGCTGGATGAAAACCGATAAGATCGCTGCAACCTGTCAGGAAAACTCACAGATCATGAGCCGCGACCTTCCTCCCCTCAACGCCCTGCGTGCCTTCGAAAGTACCGCCCGACTTGGCAGCGTCAGTCAGGCCGCTGAACAGCTGAACGTGACCCACGGTGCTGTCAGTCGCCAATTGAAAGTGCTTGAAGAACACTTGGGTGTAAGCCTGTTCAACAAGGACGGACGAGGCTTGAAACTCACAGATGCAGGCATTCGGTTACGCGATGTGAGTGGCGAAGCATTCGACCGGCTGCGCGGCGTATGTGCCGAACTGAGCAAGGGCAGCGCAGACGCGCCATTCGTGTTGGGGTGTTCCGGCAGCCTGCTGGCGCGCTGGTTCATACCGCGTTTGAGCCGCCTTAATGCCGAGTTGCCGGACCTGCGCCTGCACCTGTCGGCAGGTGAAGGCGACCTTGATCCGCGCCGGCCCGGCCTGGATGCATTGCTGATATTCGCCGAGCCGCCGTGGCCTGCAGACATGCAAGTGTTCGAACTGGCGAGCGAACGAATCGGACCAGTCTTGAGCCCACGCTTCGCGCGATTCGAGCGCTTGTGCGATGCACCTGCCGAAACGTTGCTGGAAGAGTCGTTGCTGCAAACCACATCGCGTCCGCAGGCGTGGCCAAGCTGGGCGCAGCAGAACGGTATCGACCCGCAGTCATTGCGTTACGGACAAGGTTTCGAGCATTTGTATTATTTGCTGGAGGCGGCCGTGGCGGGCCTTGGCATTGCAATTGCGCCCGAGCCTCTGGTCATCGATGACCTGAAGGCCGGTCGCCTGGCTGCGCCTTGGGGGTTCAGTGAAACCCCGGCGCAGCTGGCGCTTTGGGTACCCAGACGTGCGGCCGATGGACGGGCGCAGCAGCTTGCTCAGTGGTTAAAAAATGAGCTGAAGCGGTCCGGGGAACCGATCAAAAACTGATCAGTTACCGCGCTTGAACAGCATGTAGGCAGCGATCAGGCCAATGGCACCTACCGCAACACCAGCGGTGGTCCAAGGGTGTTCCTGAGCGTAATCACGGGTTGCCAGTGCGTTTTCGCGGGTTTTCTCTTTAACGTCTTCGTAGACATCGCTGAGCAGGCTGCGCGAATGGCTCAGTGCACTTTCAGCGTTGGCTTTCAGATTTTTCAGTGTCTTGCGCGACTCGTCGGTAGCGTCGGCTTTCAGGCCCTCGAGGGACTTCAGGAGGCTCTCGATCTCAGCTTCCATACTCTGCAACGAGGCTTTGCGAAGTGACGTAGTAGCCATGGTGTTTCTCCTGCAATGATGAGTGGGCGTGTTGTTTCCGACTCCGGGCTTTTTGGAAAGTGCGATGGGATTTTTGCAAAGGTCTGAACTTTTGCGCGCCTTCTCCTGACAGAAGCAGGGAGCGCGCTCTATATCGCGTCTTTTTCAGACCTCAGGAGAACTGCCATGTCGGATCATCACACGTACAAGAAAGTTGAAATCGTAGGCTCTTCCACTACCACAATCGAAGACGCCATCAACAACGCCCTGGCCGAAGCCAGCAAAAGCCTCGACCTGATGGAATGGTTTGAAGTGACCGAAACCCGCGGCCATATCGAAAACGGCAAAGTCGCGCATTTCCAGGTCACCTTGAAAGTCGGCTTCCGCATTACCAATAGCTGATGCCCTTCTGAACCTTTCGGCTGGCCGATTGCCATAACCTGCGCTACACACTCAGATATGGCCACACGGTTGATGTGTGGGCGTGGGGGTTTTCAATGGGCGCCTGTTCCGATGGCGTCTTCATTTGGCCGGACGAGAGGGATTACCCATGAAGAAGTTTTTGTTGGCTGTAGGCTTGCTGAGCATTGCAGGCACTGCCCTCGCGGCAGGCAAGCCATGTGAAGAGTTGAAAAGTGAAATCGACGCCAGACTCCAGGCGAAGGGCGTAACGTCCTACACGCTGGAGGTGGTCGAGAAAGGCAGCGCGGCCGACAAAGAAGTCGTCGGCACCTGCGAAGGCGGCACCAAGGAAATCGTTTACCAGCGCGGTTGATTGCCAGCCGGGCCTGACTTCGGTCGGTTCGCCCGGTTAATCCCGTTTGCAGGTTTCACGAACAGCATCGCCCCGGACTGTCATCCAGTCCGGGGCGATGCTGTTTTTGAAGCCCGCGTTGTTACCCGAAAGGTTGCTATCAGCCTTGTGCGACCTGCGCCAGAATCTCGTAGGACCGCAGCCTGTCCTCGTGCTCATACATGTCGCACGTGAAGATCAGTTCATCGGCATCGGTCTGTTCAAGCAGCACATCCAGTTTGGCGCGGATCTTGTCCGGGCCGCCAACCATCGCCAGCCCCAGGAAGCTCGCCACCGCTTCACGTTCATGCGGCAGCCACAGGCCGTCCATGGATTCGACCGGTGGGCGCTGCATCAGACTGTGCCCGCGCATCAGCGCCAGGATGCGCTGGTAAACAGATGTCGCGAGGTATTCGGCGTGCTCGTCGGTGTCTGCCGCGGACAGCGGGACGCCGAGCATCACGTAGGGTTTGTCGAGCACGGCCGATGGCTGGAAGTGATTGCGGTACACGCGAATCGCCTCATGCATGTAACGCGGCGCAAAATGCGACGCGAAGGCATACGGCAAACCGCGCATGCCTGCCAGTTGAGCACTGAACAGGCTCGAGCCCAGTAGCCAGATCGGCACGTTGGTGTCTGAGCCAGGAACAGCGATCACTTTTTGATCAGGCGTACGCGGCCCCAGATATTCCATCAGCTCGGTGACGTCATCCGGAAAATCTTCGGCGCTGCCGGAGCGTTCGCGGCGCAAGGCGCGAGCGGTCATCTGATCGGAACCCGGCGCGCGACCCAGCCCCAGATCAATCCGACCGGGATACAGGCTGGCCAGCGTGCCGAACTGCTCGGCAACCACCAGTGGTGCATGGTTGGGCAGCATGATTCCGCCAGCCCCGACACGAATGGTCGACGTGCCGCCTGCCAGGTAGGCGAGCAGCACCGAGGTCGCTGAACTGGCGATGCCGTCCATGTTGTGGTGCTCGGCCACCCAGAAGCGGTTGTAACCCAGCTTTTCAACATGCTGGGCAAGGTTGAGCGAGTTGCGCAGGGAATCGGCGGGCCCTTTGTCGTGGCGCACCGGCACCAGATCAAGGGTGGAAATTTTTACATCTGCCAGACGTTTCATAGGCCGGGGTAGCTCCTCAAATTGTGATGGGCTGGCTGCTGGAGCTGCCCACGATGAAACAGCAGTGCGGGCGCAAGTCTGGCTTTTCAATGGCAGGTAGATAAAAACCTACTTAAACGCTTGGTCTTTCCGACGGTTGAACTTTCCAGAGCCGTCCATCCTCAGAACCTTGTAACAGCATCGATCCAAATTCATTCCAAGAAGGAGCCACCATGAGCATCGTCAAGAAAGCATCCGCCCACTGGGAAGGTGATCTGAAAAGCGGTATCGGCAGCATTTCCACGGAAACCGGCGTGTTGCGTGAAGCGCCTTACGGCTTCAACGCTCGTTTTGAAGGCGGCAAAGGCACCAACCCCGAAGAATTGATCGGCGCGGCCCACGCAGGCTGCTTCTCGATGGCATTGTCCATGATTCTCGGAGAAGCGGACCTTAAGGCTGAAAGCATTGATACCGACGCCAAGGTTTCTCTGGATCAGGTCGATGGCGGCTTCTCGATTACTGCCGTGCACCTGACCCTCAAGGCCAAGGTACCAGGCGCTACACAGCAGCAGTTCGACGAACTGACTAACAAGGCCAAAGAAGGCTGCCCGGTTTCCAAGGTGCTGAACGCCAAGATCACTCTGGACGCTACGTTGTTGAGCTGATTCACAGCGAGCTTTGCGGGAGCGCCTTGTGCGCTCCTTCATCTCCTGTATAAAGCTGGCTTGCTTCATCGGTCATGCGTTCATTGGCGCATGGTTTGATTTTGATCAGGAGTCGAGCATGAAACGTTTTATTCTGGCAGTGACCTGTACCTTGCTGGCGACCAGCGCCTTGGCGGCACCGAAATCCTGTGAAGAACTCAAGGATGAAATCGAAGCCAAGATCCAGGCCAACAACGTCACGTCCTACACGCTTGAAATCGTCAGCAACGAAGAAGCCACCGACCCCAACATGGTCGTCGGCAGCTGCGACAACGGCAGTAAAAAGATCATCTACCAGCGTAACGATCGCTGATCAGATGCAGTGCACCCCGCCCTCTTCTTCCTCTTCGGCCACCACCTTGCGCTCTGCATCGTAAAGCCAGGCGTCGACGCTGTTCGCCAGTGAGCGTACTTCCAGCATATAGCGCTGCCCGGCAGCGAAGTGGTCGTATCGAACACTGACGTAACAAGTGATCTCGGTGTACTCGTCACTGATCATCCCCAGCCCGCCCGACCGGTACTCATAGTCATAACGCACCTGCAGCTCATGGCTGCCCGGCGTCACCTGAAAGTAACGCCCGTCGTAGGTGTTCTTACCATCCAGCTTGTCGCCCATGATCAACTGGCCGGTGATGGTGCGCATGTCGACCCACGCCATGTCCGTGCTGACCGCAGGCAAGGGACCTGCACATCCGGCGAGGATGGATAGAGTAAATGCGATTGGCGGTATCAGAAGACGGAATGGCACGGAGGTTGTACCTCTGCTTAAAAAGGTTTGGTGGCGAACGTTGACACGACTTGCTGTTGGCCATTCATCCAGTCTGCAGAAACCACGCAGCGTGTTTCAGTCAAACGTTGGATAACAGCAAAATCGCTTTTCAGGTTTCGTGAGAATATCGGCTCATGATGAGCAATTCGATTTCGAAGCAATCGAATTTGTTCGAGATCAGCCGCGATCTTTGCTCGGTGGGTCGATACAGTGAAACATTTTTCGAGGTTTGGGAAAAAGCGGTATAGGTAAGGGGCCCAGATACGACCTTCAAACCGTTTTGTGAACATTTTTTCCCAAAAGACGAATTTCAACTCTGCGATAACGGCGCCGGTTGTGCCACATTTCTGTCTGGCTCTTGCAAGCTCTTGTTTTGGCTTGAAAACCGGGCCTGTAACATTCGGCAAGCTCTGTTCGAAACCAGGGCTCCAAGGCCATCGGGGGCCGTAGACCGAAGCGATTGCGTCTGCAACACCGTTACGAACAATTACCTCGCACAGATGTAAAGGCGTAAGGAACGCTGCAGAGACGAGGGCGTTCCAGGCATATAAAGTAATGGCCTCATCAAGACCTCGGCCTACAGCGAGTGCTGCGTTTTCATACGTCGAAATCCGGGCAGAGGAAATGGACAATCTGATTGCTTTTGCGACCTCTAAAGCTGACATTGACGACAACTGCAAATCTCCTTATAGTCAGGCCACTAGCCGAGGGCCTAGCTGGCTTACGCCTCCCCCCACGGACAGATGATATAGCAATACCTAAAGCCCACCTGAACGGTGGGTTTTCTGTTTGTGTCTAATGAAAATAGCTTTTTACACGGGCGCACAGCTTGGTGCGTTCCAGCTCGTCAGTGGTTTGAGTCTCTGTAACCTTCAATCCTCATAACAGTTGCACATCCCCACTCCCCTCCTGCATAACATCACCGTACCCAAGCCACCAAAGCACTTCCTTCATGGCCACATTCTCCCTGCCACGCCTTCGACACCTGCCAGCGCTGACGGCCGTCACGCTGCTTGCCGGCTGTTCCAGCGTTTCCTACTACGGTCAGTTGGCTCAAGGACAGTGGCAATTGCTGCAGGCTCGCGAACCGGTGGCGAAGATCGTCGCTGACCCGAAGCGGGATGCCGGGCTGCGTGAGCGTCTGGCCCGTTCACAGTTGGCGCGGACGTTTGCCACTGAGCATTTGCATCTGCCGGATAACCAGAGCTATCGCCTGTATGCGGATCTGGGGCGGCCTTATGTGGTGTGGAATGTGTTCGCGACCGACGAGTTTTCGCTGGAGCCTGTCACGCATTGTTTTCCGATTGCCGGGTGTGTCGCGTATCGCGGTTATTACAGCCCTGGCGGGGCGCGTGGTGAGGCGGCGTTGCAGCGGCAGGCGGGTAAGGATGTGTATTTGAGTGGTGTGGAAGCCTATTCGACACTGGGCTGGTTCAATGACCCGATTCTCAGTTCGATGATGGGCTGGGGTGACGAGCGTCTGGCCACGCTGATTTTCCATGAACTGGCGCATCAGCGGTTTTATGTGAAAGACGACACCGAGTTCAACGAGTCCTACGCCAGCTTCGTCGAACAGGAAGGTACGCGGCAGTGGCGTGCGGCACGGGGGTTGCCGCCGGAGAGTGTTTCGCAGTCCGAACGGCGTGATCAGTTTACGCAACTGGTGCTCGATACTCGGGAGCGGCTCAAGGCGTTGTATCGCCAGCCGCTGTCTGCTGAAGTGATGCGCGCGCGCAAGGCTGAAGAGTTTGAGCGGTTGCGCAGTGACTACCGCAAGTTGCGTGATGAGCAATGGGCGGGCGACAAGCGTTTTGATGCCTGGATCAACAGCCCGATGAACAACGCCAAGCTGCTGCCGTTTGGCCTTTATGATCAGTGGGTGCCAGCGTTTGCGGCGTTGTTCAGGCAGGTGAATGGCGATTGGGTGGCGTTTTTCAATGCTGTGGAGAAGTTGGGAGGGATGCCGGTCGAGGCGCGCAAGGCGGCGCTACAGCGGTTGATGCCTTGATGGATTCTCGTTACTACGCTCCGCGTGGTAATGCCTTTCTGGACGCTCTGCGTCCGATCTTGAGTGAGCGGCGCTGTGCAGATTTGTGACGCAGAGCGCCACGGGATGCATTCCTACGCTGGAGCGTAGGAACGATAGTCAGGCCTGATCAAACCCCTCAGCCAGATGCTGATCCTTGAGCTTCACGTAATTAGTGGCGCTGTACGGAAAAAAGGCGATTTCCTTGTCGGTTAATGCACGCACCTGTTTGACCGGACGGCCGACGTACAAAAAGCCGCTTTCCAGCACTTTACCGGGCGGTACCAGGCTGCCTGCGCCGATGATGACTTCGTCTTCGACAACCGCGCCGTCCATGATCGTCGTGCCCATGCCGACCAGGATGCGGTTGCCGATTGTGCAGCCATGCAGCATGGCCTTGTGGCCGATGGTCACTTCGTCGCCGATCAGCAGCGGGAAACCGTCCGGGTTGAAGGGGCCTGCGTGGGTGATGTGCAGCACGCTGCCGTCCTGCACGCTGGTGCGGGCACCAATGCGGATGCGGTGCATGTCGCCGCGTACCACCGTCAATGGCCAGACGGAGCTGTCGGCACCGATTTCAACATCGCCGATAACCACCGCTGAATGGTCGACAAAGGCCCGTTCGCCGAGGGCCGGGGTGTGTTCCTGAAACTTGCGAATGGCCACGATAGGCTCCTTCTTTGGCAGTGATAGGCGTGCAGAGCGGGTTTGGTTGCTGCGGTCGGCGTCGATTGTAATTAAGATGGCTGGGTGTTTCTTCCAGCCAAGGTGCAAAACCGTGAGCGCGAACAACCCTCTTCTGCAATCGTACGACCTGCCACCCTTTTCGGCGATTCGTGCCGAACATGTCAAACCTGCTGTTGAAAAAATCCTGGCGGACAACCGTGCCGCGATTGCCGACATCCTCGCTAAACAGGGGTCGACACCGACCTGGGCCGGGCTGGTCCTGACGATGGACGAATTGAATGACCGCCTGGGCGCTGCCTGGAGCCCGGTCAGCCACCTGAACGCCGTGTGCAACAGCGCTGAGCTGCGCGAGGCATACGAGTCGTGCCTGCCCGCATTGAGCGCCTACTCCACCGAGATGGGCCAGAATCGCGCGCTGTTTCAGGCCTATGAAGCGCTGGCCAACGGCCCTGAAGCCGCCACCTTCGACGTCGGTCAGAAGACCATTCTGGAGCAATCGCTGCGCGACTTCCGCCTGTCCGGCATCGATCTGCCGCCTGAACAGCAGAAGCGTTACGCCGAAGTGCAGAGCAAGCTGTCGGAGCTGGGCAGCCAGTTTTCCAACCAATTGCTCGATGCCACTCAGGCCTGGACCAAGCTGGTCGCCGATGAGTCCGCCCTCGCCGGACTGACCGATTCTGCCAAACAGCAGATGGCTGCCGCCGCCAAGGCCAAGGATCTGGAAGGCTACCTGATCACGCTGGAATTCCCGAGCTACTACGCGGTGATGACCTACGCCGAAGACCGCGCACTGCGTGAAGAAGTCTATGCGGCATACTGCACTCGCGCGTCGGATCAAGGCCCGAATGCGGGCAAGAACGACAATACCCCTGTCATGGAGCAGATCCTCGACCTGCGTCAGGAACTGGCCCAACTGCTTGGCTACGCGAACTTCGCCGAGCTGAGCCTGGCAACCAAGATGGCTGAGTCCAGCGATCAGGTGCTGAGCTTCCTGCGTGACCTGGCCAAACGCAGCAAGCCTTTCGCGGCCCAGGACCTGGAGCAGCTCAAGGCCTACGCCGCCGAACAGGGCTGCCCGGATCTGCAAAGCTGGGACAGCGGTTTCTACGGCGAGAAGCTGCGCGAACAGCGCTACAGCGTTTCCCAGGAAATCCTGCGCGCCTACTTCCCCATCGATAAAGTGCTTGGCGGCCTGTTCGCCATTGTCCAGCGTCTGTACGGCATCGAGATTGCCGAGCAGAAAGGCTTCGACACCTGGCACCCGGATGTTCGTCTGTTCGAGATCAAGGAAAACGGCCAGCACGTCGGGCGTTTCTTCTTCGATCTGTATGCGCGCGCCAACAAGCGTGGCGGTGCCTGGATGGACGGCGCTCGTGATCGCCGTCGCACGGCTGAAGGCACGCTGCAAAGCCCGGTGGCCAATCTGGTGTGCAACTTCACGCCTGCGGTCGCGGGCAAGCCTGCGCTGCTGACCCACGATGAAGTCACCACGCTGTTCCACGAATTCGGTCATGGCCTGCATCATCTCCTGACCCGCATCGATCATGCCGGCGTATCCGGTATCAACGGCGTGGCCTGGGACGCAGTCGAGTTGCCGAGCCAGTTCATGGAAAACTGGTGCTGGGAGCCCGAAGGCCTGGCGCTGATCTCCGGTCATTACGAAACCGGCGAGCCATTGCCGCAGGACCTGCTGGAGAAAATGCTCGCCGCCAAGAACTTCCAGTCCGGCCTGATGATGGTGCGTCAGCTGGAGTTCTCGCTGTTCGACTTTGAATTGCACGCCACCCACGGCGATGGCCGCAGCGTACTTGAAGTGCTGGAAGGCGTTCGTGATGAAGTGTCGGTCATGCGTCCGCCTGCCTACAACCGCTTCCCGAACAGCTTCGCGCACATCTTCGCAGGCGGCTATGCAGCCGGTTATTACAGCTACAAGTGGGCCGAAGTGCTGTCTGCCGATGCGTTCTCGAAATTCGAGGAAGACGGTGTGCTCAACGCTGAAACCGGCCGTGCCTTCCGCGAAGCCATTCTGGCCCGTGGCGGTTCACAGGCGCCGATGGTGCTGTTCGTCGACTTCCGCGGACGCGAGCCGTCGATTGACGCACTCTTGCGTCACAGTGGCTTGAGTGAGGACGCGGCAGCATGACCGATACACCGGTAGTCATTACCAAGAAACGCTTCATCGCCGGGGCTGTCTGCCCGGCGTGCAGCGAGCCTGACAAGCTCATGATGTGGAGCGAAAACGACGTGCCGCACCGCGAGTGCGTCGGCTGCGGCTACAGCGATACGCTCAACGAGCAAGGTATTTCGATACCGAAGGAGCTGGGCACGCGGGTCAACAAGGTGGTGGTCAAACCGGCAGACCCGAAGGTGCAGGGTGTGCAGTTTTTTCCGAATCCGAAGTTGAAGAAGCCGGTGGATCCTGAGTGACGTGATCGGTCGGGTCAAACTGAAAGGTTCGTTCGTTTGAACGAACCTTTTTTATAGCTCGCCGCCTCAGGTTATCAGCGACAGAAATTACCAATCGGCCAATTCAGCCACCTTCTTCCTGAAGGCTAGCGCCAGAACCGTCAGCACTTCCTCATCCCTGCCCAGCTCGCCGAAAATCTTGTGATTTCCGTGCGGGTGCAGCCTGACCCAGGCTTGCTCTTGCAGGTCGTCGTCCTCATAAAACTGGATGGCTATTACAGGATGGTTATGTTGCTCGATATCTTCAGCCCACAACCGTATCTCATACTTTGCCATCACCCACCTCGTTCTCAGGTAAATGCGCCATTACCCGGCAGCCGAGTTGGCGTTTCCCTACAGTAGGGCGCGACTAAAAATGCGTCTACTGACAGAAATGGCAGGTGGTTGTTTGTACAGGAAGTTAAAACACGCGAGTAACAGGCTGGAACGGTATCGACTCGTTCATGGGCAAGCGGCGTGCACCGCTTGCCCATGAAGAAGGCGAAGCCTCAGCCTGCCGCCTGGAGCCTGCGTTTCTCTGCCAGACGACTTCTGCCGTACAGCACCGCAATGGCGGTCAGGGCAATGGCCTGTGCGCTCAGCGAGTACAGGTCAGCATGAATGCCCAGCCAGTCGAACTCGAAGAACGGCACGGGCCTTGTACCGAATATGCCCGCTTCCTGCAGTGCCTTTACGCCATGACCGGCAAACACCACTGACAGCGCGCACAGCAGCGCAGCGTTGATGCCGAAGAACAGCGACAGCGGCAGCTTCGCCGAACCGCGCAGGATGACCCACGCCAGGCCCACGAGCAGCACCAGCGCCGTGGCACCACCCGCCAGCACGGCATCGTGCCCGGCGGGTCCTGCCTGCAACCACAGGGTTTCATAGAACAGGATGACTTCGAACAGCTCGCGATACACCGAGAAGAACGCCAGCACCGCGAAGCCGAAACGACCACCGCCGCCGACCAGACTGCTTTTGACATAGTCCTGCCATGCGGCGGCATGACGACGGTCGTGCATCCACACACCAAGCCAGAGCACCATTACGCTGGCAAATAGCGCGGTGGCACCTTCCAGCAATTCACGCTGTGCGCCGCTGACGTCGATGACATACGCCGCCAGCGCCCAGGTACCCAGCCCTGCCAGCAAAGCCAGACCCCAGCCGATGTTGACGCTGCGCACCGCAGACTGCTGGCCGGTATTGCGCAGAAACGCCAGAATCGCCGCCAGTACCAGAATCGCTTCCAGCCCTTCACGCAGCAGAATCAACAGCCCCGAAACGTAGCTCAGCGACAGGCTCAGACCATCGCTGCCCAACAGCCCCGCCGATTCCTTGAGCTTGCCTTTGGCTGCTTCCAGCTTTTGGGCAACCTGCGCCAGCGGCAGGCTGTCCTGCAAGGACTGTCGGTAAGCCATCAGGCTTTTTTCAGTGTCCTTGCGCACATTGGCGTCGACGTTATCCAGTGAGCTTTCGACCAGTTCGAAACCTTCCAGATACGCTGCCACCGACAAGTCATAGGCCTGCTCGCGATCACCGCTCTTGTAGGCAGCCAGGCTTTTGTCCAGCGTTACACTGGTGTAATCCAGCAGTTGCGCCGGGCCGCGCTGCACCTGTGGCGGCTGCGCGCGCTGGGCACGGAAGGTTGCGCTGGCATCCGGCCCTTCGGCTGTCTGAACTTCGGCAGGTGTCTGGCGAGCCAGGTCGGCGATGTTGAAGGTCTTGGCCGGGTTGGCAACCGGTTGCGCACTGAAACCGGCGATATAGGTCGCGATGTCCCAGCGTTGGCGGTCGTCCAGTTGATCGGCAAATGCGGGCATGTCGGTCCCGGCGATGCCCAGCCCGGTCGCGTTGTAGAGATCATAAAGACTCAGGCGATCCAGCCGTGCCGAGTCACGCAGGTTCGAGGGAGGCGGCTCCAGACCGATGCCTGCCGGGCCGTCGCCTGCGCCGCTATCGCCATGACAGACCGAGCAATGCTGAGCGTAAAATGGCGCACCACGGGCCGGGTCCGGAGTAATGGCCGGGGCCTGGCTGACTTCGTAGGCAAGTGCGAGCTTCGCACTCAACTGCCGCGCCTGACGAGCGACCTGTACACCGTCCTGTCGACTCGCCACGGCGTTTTTCAGCTGCGTGACGGCCTGCTCCAGATCAGCGCGCTCTGCGCGTTGCGGCAGGGCCACGACGAGGCTTTGCAGCGCTGCCAGGTTGTCGACCTGCTGCTGATACTCCGCGGTATTCACGACCTTGCCATCCGCCACAGTGGCCGGGTAGTCGGCACCCAGATAATCCAGCAGATGCAACGCCTGGGCTGCGCCCTCGACAGGATCAGCCAGCGTGACGCCGCTGCACAGCGCCAGTAGTGGCATCAGCAGCCAGGCAAGGAAACGAGAACGGAGGGGCATTGCAGAATCTCGACAGGAATGCGATGCGGTGCATTGTTAACGCCGCAAGAGCACTACTCAAGAGTCGAGGTCTATTTTTGTTACTGAATCTTACATTCGGCTTTCAGATAACCTTTGAACAGGACGTTTGCCCGTTCAAAGGCTTGAAGAGGTTGGCAGATTTACGCCGTACCGCGATGCAGCGTGGCCAGAAACCCCGCGGCCCCTACGAACAGACTGGCAAACGTACGATTCAGGCGACGCTGCTGGCGAGGTGTCTTCAACATGCGCAGCACCTTCGACGCCAGCCCGGTGTAGCCGGCCATCACGATCAGATCGACCACGACCATGGTCGTCGCGATGATGACGTACTGGATGAGCAGCGGAGCAGCCGGTTCGATGAATTGCGGCAAAATCGCCAGCATGAAGATCAGGGCTTTGGGGTTGCTGATATTGACCAGAAAACCGCGGATCACCAGTGTCATCGGTTTGCCGACAGGACGCACGGCAGACTCGTCGCCAAGGTCAGTAGGCAATGCACGCCATTGCTTGATGCCGAGATAGACCAGGTATGCCACGCCGAACCACTTGATCAGCGTGAAGGCCATCTCGGAAGCTGCCAATACCGCGCCAAGCCCGGCAGCAACAATCGCGATTTGCGCCACCAGGGCAATTTGCAGCCCCAGGGCATTCCAGTAGCCGCGCAGGAAACCGTATTGCAGGCCGCAGGACATGGAGGCGATAGCGCCTGCGCCAGGGGAAAGGCTGATAATCCAGCAGGCTGCAAAGAAGCCCAGCCACGTTTCAAGCGCCATAACACACCTCAAGCAAAGTCGAATGCCCGATAAATTAGTGGTTAACGCTTTGGAAGGCTAACTATTTTTAATCCTGCTCGTCAGGCTGCTTCGCAACCACCATCTGTGGAAACAGATCACTGCCGCGCCAGCGCCGGACCGACTTCTGGAAAAACTGGCTATTGGGCACCTGAACCAGCGCGCCACCGGCTTCCGGGGTCTCGATCAGGGTGGTGAACATCAGATTGATGGCGACCACCCGCCCCTTCACGCCCGGCTTGTCCAGCGTATCGACCAGCTCGACCATGTCACCGATGCGGAACGGGCCGATGGTGAAGATCAAAATGGCGCAGAGCAGGTTCGACAGCACGCTCCACATCGCGAAGAATGCCACCGCCGCGACGGCGACAAAGCCGGACAGGGCCGTCCACAGCACCGTAGCCGATACCCCGAGCCGGCCGAGGACGAAGACGAAAGCGCTGCCCATGATCAACCAGCGCAAGCCGCCACGCACCGGCACCAGCAGCTCTGGCGGCAATGGGTAGCGCTCGCCCAGACCGGTCAGAAAACCGCCCACGATGCGCTGCAATACATAACCGGCCAACAGGATCAGCAGAATCTGCACACCGATCAGCAACGGTTCAAGCCAGTACGCGGATACCGGCAAGCCCAACATATCCATCACTTTCCCGCCCCACTCACGACAATGCTTCCAGTTCGGCTTGCATGGACTCCAGCAGTTCCAGTGCCTGCATCCAGGCGTCTTCCAGCTCGGACTCACGTACTTTCAACTTTGCCTGCTCGGCCAGCAGGTCGCGCAGTTTGTCCTTGTTGGCCGCCTCGTAGTTGGTGCTATCCGCCAGCGCTTCTTCGACCTTGGCGAGTTTTTCATTCACCAGCCCAAGGTCACGCTCCAGCTTGTCGGCTTCACGCTTGTGCGGTGCCAGTTGCTGACGCAAGGCCGCTGCCTGCTGACGCTGGGCTTTCTTGTCAGTCTTGTCGGCGTTGACTGGCGTGGTGCTGACCGGGGCGTTGCGCAGGCGGTAATCGGCCAGCCAGCGCGTGTAGTCATCCAGATCGCCGTCGAACTCCTGTACGCGGCCGTCAGCCACCAGCAGGAAGTCATCGGTGGTGCTCTTGAGCAAGTGCCGATCGTGAGACACCACCAGTACCGCGCCACCGAACTCCTGCAAGGCCATGGTCAGCGCCAGGCGCATCTCCAGGTCCAGGTGGTTGGTCGGTTCATCGAGCAGCAACAGGTTGGGCTTTTCCCAGGCAATCAGCGCCAGCGCCAGACGCGCTTTCTCGCCACCGGAGAAATTCAGCACCGGCTCATCCAGACGCGCGCCACGGAAATCGAAGCCGCCGAGGAAGTCGCGCAGTGTCTGTTCACGTTCAGTCGGTGCCAGACGCTGCAAGTGCAGCAATGGCGTGGCCTTGGCATCCAGTGAGTCAAGCTGATGCTGGGCGAAGTAGCCGACGGTGAGGTTTTCACCTCGAACCAGTCGACCGCTCTGCGGCTCAAGCTCGCCAGCCAGATTTTTGATCAACGTCGACTTGCCCGCGCCGTTGGGGCCCAGCAGGCCGATGCGCGCGCCCGGCGTGAGTTGCAGCTTGACCTTCTCGAGGATGGTCTTGTCGCCGTAACCCAGACGCGCGTCTGACAGATCCAGCAACGGGCTGGAGATCTTGTCGGATTCACGGAAAACGAAGTTGAACGGCGAATCGACGTGCGCGGCGGACAGCTCTTCCATGCGCTCCAGTGCCTTGATCCGGCTTTGTGCCTGACGGGCCTTGGTGGCCTGGGCCTTGAAGCGCGCGATGTACTTTTCCATGTGCGCGCGTTGCGCCTGCTGCTTCTCGTAGGCCTGTTGCTGCTGGGCCAGACGTTCAGCACGAGCGCGCTCGAACGCGCTGTAGCCGCCACGATAGAGGGTGATCTTGCGTTGCTCGACGTGAGCGATGTGATCGACCACAGCGTCCAGAAAATCCCGGTCGTGGGAAATCAGCAGCAAGGTGCCGGGGTAGCTTTTGAGCCAGTCTTCAAGCCATAGAATGGCGTCGAGGTCCAAGTGGTTGGTCGGTTCGTCGAGCAGCAACAGGTCGGACGGGCACATCAGCGCCTGCGCGAGGTTCAGGCGCATACGCCAGCCGCCGGAGAAACTGCCGACCTGACGTTCCATCTGTTCGTTGGTGAAACCCAGCCCGGCCAGCAGCTTGCGCGCCCGCGCGTCTGCGGTATAACCGTCGGCGCTGTCGAGCTCCGAATGCAGACGCGCCTGAGCAGCGCCGTCCTGCGCGGCTTCCGCTTCGGCCAGCAGACGCTGAACCTCGCGCAGGCGCTCGTCGCCGTCGAGCACGTAGTCCACGCCCAGGCGCTCAAGGGTGTCGACCTCCTGACGCATATGCGCGATACGCCAGTCGGCGGGCAGCAGGCAGTCACCGGCGTCGGGCGTCAGCTCGCCACGCAGCAAGGCGAACAGGCTGGATTTACCGGCGCCATTGGCACCGATCAGACCGGCTTTATGGCCGGCGTGCAGAGTCAGCTCGGCGTCTTCTAGCAGACGTTGCGGACCACGCTGTAAGGTAAGGCTTTGAAGTCGAATCATAATGGCGGCGGAGTCTACCAGCTTCGTCCTGAACAGGTGGATCACTATGCCTTCAGCGCTCTGGAGTTTCACCCTCGATTTCTATGCCCGTCCGGGTGTAGAGCAGGCTTGTCTGACGCTGCAAGCCAACGGGGCCAACGTGTGCATGGTGCTTTGCGGGGTATGGCTCGGCACGCGCGACGTGGCGTGCAATGCGCAGCGATTAGCGCAAATAAGGCAATTGGCGACCCCTTGGCACGATGAAGTGGTGCGTCCGCTGCGGGATTTGCGTAATCAATGGCGCAATGCAGCGCTTGAGGACGCGGTGCTGATGACGTTGCGAATGAAGGTCAAGACGCTGGAGCTGGAGGCCGAACAGAGTCTGATGCTGAAACTTGAGGCACTGACTGGAGACTGGCCAGCGGGTGAGGCGAGAAATGCAGAGGAATGGCTGATCGAGCTCGCTGACGGAGAGGCAGAAAAAAACCGCGATGCGCTGCAGTTGCTGCGCATCGCGGTTGATCTTGCCGTCGACCAGACTTAGGAAGCGCTGGTTGGCGTTGCGCCATTGGCAGGTGTTGCCGGTGCAGCAGATGGCGCGGCAGGTGCAGGCGTCGTCGGCTTGGCAGCGGCAGCAGGCGCTGGCGTAGCCGGTTTGGCGGCGGTCGGCTTCGCTGCTGGCTTGGCCGCAGGTTTGGCGACAGGCTTGGCTGCTGCTTTCACAGGCGCCTTGACTGGTGCTTTGGTCGCGGCCTTCGCGGGCGCTTTCACCGGGGCTTTCGCCGCTGGTTTGGCTACCGGAGTTTTTGTTGCTGCTGGTTTGGCAGCGCTGCTTGCCGTCGTTTTGGCGACAGGTGCCTTGGCCGCAGCCGCTTTGGCAGCCGGCCGGGTGGCAGCAGGTTTAGCCGTAACCGGCTTGGCGGCGGCTGTTTTTGCCGCGGCAGGCTTCGCTGCTGCCGCTGCCCGGGTGGCAGGTTTGGCGGCAGCTTTGACCGGGGCCTTGGTTGCCGCAGGTTTGGCTGCAGGCTTGGCGACCGTCGAAGGCTTGGCAGCAGTTTTGGCGGCAGGCTTGGCAGCGGCCGCTTTCACTGCGGTTTTTGCAGGTGCTTTTGCTGTAGCGGCAGTCGCTGCTTTGGCGGCGGCTTTAGGGGCAGCAGGCTTGGCATTGCGAGTGGTCAGGATCTTGCCGACCGCCTCTTTCACGCGACCGATACCCTGGGCCAGCTTCAGGCTCTCCTGGGCATCGCGCTTGAGGTGCAGAATGTAGGTGCGGGTTTCGGTCTGGCGATCCTTGAGGGCATCGAGCAACTCTTCCAGCTCGGAAACGGCGTCTTTGGCCTTGGCCTGTGCCTTGGATTTTCCGGCGGTGGCAGCGTCCTGCAGTTTGATGCGGGAGTTGTGCAGTTTTTCCTGCGCCTTGCCGCGTTGTTTCTCAAGCTTGGCGAGCAGTTTCTCGGCATCAGCCAAGGCTTGGGAACAGGCGTCTTCCAGATGTTCAAGCAAGCTGCCCGATAATTGTTGGAGCAAATGCAACGGAGTATTTACTGGCTTCTTTTTGGCCGACATGACTTACCTCCTGGGTGACGAAATTGCGGCTCATACTAGGCTTCTGCGCGCATCGCCGCTAGCGCATCTTGACAGCATCCAGGGGGCGCTGTTGCATACTGCAAAAAATGATTGCCTGACACGATGCACAGGCATTGTGAAATTCACTTCGCAAGACTCGTCACTACACGCGCTGGCGCTGGCATAATCGCTGCCTTCCCAGGCCGGAGAGCATTAATGTCGCGCTACCTGTTAACGTCGTTGTTCCTCTTGCTACCCCTGGCTCAAGCTGCCGAAGCACCACCTGCGGCGGCCGATGATGGTCATGATCTCGCCTACAGCCTGGGTGCAAGCCTGGGTGAACGCTTGCATCAGGAAGTCCCTGACCTTGATCTCAAGGCACTTGTCGACGGTCTGAAACAGGCTTATCAGGGCAAGCCGCTGGCACTCAAGCAGGAGCGTATCGACCAGGTCCTGCGTGAGCATGACGCCGCAATCGCGCAGGCCGAGACCGCAGGCACAGACGCGCCTACCGAAGCAGCCCTCAAGGCAGAGCGCACGTTCATGGACAGCGAGAAGGCCAAGCCGGGTGTGAAGGTATTGGCGGACGGGATTCTCATGACCGAGCTGACACCTGGCACGGGGCCCAAACCTGATGCCAATGGCAGGGTTGAAGTGCGCTATGTGGGTCGTTTGCCGGACGGCACGATCTTCGATCAGAGCACCCAGCCGCAATGGTTCCGGCTCGACAGCGTGATCAGCGGCTGGACCAGCGCATTGCAGACGATGCCGACCGGCGCTAAATGGCGACTGGTGATTCCTTCGGATCAAGCCTACGGCGCTGAGGGTGCTGGCGACCTGATCGATCCGTTCACTCCGCTGGTATTTGAAATCGAGCTGATTGCCGTTTCACAGTAAGCGGATGTAAATCCGGAATCCAGAAACGCGAAAGGGTGCAAAAGCACCCTTGGCGGTTTTGTAGCCTCTGCATGCGAGCGGTCACACCTGCGCGGCGATCTCTTCCTTGTGGGAGTTGTGCAGCACTTCAATCAGGCAGTCTTCCAGCTCGAAGCGCTCGTGCAGCAGTTGCCCCAGCTGGTTGAATTCCTTGGCCACCACGGTAGCGTCCGAGCAGTCGCCCTTGTCGCAACGATCATTGAACGTCAACGCAAATTTGGTAATGACGTCCAGGCGCGGGTAGATCGTGTCAGCCAGCTCGAGCCCACGCTCGTCGTTGAACGCGCGGGCTTCATCACCCAGCTGTTCATAGACCTCAAAGTGGCCGGCCGAGACGTAATCGACAAGAACTCCACAGAAGTTCTGCAAGCCTTCAAGATCGGCTGCCAAAGCCTGGGGCGTGTCGCCCAGCGCATCGTAGGCTTCGACCAGTTCGAGGCGGCTTTGAAGCCAGCGATCAATCAGCTTATTGACTCCGCCCCAGCGTTCCTGAGCATTCTGACAACTTTCCAGCATGGTCTTCTCTCTTCCCTTCAGGGGCATGCAGTCCTGGGCCGGTCCTGGCGGTTAGCCTGTACCTGGCCTGATAGATGCGCCAGGACAGCATATTTCCAGTGACGCGTGCGGGCCAGATTATGCCCGCTCGACAAGGCCTTCAAGGTACGCAGGAGATAAAGTTCATACAAGCGTTTAATACCTGGCCCGATCTTTGGTCGCCAGCCAGTGGCTGAATTCGCTGAAAAGAGGATACAGGGGTAACAGCGCAAGGCCGGTAAATGCCAGCAGACTCCACTCCGGCAGGCTTATACCGAACAGGGTCCAGGTGATTTCTGCGCAAAACATTGCATCGCTTCGCAGCCGGTCAATGCACATGTCCAGTGAGAGCAGGCTTAACAGATGCTCCAGTCTGGTAATGAAAGGTATCAATTGATCTGCCGAGGCGGTTTGCAGCCATACCTGAGCGCCTGCCGTAACAAGCCCTGTCAGCGCGATCAGCAGAAAGCCCAGGCTGTAGCGCCGCATGCCTGTCGGGCCGGGAGCGTGGCAGGCAGCGCACAATGCCAACACACCGCAGGCGATGATTGCCGCGCGTTGTATCAGGCAAAGGACGCAAGGGTCGAGGCCGAAGGTTTGCTGCAGATAAAAGGCGGTGCCAATGATTGATGCACAGGCCAGCGATGCCAGGAAAAACAGGAAGCGTGTGCGAGCCAGATACATGGCAAATCCGTAACAAAGGACGAGGCGATTACGGTAGAGGAAAGGGTGCGGCGCATTCAAGGTGGCGGCGTGCGGATACTTCGCTGTTTATCTGGGAAAACAAACACACTACTACGTGGTTCTTTTACACATCGGCGTAGGAAGATTCTCACGAACTGGTTTCTGTTGTCGCCGAGACAGCATGGAGAGCCCTCTCACGGGGCTCTCCGACAGCTTTATGCTTTGGTCAGCGTAGGCACAGGGCGCGACAGGAAGCGCTCGTCGAGCAGGCCCAGGCCTTCCTGAAACAGCGTATTGCTGCGATCCGTCTCACCCAGTTGGGCCAGCAGACGAGCCAGCTCTGCGCAGGTCTCGGGGTTGCGTTCCAGACGCAGGCTGCTCTCCAGATAATCCCGCGCCTTGCCCCACAGTCGGCCTTGCAGGCAGATACGCCCCAGGCTCAGCAACAGGCTTGGATCGGCAGGATGGTGCTTGAGCCAGCCTTCTGCCGTTTGCAGTTGTTTCAGCGGATCGCTGCCGCGCACCAGGCCATACAGACGCGCCAGATGGCTGTTGTATTCGCGCTTGAGGGCGCTACGCAGCACTTCTTCAGCCTGTGCTTCGGCGCCCAGACGACGCAATTGATCGGCATACGCCAGCACCAGTTGCGGCTCCTGACGCTGTGCGGAGGCGAGTCCTTGCCAGGCGCTTTCCAGCGATGGCAGCCCGGTGGGTGAGCCTTCGATACCATCGCGGTACGCCGCCAGGGTCAGGTTCTCGCCCCAGGCGCGGCGTTCCAGCTCGGCAAGCTCCTTGGCTGGCAGGACCTTGTCCTTGCGCAGCTCCGGCATCAGACGAACAACATCGGACCAGTCGCCACGTTGCTGATACAGACGCTGCAACTGGCGAAGCACCTGAGGGTTATGTGGATGACGCTCTTTCATTGCCAGCAGCGTGGTGAGCGCACCTTCGGTGTCGCCACGATCCTGTTGCAGTTGAGCGTGATTCAGGGCAATTGCCAGTTCGGCTTGTGGCTGACGCTCCAGCGCACGCTCCAGCAAGGCATCGCAGTCTTCGTAACGCCCCTGCTCATTGGCCGCGCGGGCGGCACCAATGTAGTAAAGCAGTGGATGGGCATCGGCTTCCGCCGCCCGTTGCAGATGACGTTGTGCGCTGGCCCAGCGTCCCTCGGCAAGGTCCATCTGGCCATGCTCGATAGCCAGTTGCACACGGCGACGGCGGTTACGACGCGACCATGGGTTGACCACGCGGCCTGATGTCGTCAGCAGCGTGATGACCAGCCGCAGAAGGGCGATCACCAGCAGAACTGCGACCAGCAGCGCCAGCGTTGCCCACAGGCTCGATTCATAGCGGAAGTTCTGATAGGCGATCAGCACGTAGCCGGAATGCTCGGCGATGGCGACACCAATCAGCGCCGCGGCGGCGATAGCGATGAATAACAGCACATAAAAGCGCTTCATCGGCTGGTCCCCTGTTGCGCCTCGGCTGGCTGGCCCGCGGCATGACGGCGTTCAAGGTAAGCCTGCACCGAGCTAAGGCTCTGCGCCAGATCAGGGGTCTTGACCGATACGGGCTGTTTGGCCAGAGCCTCAAGCCCTTGGCCGAGCACTTTACTCTGTGGGTCGTCCTGATCGAAGTTGGCCTTCAGAACGCTCTGCGCTTCGGTAATGGCCTTGGTGTAGACCTGCGGCTCACCGTTGAGCGCCGCCCATTGCGCCTGCTCCAGCGCCAGGCTCAGGGCAAGGCGCACTTGGGAAAGGCTCTGGCCTGCCAATACCGGGCGGATATCCTTGTCGGCGTTGAAATCGATACGGAAGTAGTGGGAAATTTCGTCCCACCACTGCGTCCACCGGCTTTGTTCAGTCTTGTCGGCGGTCAGGCCCAGAAGAGACTCGCCCTTGTCTTCGTATTCAGGTGCCAGCTTGTTGAGCTGCTCAGCCTGTTCGCGGAGGGCGGCCAGTTGCAGGAACAGTCCGGTGCGGTCTGGCTGCTCAACGCTGCGCAAGGCGGCAAGGCTCTTGGCCAGTTGCTCGCGGGCCGCAAAGGAGCCGGGATCGTCCTGCTCACGCAGAATTTCGTCGGCACCCTGAACCAGCGCCTGAGCACTGTTGATGTCCTGCAGTGCTGAAAGACGCAGGCTGGCCAGACGCAGCAGATGCTCGGCCTCGGCCAGGCGCCAGTCCTTGCGGCTCGCGCCCAGCACGGTTTCGAGTCGCTGGCTGAGGCGCTGCTGATCGCCCTGCAATTGCGCGACCAGACGTCTGCTGTCTGCCAACTGATCGGCAGGCGGGAATTGCGCGAGGCGTGCGCTCAGTTGCTGATCATTCTGAGCCAGTACCAGCGTCTGCTCGGCGATGTCTTCAACCTGGCCGCGCTGCTGCTGGTGGCCTGCTTGCAGCATGCGCAGTTGCCAGACCCCCCAGCCTGCGACCGCGACACCCGCGATACCCAGCAGCAAGGCCAGGAATACCAGGCCACTGCTGCGGCTGCCGGTGCGCTCGGCACGTACTGGGTCAGGCTTGGGTGCAGGCGTTTTCAAAACCGATTCATCGTCTTTAGGCAAGGCTGTTTCGCTCACGTATCCCATCCTTTGCATTTTGGCGTAATAGCGTAAACGACAAGTGTCGATCATTACGCCTTGACGGCAGGCTGAGGTTGATCCCGCAACGCTGCCAGCAATGCCGTGGCGCTGGCGCCACGACAATCAATAACGGTCCGGGCTCCAGCTGCCTGCGCAATGCTGGCAACCCGGGGGCTTGGTACGAACAGTGGCAAATCGGCCAGGTCCGGCCATGAATCACCCGCCAGCTGAAGCAAATGTTCAAAACCCTGCCCACTGCTGACCACCAGCCCGTTCAAGCGTTCCACCGCAACACGTTGCGGCAGGGCGTCGGGGGCATGCTGCGGCAGGTAGCGACGATACAACGGCAGGTAATCAACTCCCACCCCCAACTCGCGCAATTGCTCGGCCAACAGTTCGCGTCCTTCGTCACCGCGCATGATCAGCACACGGCTTCCCGGTACGGCAATCGCCTGTTTCAAACGTGGCAGCTCAAGCAAGGCTTCGCTGTCATCGCCCTGCTCCGGCCAGCTCGCATCGAGCCCGTAATCAAGCAGTATCTGCCCGGTTGCTGAACCCACACTGAACCAGGGTTGCATGGGTGGCTGTGGCCACACTTCGTCGATCAGCTCGATGGCCAGCCGCGCCGCAGGTTTGCTGACCACGATCACTGCACAATAATTGAGCAGCTCGAAAATGATCGAACGCTGTGCAGGCGTCAAGGGCAATGGCTCGGTCTCGAGCAAAGGCAGGCTGCTGCTGAAGATACCGGCCTCGGCCAGCACGTTTGCCAGCGCTGCCGATTCTTCGGCCGGGCGGGTCAGCAACAGGCGCCAGGTGTTCATTCGTTGTTGGCCTCGCCATACACCGCTTTCAGAATGTCGGCGGCACCCTGCGCCAGCAGTGCTTCGGCCACCTGCACACCCAGCGCCTGGGCGGATGTCTGTGGCGCGCGGGCTTCGGCGTGCAGCAATACACTCCCGGACGGGTCGCCCACCAGCCCGCGCAACCAGACGTCATCGCCTTCCAGCACGGCATAACAGGCGATAGGCACCTGGCAGCCACCGTTGAGGTGCTTGTTCAGCGAGCGTTCGGCAATCACGCGCACGGCGGTGTCTTCGTGATGCAGGGGGGCAAGCAAGGCATGAATTTCGGCATCAACGCTGCGGCATTCGATACCCACCGCACCCTGGCCGCCCGCTGGCAGGCTGTCGTCAACGCTGATTGCCGAGGTGATACGATTTTCAAAGCCCAGGCGGATCAGGCCCGCGGCGGCAAGAATGATGGCGTCGTACTCGCCGGCATCGAGCTTGGCCAGGCGCGTATTGACGTTGCCACGCAGGAAGCGGATCTGCAGATCGGGACGACGCGCCAGCAATTGCGCCTGACGGCGCAGGCTGGAGGTGCCGACGATGCTGCCGGCTGGCAGTTCGTCCAGGCTGGCAAAGGTGTTGGACACGAACGCATCGCGTGGGTCTTCACGCTCGCAGATGCAGAACAGGCCCAGGCCTTGTGGAAAATCCATCGGCACGTCTTTCATCGAATGCACGGCGATATCGGCGTTGTCTTCCAGAAGCGCTGTTTCCAGCTCCTTGACGAACAGACCCTTGCCGCCGATTTTCGACAGTGGGGAGTCGAGCAGCTTGTCACCACGGCTGACCATGGGCACCAGCGTCACGAGCAGGCCGGGATGAGCCTGTTCGAGACGGGCCTTTACGTATTCTGCCTGCCAGAGTGCCAGCGCACTTTTGCGCGTGGCGATGCGGATTTCGCGAGAGGACATTGAACAATCCGTACTGAGTGAATGCGACGGATAATAACAGCTCAGCCAGGGTGGCTTCAGCGCCGACTGAAAACTTGCGTCAGCCCACTGACTTCGATCACCGAATCGGCCAGCGGCTGAGGGGGCAGGACGGTGCCCCGCAGACAAACCGGAGAACACACAGATCTGAAAAACCGACCAGTTCCGTGACTCGGTTTTGATGCCCAGGCTCCAGAGCGGGGAGCTCTAGAGCTGCTGCATCATCTTGCGTACACCGGCTACATGGCGGCGACTGACGATCAACGCATCGCCATTAAGCCCTCTGAGAAACAGCTGAAAATGCCCCAGCGGCGTGCGCTGCAACCGTTCTATTCGCTCGCGGGCCACCAGTGCATTGCGGTGAATGCGCACGAAACGGTCGCCGAATTCGTCTTCCAGCGCCTTGAGCGGCTCGTCCAGCAGCACTTCGCCACCCTCATGACGCAAGGTCACGTACTTATGATCGGCGATGAAGTAGATAACCTGGTCAAGTGGAATCAGCTCGATACCTTTGCGGGTCCGCGCGCTGATATGGCTGCGCGGGCCCGATCCGCTTTCTGCAGCCGGACGGGTCAACGCCGCCAGTTGCACGCGGTTTGGCCGCTCGGCTTTCCTCAATGCTTCGACGAGGTGCTCGGAGCGCACAGGCTTGACCAGATAGCCGACTGCACTGACCTGGAAAGCTTCCAGGGCGAATTCATCGTGGGCAGTGCAAAACACGACCGCAGGCGGCGCTTCCCGCTCGCACAGGCGCGCTGCAACCTGCAGGCCATCGAGACCCGGCATGCGGATATCGAGCAGCACCACGTCCGGTTTGTGAGTTTCAATCAGCGCCAAGGCTTCTTCACCATTGGAGGCGCTGGGTTCCAGTACTCGATAACCCTCAATCTCATTGACCATGCGGCTCAATCGCTCGCGGGCCAGGGGTTCGTCATCAACGATCAGGACATTCATATAGCTCTGGCTTCCTGCGTGAGTCTCGCACAAGGATAGCGTAGACAGGTGTAGTGACGACCGTCACGGCGCTCCACGCTCAGACTGGCATGCGGGCCAAAAAGTGCCGCAATACGTGCGCCTATATTCGTCAGAGCCTGCTGAGTACCGTTGGAAGTCTGCCGATTGGCAACTTCTTCATAGGGATTACTGACGCTCAATATGAACTCTCCCCCTTCATAGTTCGCTTCGACCGTTACAACGCCCCCCTCGACTCGCGGAGCAATGCCATAAATCAAAGCGTTTTCAAGTAATGGCTGCAAGGTTAGCTGGGGAATCGGCAAGTCATCGGGAATTGCACTCACCCTCCAGTCCAACTGTAGACGCTCGCCAAGACGATATTGCTCAATCGATAAATATCGTTTTGCCAATGCCAGCTCCTCGCCCCACGTTACCAGGCTGCCGGGCTTGGCCAGACTGGCGCGAAACAGGTCTGAAAGGTCGAGTACCGCCTGCTCTGCCTTGACCGGGTTGCTGGCAACCAGGCTGGCAATGCTGTTGAGGGTATTGAACAGAAAGTGCGGGCGGATCCGCGCCTGCAGCGATTCGATCCTGGCGCGCAGCTCGCCTTGTTGCTGCTTGCGCCACTGACTCTGCAGATAGAAATAGCGCAGCATCAGGGCGGACATGATCAACGCGATGGTCGAGTAGCGCAGGTAGCGCTCGACCATCCCGCCGATCGAGATCCGTCCGGTGAGCTGACAGACATCGGTGACGGCTGTGCACAGCAACGTCAGGCCGACCACCAGCAGGCAGCTGAGCATGCCTGCCAGCCCCGGTGTCAGGCGCGCCAGCCAGGGTCGCAAACCACACAGCAGCGCTGCGGAGAGCAGTACGATCCATTGCACGAACAGCGACATCAGCGCCAGACGTACCCAGTCGAAGCCGGTACGCATCGGTTCTACCAGCACCAGAACCAGCACCAGCAGCTCCGCCAGAACGACAAGCACCAGCAATGCCTGCGGCAGGCACAGTTCGGGGAGGAAAAAGTCTTTGCCGGGCACAGGCCGGGCATCGTGTTTCACAGGTTCGATTCGCATGCCTCCAGTCTCTGCCCTGGCCTCGTCAGCGGCAAGCTGTCCGGGGATAAAAATGCATCAACCCTGTTATCATCGCAATCGCCCTTGTGCCAGGTAACGGGCACGCCACTTTCTGTTAGCAACGAGCGAATCCATGAGCACCGACAAGACCAATCAGTCCTGGGGCGGCCGCTTCAGTGAACCCGTCGACGCGTTTGTCGCGCGTTTCACTGCCTCCGTCACCTTCGATCAACGTCTGTATCGCCACGACATCATGGGCTCCATTGCCCACGCCACGATGCTGGCCAAGGTGGGCGTTCTGACCGACGCCGAGCGTGACACCATCGTTGACGGCCTGAACACCATCCAGGCCGAGATCGAGGCCGGCCAGTTCGAGTGGCGCGTCGATCTGGAAGACGTGCACATGAACATTGAAGCACGCCTGACCGATCGCATCGGTATCACCGGCAAGAAGCTGCACACCGGTCGCAGCCGCAACGATCAGGTCGCCACCGATATCCGTCTGTGGCTGCGCGACGAAATCGACCTGATCCTGAGCGAAATCACGCGTCTGCAGCAAGGCCTGCTGGGCCAGGCCGAGCGCGAAGCTGAAACCATCATGCCCGGTTTCACCCATTTGCAGACCGCCCAGCCCGTTACATTCGGTCATCATATGCTGGCATGGTTCGAAATGCTCAGCCGCGACTACGAGCGTCTGGTCGACTGCCGCAAGCGTCTCAACCGCATGCCTCTGGGCAGCGCTGCGCTGGCAGGCACCACCTACCCGATCGACCGCGAACTGACCTGCAAACTGCTGGGCTTCGACGTCGTGGGCGGTAACTCGCTGGACGGCGTCTCGGATCGCGACTTCGCTATCGAATTCTGCTCGGCGGCGTCCATCGCGATGATGCACTTGTCGCGCTTCTCCGAAGAGCTAGTGCTCTGGACCAGTGCGCAGTTCCAGTTCATTGATCTGCCGGATCGCTTCTGTACCGGCAGCTCGATCATGCCGCAGAAGAAAAACCCCGATGTGCCTGAGCTGGTACGCGGCAAGAGCGGCCGCGTGTTCGGTGCCCTGATGGGCCTGCTGACCCTGATGAAAGGCCAGCCTCTGGCCTACAACAAGGACAATCAGGAAGACAAGGAACCGCTGTTCGATGCCGCCGACACCCTGCGTGACTCGTTGCGTGCGTTCGCCGACATGATCCCGGCAATCAAACCGAAGCACGCCATCATGCGTGAAGCGGCGCTGCGCGGGTTCTCGACCGCGACCGATCTGGCCGACTATTTGGTCCGTCGTGGTCTGCCGTTCCGTGACTGCCACGAAATCGTCGGCCATGCCGTGAAATATGGTGTGGAAACCGGCAAGGACCTGGCAGAAATGAGCCTGGAAGAACTGCGTCAGTTCAGCAATCAGATCGAGCAGGACGTGTTTGCCGTGCTGACCCTGGAAGGCTCGGTCAACGCCCGTAACCACATCGGCGGCACCGCACCCGAACAGGTCCGCACCGCCGTGGTCCGCGGTCAGGAACTGCTGGCCGGGCGCTGAATACAACCAAGGCATTCCTTTAGCCTGAGGAACGACCATTCAACTATCGTGCGACGCTCTGCGTCGCATGCCGTTCTGGACGCTCCGCGTCCGCTCTTGAGTGTGCGGCGCAGCGCAGATTTGTGACGCAGAGCGTCACCCACTGCATTCCCACGCTGGAGCGTGAGGAACGACCATTCAACTACCGTGCGACGCTCCGCGTCGCATGCCGTTCTGGACGATCCGCGTCCGATCTTGAGTATGCGGCGCCTCTCAGATTTGTGACGCGGAGCGTCACCCACGGCATTCCCACGCTGGAGCGTGAGGAACGATAATCGCAACTATCGTGCGACGCTCTGCGTCGCATGCCGTTCTGGACGCTCTGCGTCCGCTCTTGATTGCGCCGTACGGCCTCCGCCGATTTCCCTCCAGCGCACCCCGCCGCTATCATCGCCGCATCTTGTGAGGGACTTATCCGATGCTCAATGGCCTGTGGCTTGGTTTTTTTGTCGTGGCGACGATTTCCGCGCTGGTGCAGTGGCTGGTGGGCGGCAACGCCGGCATTTTTGCGGCGATGGTCGAAAGTATCTTTGCCATGGCCAAACTGTCGGTCGAGGTCATGGTGCTGCTGTTCGGCACACTGACGCTGTGGCTGGGCTTTTTGCGCATCGCCGAGAAGGCGGGCATCGTCGACTGGCTGGCCAAGGTTCTCGGTCCGCTGTTTCTGCGCCTGATGCCGGAAGTGCCGCCCGGCCACCCGGCACTCGGGCTGATTACCCTCAACTTCGCCGCCAATGCGCTAGGGCTCGACAACGCCGCCACGCCTATCGGTCTGAAGGCCATGCGTTCGCTGCAGGAACTCAACCCGAGCAAGACCACCGCCAGTAACGCGCAGATCCTGTTTCTGGTGCTCAACGCCTCCTCGCTGACGCTGCTGCCGGTAACTATCTTCATGTACCGCGCCCAGCAGGGTGCTCCCGACCCTACCCTGGTATTTCTGCCGATTCTGCTGGCTACCAGCGTCTCGACCATCGTCGGCCTGCTGTCGGTCGCGCTCATGCAGCGTCTGCGTCTGTGGGACCCGGTGGTGCTCGCCTACCTCATCCCCGGCGCCCTGCTGCTGGGCACCTTCATGGCCTTTCTCGGCACGCTGTCGGCGGCTGCGCTGGCGGGCCTGTCGTCCATTCTGGGTAACCTCACGCTGTTCGGCCTGATTATGATGTTTCTGATCATCGGCACGTTACGCAAGGTGCTGGTCTATGAGGCCTTTGTCGAAGGTGCGAAGGAAGGCTTCGACGTCGCCAAAAGCCTGTTGCCTTATCTGGTCGCCATGCTCTGCGCAGTGGGTGTGCTGCGCGCATCCGGCGCGCTGGACTTTGGCCTGGAAGGCATTCGGCATGTGGTGCAGTGGCTGGGGCTGGATACACGCTTCGTCGATGCGTTGCCGACCGCGATGGTCAAACCCTTCTCCGGCAGCGCCGCCCGGGCACTGTTGATCGAAACCATGCAGACCCAGGGTGTCGACAGCTTCGCAGCCTTGGCCGCCGCAACGATTCAGGGCAGCACCGAAACCACGTTCTACGTGCTAGCGGTGTACTTTGGCGCTGTGGGCATTCAGCGCGCTCGCCATGCAGTGGGTTGCGCACTGCTGGCCGAGTTTGCCGGTGTGGTGGCCGCGATCTTCGTCTGCTACTGGTTCTTCGGCGCGACTGCTTCCTGACGGCTCACTGCGCCGGAGCCTGAGGTGCAGATTCAGCAGGTGCCGACTCGGCAGGCGCTGCCTCCCGCTTTTCCTGCTTCGCCTGATCGGCGGGTGCAGATTCAGGTGTGGTTTCTTCAGCCGAGTCGCCGCCCGGCTTGAGTTTGATTATCCGCCCGGTAGGTCGTTTAACGGCCGGTTGATCGTTGTCGGTGACCACAAAGCGCAGCACGCCGATCATCTGGCCGTCCTCGGTCAGCACCCTCACCTGCCAACGCCCTGTCACGTCCTCCGGGAAGTTCTGTTTGCGTGTCCAGGCGCGATAGCCTTCCTTGCGGCCGCCGTGGATATCCAGCGCGATGCGGTCCATCTCTTCGCCTTCATGCCACCACACATGGTAGATACGCTCATCCAGACCGCGCGGCGCATTGATGGCGGTGTACGCATACAGGCCGCCGTTGCGCAGCTGTTTGGCGCTGATCAGCGAAATACTGTCGCCCGGTGTGCGGTTCTTGTTATCAAAGTCCGGGCTGACCGCCACTTCGGTCAACCAGAGCGTCGCAGGCGGCACCCAGGAGCGCAGCAACCAGCCCGCCGCGCCGATGGCCAGGATGATGCTGATCACGGCCAGTGCGCTGCGCCAGGTGTTGAGCGGGAAGTTCGACATCAGGCTGGGTGCCGACAGCAGCATCGCCACGCCCAGCGCCAGTTTGTAACTCTCGGCGGTGGTCAGGTGCAGGATGATCGGCAGCGCGGTCAGCAGTGCCGCGAACAGTGTCAGAGTGTGCAACGTCATGAACAGCCAGCGTCTGGGCGCAAGCCACTTGTAGTAGAGAGGGTCGATGATCGAGATCAGCCCGGCGGCGCCGAGCACCGCAGTGAATACCGCCTGACCACTGTTCCAGGTGGTGGTGATGAAAAAGAACGGCAACACGAAAAACAGGCTTTCCTGATGGATCATCTGCGTGCCGTAGCGCAGCAAACCCTGCGGAATCTCGCGGCCCAGCGCCTTGTTGAGCAGCCCGACCATGGTGTTTTCGACCATCAGCCACAGCCAGCTGATCAGCATCACCACGGCAATCCAGGTGGCCAGTCCTGCCTGGCGATCGACCAGAATGAAACTGGCGATACCGGAAACGAAACCAAACGCTGCAATGAGCCCCGGGTAGCGCTGCATCAAGTTGAGCACGGGTGTCACATAGCGATTCACGTCAAGCATCGGAGGGGTCACTCGGTTCTGTTCATACAAAAAACCGCGCAGCGTAACAAGCGCGGCGCGCAGCCAACACCACCAATGCAGTTCGGCGTCAGAATTCTATTTATTGCGTACACGCCAGCGCCACACGGCCAACAAGGCTATCAGGCCCAGCACCCCGCCAATCAGCCAATACAGGCCGTCATAACTGAACAGAGGCTTTTCAATTCGCATGTAGCCCGGCTGGGCGAGCAGCTGGCGCATGGCCTGACTGGCTGTCTCCAGTTTCACCGCCTTGATGCGTTTGGCCGGGTCCTCAAAGCGCCCGTTTTCGTAATCATTTAGCGCGCTCCAATAATAGTCGGCCAGCGCACTATTGCCCTGTGTGGCCCACGATTGCCGGTCGATGGCGAGCTGTTGCAACCGCGCAAATGTAGCGGGCTGCATGCCTTCTTTTTGCAGGCGCTCGACCATATTGCGGATGTCCTGCTCGGCTTCATCGGCATCGTCACGTTCGACATCGGCATTCAGGCTCAAAAACCCGACATCGCCGAACACTTCCCGCTCGGCAGAAGGACCGTACGACAAGCTATGTTTCAGACGCAGCTCAGTGTAGAGCGTCCAGTCAAGATAGGCTTTGACCAGCTCCCAGGTTTCGTCGTGCTGGTCGTCGAGCTGTGGCTCGGGGTAGATCAGGTGCAGCTTGACACTCTCGCCCAGCCCGCCGCGCTCAAGCTCGCGTCGCGGCTCGGCTGAACCCGTGCTTTGCGCCAGCGGCGGGTGATCGATGGGGTCGGTGGGTGCCAGTTTGCCGTAAGTGCGCTCCAGATAGGCCGGCAACAGCTTGTCCAGATCGCCAACCACGATCAGCGTCATGTTATTGGGCGCGTACCAGTTGGCGAAGACGTCTTCGATATGGCCCAGCTTGATACCATCCACTTCAGGACGCTCGGCGCATTTGAGGCCCAGCTCCACCGCCAGTTGACTGCTGGCGCTGCGCCCCGAGTCACGCCGGTCAAGCAGGCGCTGCAGGTGTGAAAAGTGCCCGCCGTCTTCGCGCTCTACAACGCGTTTGACGCCGTCCAGTCGTGCCTGGCTGAGCTCGGTTCTGGTCATGATCTCCAGCAGCAGGTCGAGCACCTTGCGCTGGTTGCGCGCAGGCGCTTCAATCACGAAGGTGGTATCGGCGTTGCTGGTGAAGGCGTTCCACTCGCCGCCCAGTGCCTGCATGCGCTCCTCCAGCCCCCCTTCACCGCTGTCATCCACGCCGCTGAACAGCAAGTGTTCCAGCAGGTGCGGCAGCTCCTTGTCCTGACAGGGGAAGTCATCGAAACCGATGCCTACCACCAGGCGGATGGCGACGTGACCCTTTTCGGAACCGGGCTTGAGAAGGACTTGCAAACCATTGGGCAGCAGATAGCCCTCGACCTGAAGGCGGTCAAGGGCAAACGAAGGGAGTGAACCGAGGAGCAGACAAGCGAACAGCAGGCAACGCATAAAACAGCTTTCCTGGCGGGCCGGTATGTTTAACAGACTTCACCTCGGCCCTTACGTTCATAGTGATCGTTCGGGCTCGCTCTCGCTCGACAAGGCCCCGGTGTCGGCCGTTTCCAGTACCACATAAGCGCTGCTGCAAAACAGCGAGTTCAGGCGTTTCATGTCGGCAATCAGTTCCAGGTGCAGCGAACTGGTCTCGATACTCTGCACAACCTTCTGCCGCAGGCGGCTGACGTGAGCATGCGCCAGACGGCGTTCCTGGGCTCGAAAACGGCGTTTTTCACGCAGTAATTGACGCGCGCTTTCCTCGTCACCGCTGAGGAACACCGAGAGCCCCAGACGCAGGTTCGACTGCAACTGGATATGCAGATCGGCGAGTTCTTCCAGGCCGACTTCCGAGAATGAGCGGCGGTGCGAGGTCTTCTGCTGCTGGATCTTGCGCAGCATGCGTTCGATCAGGCCACTGGCCAGTTCCAGATTGATGGTCAGCTCGATGATCTCGGCCCAGCGTCGGTTGTCGTGCTCGCCGAGGTCTTCACGCGGCATCTGCGCCAGGTAAAGCTTGATCGCGCTATAGAGCACTTCCACGTCATCGTTGAGACTCCGCACTTCCTGAGTGACCGCCGTCTGCGTGCCGCGCAGCACCGCGAGCATCGAGCCCAGCATGCTCTCGATCAAGTCGCCCATGCGCAGGGTTTCGCGCACCGCGTTGGCCAGTGCCAGGCTGGGCGTCGACAATGCGGTCAGGTCCAGATGGCGAGGTTTGGCCAGGCCACCGACCTCGTTCTGCTGCGGCAGCAAGGCCGCGCACAACCGCGCCATCGGGCCGACGGTAGGCAGCATGATCAGGCAGCGCAACGTGTTGTAGATCAGGTGAAAGCCGATCACCAACTCCTGCGGACGAAAGCCCAGCGTGTCGATCCAGGCAACCAGCGGGTCGAGCACCGGAATGATCAGCAACAGGCCGAACAGTTTGTACAGCAGGCTGCCCAACGCGACTTGCCGACCAGCAACGTTCTGCATGCTGGTGCTGAGAAACGCCAGCAGACCACTGCCGATATTGGCACCGATCACCAGGCCGATCGCCACTGGCAGACCAATGACTTCCGTGCCCGCCAAGGTGGCCGTCAGCAGAACTGCCGCGAGGCTGGAATAGGAGATCAGCGCAAACATGGCACCGACCAGCGCATCCAGCAGAAGGTCGCCGGTCAACGAGGCAAACAACACCTTGACCCCGGCCGCCTGGGTGATCGGTGCAGCCGCTGCGACGATCAATTGCAGCGCCAGCACGATCAGGCCCAGGCCGATACCGACCCGCCCCAACTGACCGGCACGGGTCTGCTTGCGCGACAGAAAGAACACCACGCCAAGGAAAATCAGCAACGGCGACAGCCACGACAGATCGAACGTCAGCACGCGGGACATCAATGCCGTGCCGACATCGGCGCCGAGCATGATCACCAGCGCCGGTGTCAGCGTCATCAGCCCCTGGCCGACAAATGAGGTCACCAGCATGGCAGTGGCATTGCTGCTCTGCACCATGGCTGTCACCAGAATGCCGGCGATGAACGCCAGTGGTCGCTTGGACATGTTCTGGCTGAGTAAACGACGAAGTTGTGCACCGTAAACACGAAGGATGCCAGTGCGCACGATATGCGTGCCCCAGATCAGCAGGGCGACGGCAGATAGCAAATCGAGCAGGGTCAGCATGCTGAAAGCCCCCTGAGGTTTGCCCGTTCAGGCGATGAATTGAAAGATGTGCATGTAGCGAGCGGGGAAAGGGTGTAACGCTCTACTAAGCTTTTAGTCGGCTATTAGCCTTGGCGCCAGCATCGCACAGGGTGGGATTCATTGAAATAAAAGTGTCATAAATCCGCACCGCAAATGCAAGATCGGACGCGGGAGCGTCGCACGATGGCTGAAGAGCTTCGGCACGACAGTTGGATTATCGTTCCGCACGCTCCAGCATGGGAATGCCGTTCGTGACGCTCTGCGTCATGGATTTACGCCACACCGCTTATTCAGGAGAGGACGCGGAGCGTCCAGAACGGCATGCGACGCGGAGCATCGCACGATGGCTGAAGAGCTTCGGCACGACAGTTGGGATTA